>NZ_JBPIZD010000008.1:0-174668 GCF_051172395.1 Brevibacterium sp. H602 | reverse complement strand
GACCACCATAACGGTGGGCCGCCTCGGTGACGGTCATGCGAATCCGTGGATTCGCTTGGTGACTGAACAGCGTGACTGATCAGTCGTCAGTGACTCAGTGCTTGGCGTCGGAGCCTTCAGCCGACTGCGAAGCCGGCTTCGGTGCGGGGACCTCGTTCGCGGCCTCAGCCTTGGTCGAGGGCACAGCGGTCTGCGAGACCTCGGTGGCAGCGGCCTGGCGCGAAGCCGGGGTGGACCCGACCGGACGGGCATCGGCGGGACGGTTGTTCGGCAGCGGGGTCGACCAGGGATCCTCGACCGGCTGTGCCTTCTTCCACACGTAGTAGCCGATTCCGGCGGCCGAACCGATGACGAGGGTCCACACGAGTGCGGCCTTTCCGCCACCGGACTTGCGAGCGGTGTCCTTCTCGATGCGCTTGCCTGCGTTGGCGAGAGCCTTGCGGGCCTTCTTCATGGCCTTCTTGTCACCGGTGAGGCGGACAGCCAGGTCATCGATGAGCTTCGGGGTCTCGGCAGCCGACAGCGAAGTCGCGGCGTTCGATGCGAACTTGCCGGCGCGTTCGGTGGCTTCGGGGCGGTAGGACTCGAGCTTGTCGGCCCAGTCGTGGACCCGATCATTGGCCTTGTCGGCCAGAGCTTCGACCTGCGGACGAGCCTTCTCAGCGAACTCTTCGGCCTTGCCGGCCAGCGCCTCAACCTGGGGGCGAGCCTTGTCTGCGGCCTCACGCAGCTTCGGGGCTGCGTTCTCGCTGGCATCTGCCAGGACTCGGAGCGACGTCTGCTTCGCGGAATCGAGCTTCGAAGTGAGCTGATCTCGAGTGGGCTTCTTCGACATAAACAGTTCCCAATCCTTAGATGTCGGTGGTCAGTTGATCACTGACCAGTCTACGGCCTAGGGGCAACCCTGTGGACAGCGGATGTCATCGAATTGTCTGCGGATCGCCTGACAGGTTGGGCAATGGACTTGGTGCGAAACTGCATTCGCCGCCTCGGCGTGGAAGAATGAAGCCATGACTACAGCTTCGACACATACCGCAGTCCTGCACACCAACCACGGTGACATCACCATCAACCTCTTCGGCAATCATGCTCCGAAGACCGTGGCCAACTTCGTCGAACTCGCCCAGGGCGAGCGTGAGTTCACCGATCCCTCGACCGGCGAACCGACCAAGCGCCCCTTCTTCGACGGACTCGGCTTCCACCGCATCATCTCGAACTTCATGATCCAGGGCGGCTGCCCGCTGGGCACCGGCACCGGCGGACCCGGCTACACCTTCGACGACGAGATCCACCCCGAACTGCAGTTCGACCGCAAGTACCTGCTGGCCATGGCCAACGCCGGCAAGCAGATGGGACGCGGCACCAACGGTTCGCAGTTCTTCATCACCACCGCCGAGACCCCTTGGCTCAACGGCAAGCACACCATCTTCGGTGAGGTTGCCGACGAAGCCTCGCAGCGGGTCGTCGACGAGATCGAGGGTGTGCGCACCGCTGCGATGGACAAGCCGGTCGAGCCGGTCGTCATCGAGAAGGTCGACGTCACCGCGAAGTGAGTCACTGTCCGTAGAGGACCACTGAGTACCATGGTGTGATGGACACACCTGAGGAGGGCTCGGCACGGGAAACCGGCCGGGCCCTCTCTGCATCCCCGCCGCTGATCACCCGCATACTCCTCATCGTCACCATCGTGGCGTTCCTCGCGGAGCTCATTCCCGGCCTCGACCTGCTGCGCCGACTGAGCTTCGTGCCTGCACTCACGCTCGAACAGCCGTGGCGGGTGCTCACTGTCGCCCTCGTTCACGAGGAGCCCTCGCCGTTCCACCTGCTGGCGAACATGATCGGACTGTTCTTCTTCGGATCCTTCGTCGAGAGGGCGTTGGGGCATTGGAAGTTCCTGGCCGTCTACATCATCGGCACCGCGGGTGGTTCGGCCATGGTGCTCCTGCTGGCCGATCCCCTCAGCGTCGATTGGGTGACGCATCATATCGGTGCTTCGGGTGCAGTGTTCGCGATCGTCGGTGTCCTCTTGGCCCCGACCCGTCGGCTCGACCGGAACATCGCCGGGGTGCTCGTATTCGTCGCGCTCAACTTCGGCTATGGGTTCCTCGTCGCGGGCGTGTCTTGGGAGTCCCACCTCGGCGGTCTGCTCACCGGATTCGTGCTCGGCTGCGCGGGGCTGCTCGGACCGCAGCGCACACGGACGCTCGTGTTCACGTCGACCTCGGTCGGTCTGGTGGTGCTCCTGGCAGCCGGCGGAGCGTGGAAGCTGGCCGGCCTCTGAAACCCGGCCGGCGCTCCTGAACTCGGATTCCGAACTCGGCCGAGGCCCTGGACTCAGTCCCAGAGTGCGGCGATTTCGACGGCAGCGCAGAGTCGCATAGGTGCTGTCAGGCTTTTACCAGACAAAATCCGTTTTGTGTGCACTCTGCAGTGGAAAATTCTTTGTCCACAAGCTCTATCCACAACGTGGATAACTTACACCCGTGTGTTTAGCCTGGTCAGAGGTCCGAAATAAGTTTTCCACAAGCGACGCACCCGGCTTGGGTATAACTCGGCGCTTGTGGATTGTTGATTCCGGGGTGCCGCTGTCGGAGCAGGTAGGGGACCCGTGAATGCAGATTGTCTGGTCGATCCGCGGTGATTCCAAACTCGGAATCACCGCGGATCGACCAGACAATCGTCAGGGATTGCGGCCGGGGTCGGCTACCGCCAGCGTGTGGACATGATCAGACCCGCCACGAAGAAGGCGAAGCCGATGAGGATGTTCCAGTTGCCCCAGGCTTCGACGGGGAAAGCACCCTGGGTGATGTAGAAGGTGACGAGCCAGATCAGGCCGATGAGCAGCAGGCCGATGAGGACCGGCAGGAACCAGCTCGGGTTGGGCTTGATGGTCTGCTGGCCCGAGGTCGAGGTGTAGCTCGCCGTCTTGCGGCCCTGCGGGCGCTTGGCGGGATTGCCCGAACGGGACGTGCGCTTGGCGGCCGCACCCTTCGAGCCGGCTGTCTTGGAGGCGGATGATTTGGAATCAGAGGCCTTCGAAGCCGAGGTCTTCGAGTCCGTAGTCTTCGACGACTTCGCATCCTTGGCTGACTTCTCGTCCTTCGACGCCTTGTCCTTCTTCCCTGCGGCCGCGGCCGCTGAGTCCTTCGCGGAAGCCTCGTCGGAGTCCTCTGCGTCTGCGTCCTCATCCGCGGACTCGCCCTTCAGGTCCTCCGCAGCAGACTCCGTCGCATCCGACTCGGTGTCAGCAGCCTCGGCGACTTCGGTGTCGAGCGATTCGGTCTCGAGTTCGTCGACCTCGGTCGCTTCGACCGCTTCTGCGGATTCGGCCTGCTTCGCCTTGGCCGCCGACGAAGTGCGAGAAGTGCGCTGGGGGCGTCCTTTGGACTTGGCCACAAGTACTCCTTTGTCGGTCGACCGTCGTTGGGGTCGCCGAATGAATGGTTGGGGACGATCGCAGACCAGTCTACTCGGGGCGAGGGTCACAGTGAAAAACTCCGACTACCCTGAAAGCGCCCCGAGCGCGCCCCGAACGATGATTCTCATAGGATAAAGTGCGTAGGGGTGTCCCCGCCTGTCATCTTCGACGGCCCCCGACAATGCAGTGACAGTCACGGAGCAGAAGTGGTGAATAGTTCCTCCTCGGGTAACGAGCCGGGCGTGAATCCGCCCTCGCGACCCACTATCCGTCCTGCTCAGAGACGGCAGGCTCCAGCTGACTACGGTGACCAGCAGCTCGGTCACTCCGCCGGTCAGTCTGCGGGCGGTTCGGGCGATCAGCCGCTGCCCAGCCGACGCGAGCTGCGGCGCAGGGAAGCCGAAGCCGCCGCGGCCCAGGGCGAACCGACCGCCGTCTACTCCGACGCCCCGCCCGTCTGCGAACAGCCGCAGCAGCACTCACAAGGCCAACAGCACGGCCAGGCGACCCAGGCCATGCCCGCGGTCCCGCAGGGTCACGGTGGACCGCAGACGCACGGCCACCTCGGCGAGGATCCACGCCAACCTCAGGCCGCACCGCAACCTCAGGCCGCACCGCAACAGCAGGGCCGGTCTCAGACCCGCCGTCAGCGGCGACGTCAGCCCGTGGAGAAGGAACCGCTGGGCCCGATCCGCGGGACCGTGCGCACCTTCGGCGAACTGTGCATCACGGCCGGTCTCGTCCTCATCCTCTTCGTCGTCTGGCAGCTGTGGTGGACGGACATCCAGGCCAACCGCGACAACGAAGTGCTCGCCGACGAACTCACCCAGGACTGGGCGAACCAGGACCCGAACGAGCTGCCGGACGACCCGGACGAACCCGTGGTCGCCGATCCCGTGGGCAAGAACGAGGCCTTCGGCATCTTCTACATCCCGCGCTTCGGCGACGACTACTACCGCACCGTCGCCGAGGGTGTCGACCTCGAACCCGTGCTCAACCGGATGGGTGTGGGCCGCTACCCGAACTCGGCGATGCCGGGTGAGGTGGGGAACTTCTCCATCGCCGGCCACCGCGTGACCTACGGCAAGCCGCTCAACCAGATCGCGAACCTGCGCCCGGGCGATGAGATCATCGTCCAGACGAAGGACGGCTTCTACACCTACACCTTCCGCAACTTCGACATCATCCTCCCCGATGCCGTCGAAGTGCTCTCACCCGTGCCGGACGCTCCCGACTTCAAGGGCAAGGACCGGATCCTGACGATGACGGCCTGCAACCCGATGTTCTCCGCCCGGGAACGCTACGTCGCCTACGCCGAACTCACGGACTGGACGCCGGCCAGCGACGGAGCGCCGGACAATATCAAGGACTCGAAGGCCTACGACAAGGTCAGCAAGAACGGCGGTGCCTGATATGTACGCATTCATCTGGCGGATCCTCCCGGGCAACTGGGTGGTCAAGCTCATCCTCGCCCTCATCCTCATCGCGGCCGTCGTGTTGCTGCTCATGCAGTACGTCTTCCCCGTGATCGCCCCGTACATGCCCTTCAACAACGCCACCGTGACCGAAGGCGGACAATGACAAAGATCCTCGTCATCGACAACTACGACAGCTTCGTCTACACGCTCGTGTCCTATCTGCGTGAGCTCGGCGCGGACGTCGACGTCGTCCGCAACGACGACATCCCCGCCTCCGCGATCGCGGAGACCGTGAGCGCCTACGACGGCGTGCTCCTGTCCCCGGGGCCCGGCGTGCCTGCAGAATCCGGGGTCTGCCCGCCACTGCTGTCCTGGGCGGAGACGGCCGGCATGCCCGTGTTCGGCGTCTGTCTCGGCCATCAGGCCCTCGGCGAGGTGTTCGGCGCCGAGGTCACCCACTCTCCCGTGCTCATGCACGGCAAGACCTCGGTCATCACCCACGACGGCGAAGGCATCTTCTTCGGCTGCCCGAGCCCGCTGACCGTCACCCGCTACCATTCGCTGGCGATCGTCGACGAGACCCTCGACCTCGAGAAGTTCGCCGTCACCGCCCGCACCGACGACGGCATCGTCATGGCCATCGAACACCGGGAGAAGCCCTTGTTCGGCGTCCAATTCCACCCCGAATCCGTGCTCACGGAATGCGGATACCTCATGCTCGGCAATTGGCTCGAGGTGTGCGGTCTCGAAGGTGCCGCCCAGGCTGCGGCAGGCATGTCGCCGCTGGCGACCGCGATCGCCTGAGAATTCCCGCCGATCCCTGTTCTCAGGGTTCTCGCCGAGGCGGCCCATCGTTATGATCGTGAGCACAGTGGTCCCTGTGCTCAGATGATCCGAACCCGCGCCGGGATCCGTGCACGAGCTCAAGCGCCGTGCACTGCCGACGAACAGGAGACAGCGACGATGTCAGAACCGACCTATCTGCGCGACGAACCGTTCACCGAACTCACCGTCATCGAAGTCCCGGCCACTCCGGCGGCGGTCGTCGAGGCGCGCGAAGTGCACATGGCCGATCTGCCGGAGCTCTTCGATGCCACATTCTCCGGACTCTTCCCCGTGCTCTCCGAGGCGGGACTCGAACCCGCGGGACCGGCCTTCGCCCTCTACACCCGTCAGCCGAGTGAAACGGTGGATCTGCAGGTCGGGATCCCCACCTCGGCGGGGCTGACGAATGCGCAGCCGATCGCCGGTGGTCATATCGTCATCCCTGCGGAGCTGCCCGGCGGATCCATGGCCGTGCGCAGCCACCTCGGCGGATACGACGGGCTCGGGGAATCCTGGGCGCAGCTGCTCAAGGACGCGATGGCGGCGGGGCATCGTCCGGGACTGCCGTTCATCGAACTCTACGTCACCGAACCCAGCCCAGAGGCGGATCCCGCCGATATGCGCACCGACCTGTTCCTCACCCTGGAGTGAGGACCAACGTCACCGACGCCCACGGACTCTCTTGGGAGACGACAGCGGCCGGGTCAGTCGATGACTGACCCGGCCGCTGTGCGCTGCGATCTCAGTTGCCGATGATGCCTTCGGACCAGTCGTCGAAGAGCCCTCCGCCCATCGAATCCTTGTCCTTGTCTTTGTCCTTGTCTTTGTCCTTGTCATCTTCGTCCCCGCCGTTGTCGTCGCCGGGAGCGGTCGGGATGCCACCGGGGACGGAGGGAATCGAGGGGGACGGCTCCGGCGGCTTCTTGGCCACCTTCACGGTGATCTCCGAGCCCTGTTTGACCTCGCTTCCGCCGGTCGCGGACTGTTCGAAGACCTTCTTGTCATCGTGGTCGGCGGTCTCGACCTCTTCGGTCTTGCACGTGAGCTGGTACTCATCGCCCTCGAGCGTCTGGCAGGCCTCCTCAGCGGTCTGACCGGTGACGTCGGGGACCTTGACGAGACCTGAGGACACGACGAGATCGACATTCGAATCGACGTCGACTTCCTGACCGTCACCGGGCTTGGTCTCGATGACGACGCCCTTCTCCACATCCGGAGAATTCTGGGAGATATGGGTGCCGGCCTGCAGCTTCGCGTCATTGATGATCTTCCGCGCCTGTTCCTCGGTCTTGCCGGAGACGTCGGGGATCTTCACGGACTCGGGGCCGGAGGAGATGATCAGCTTGACGACGCTGTCCTTGTCGACCTTCTGACCGCCCGGAGGGTCGGTCTCGATCGCCTTGCCCTCGTCGACTTCAGCGCTGTACTTCTCGTCCGTGTCCACGCGCAGGCCCTGTTGGATGAGCGCGGCCTCGGCCTCATCGGCGTCCATGTTCGCCACATCCGTGACCTGGACCTGAATGACCTCGGGGGGTTTGTTGATCTCATACACCCACAGGGCCACGGCGGCCAGGGCGAGGAGGACGAAGATGCTGCCGATCCAGACCCAGGCGCGCGACCGCTTCTGCGGTGGGCGCTCCTCCTGGTTGGTCATGATCGCCGATACTGGCCCGGTCTCGGGAGCGGGCTCGGCCTCGTTGGCATGAGCCATCGGAGCGGTCATCGGCGGGGCCATCATCGGATACGCCTGTGTAGCCTCGACATCGTCCTCGAAGCTCATGGGACGGCCGTCGCGGGCGGCGAGCACGTCCTCGCGGAAGGTGTAGGCGTCCTGGTAGCGGGCGTCGCGGTCCTTGAGCAGAGCGTGGAGGAGGAGCCGGTCGACGGCCGGTGGGATGTTCGGGTTGTAGAAGCTCGGCGGTTGCGGAGTCTCCCCGACGTGCTGGTAGGCCACGGCCAGCTGGGAATCGCCGACGAACGGGGGACGACCGGCCAGCAGCTCGTAGAGCAGGCAGGCGGTCGAGTACAGGTCAGAACGGGCGTCGACGACCTCGCCGCGGGCCTGTTCGGGGGAGAGGTACTGGGCGGTGCCCACCACCGACTGGGTCTGCGTCAGTCCCGAATTGTCCTTGAGCGCCCGGGCGATGCCGAAGTCCATGACCTTGATGTCACCCTCAGGGGTGAGCATGACGTTCGCGGGTTTGATATCGCGGTGGACGATGCCGTTGCGGTGGGAGTACTCGAGCGGAGCCAGGACCCCGGCGATGACGTTGAGGGCCTCATCGACGGTGAGTGTGCCGTGCTCGTTGAGGACTTCGCGCAGGGTCTGGCCCTCGACGTATTCCATGACGATGAACGGCACGGACACCGACGAGCCGCCGGATTCGACGAATTCCTCTTCGCCGGAGTCATAGACGGAGACGATTCCGGGATGGTTGAGACCGGCCGCGGACTGGGCCTCGCGCTTGAGACGGGTGTGGAAAGACGGATCGCGGGCGAGATCGGAGCGCAGAAGTTTGATGGCCACGCGACGGCCGAGACGGTTGTCGACGCCCTCATGCACTTCTGCCATGCCCCCACGGCCGAGGAGCGCACGAACTTCGTAACGCCCCGACAGCACCTTGGGTTCACTCATGTATGTCCTCCGCTTGTCTCACCCGAGCTTCAGGCTTCATTCTCACCTGAGCCGGGTCGAGTTTCAGTATCTCAAACTCTTCGCTTCTCGTAATCGCTGCTCTGTGTCGATCACTGTCTATTCATTGCCGTTGTTTCCGTTCGGGTTGCCACCGGCCTCCGAGTTCGAACCGCTCGACGAGCCGGGGTTGCTGCCCGTCCCGTCATTGCCGCTGTTCGGGTTCGAGCCGCTGTTGCTGTCCGCCGAATCGCCGGAGCCCGAGGAGTCCGACTCTCCGGACGTATCCGTCGATGACGAGGAGTCCGTTTCGCTCGAGGTCTCGGAGTCCGACGAGGAGTTCGACGAGCTCGAGGAGTCCTGGTCGGAGGAAGAGCCGTTGTCATCGGAGTCCGAACCCTGATCCTGCGAATCGGATGCGGAATCGGAATCCGAGCTCGACTCCGAGTCATTGCCCAGACCCGAATCGGATCCGGAGTCCGTGGCGGGCTCTTCGGGCTGCTCGGCGGGACCGGCGGAGATGTAGAGGGTCACGGTGTCACCCTCTTCGAAGGTGTATCCGTTGTCGCCCTCACCGACGTCCGCGACGGTTCCGGCCGCCCGATCCGAGTTGATGTCGGTCGTCTCGACCTCGAGTCCCTTGTTCTCGAGGTTCTGCGTCGCCGAGGATTCCGTGAGTCCGATGTAATCGTTCTTATCGATCTCGATCGTCTTCGCCGCCTCCGAGGTGGGCGCCGAGGTCGACGGTTCCGGTTCGGGTTCGGCATTGCCTCCGCCGAGGAAGAACCACAGCAGGGAACCGACCGCGATGAGGGCGATGATCGCAAGGATCCAGATGAGGACGCGGCCCTTGTTCGACTGCTTGTCCTTCTCCAGATCCTGATTCTGCGGATCTTCGGGATCGATCTGTCCCGTATTCGCCGCGGCGGCTCCGGCACCGGCGGCCCCGGCGCCGGTGATTCCGGCGGCGGCACCGTTCGGGTACACCTGGGTCGCATCGTTCGAGGATGTGACGGGCAGAGTCTTCGTCGTGGCTGCCGGCTCCGGGTTGTTGAAGACCTGGGTCAGGGCTTCGGACGCGGCGGCTCCGTGGCGCATCTGCGGCACGAGCTCCTCGGCGCCTGCGATGTCCCCGGCCGAGAGCGCCTCGGCGGCCTTGGCGACCTTGAAGGCATCCGAGGGACGGCGTTCGGGCTTCTTCTCCAGCAGGCAGTCGACGAAGCGGCGCAGCGGTTCGGAGACCGTGTCCGGCAGCGGCGGATGCTGCTGATTGACCTGGGCGATGGCGATGGCCACCTGCGAGTCCCCCGTGAAGGGACGCTGACCGGCCAGGGCCTCATAGGCGATGATGCCCAGGGCGTAGAGGTCGGAACCGGGTCCCGAACCCTTTCCCGTGGCCTGTTCGGGGGCGAGGTACTGGGCGGTGCCCATGACCTGCCCGGTCTTCGTCAGCGGCGCCTGATCGGTGACCCGGGCGATGCCGAAGTCCGTGATCTTGACCCGGAAGTCCGGTGTCATGAGGATGTTGCCGGGCTTGATGTCACGGTGGATGACGCCCACCTTGTGTGCGGCGCCGAGGGCCTGAGCGGCCTGCGTGACGATGGAGAGGGTATCGGTCTCGGACAGGGGTGCGCTGCGCTCGATGATCGCCGACAGAGCCTCACCGGGCACGTATTCCATGACGAGGTAGGGCGAACCCTGCTCGTCGCCGTAGTCGTAGACACCGGCGATTCCCGGGTCGGAGACACGACCCATGTTCTGGGCCTCGGCACGGAACCGGGCGAGGAAGGTCGATTCGGAGAGGTACTCGTCCTTGAGGATCTTCGCCGCGACCTCACGGCCGAGGACGGAATCCACACCCTTCCAGACCTCACCCATGCCGCCGACGGCGATGCGGGAGGTGAGTTTGTAACGGTTGCCCAACAGGGTGCCTTCGACGGGTCTCATTTCTCGACCACCGCTTCCATCATGTTCTTCGCGATCGGTCCTGCGACCGTCGCACCATAAGCTTCGTTGCCCGCGTTTCCGCCGTTCTCGACCACGACCGCGACCGCGACCTGAGGGTCGTCGGCCGGGGCGAAAGAGATGAACCAGGCATGGGGTGCCGCGCCCTTGGCGTGCTGGGCGGTGCCGGTCTTCGCTGCGACCTTCGTATCGCCCATCTTCGCCACCGAGGCGGTGCCGTTCTCGACCACACCGGTCATCATGTCGGTGAGCTTGTCTGCCGTATCTCCGGACACGGGGCGGGACATCTGGCTCGGGCGGGTCTCGGAGATCGGCTCGAGGGTGTTCGCATTGAGCACCCTGTCGACGAGCTGGGGCTTCATCATCTTGCCGCCGTTGGCGATTCCCGCGGTCATCATCGCCATCTGCAGCGGAGTCGACCTGACCTCGAACTGACCGAGCGAGGACTGGGCCAGCTGCGGCGGATTGAGGTCGGACGGGAACGAGGACGGGGTGACATTGAGAGGGATCTCGAGATCCTCGCCGAAGCCGAACTTCTCGGCCTGCTTCGCGACCGCGTCTTCTCCGAGGTCCATGCCCAGGGAGGCGAATGAGGTGTTGCAGGATTCGGCGAGCGAATCGGCCAGGCTCGGCTTGCCCCCGTTGCGACAGGCACCGGGATGCGAGTTGCCGATCGTCGCCGTCGTCTGCGGCAGATCGAGCGTGGCGGGTCCGTTGAGCTGGGAATCGGGTTCGTAGTCGCCGGATTCCAGGGCGGCCGCCGCGACGAGGACCTTGAAAGTCGAGCCGGGCGGGTACAGGTTGCCGCCGATCGCGCGGTTGTAGGCGGGCTTGCCCTCGGCGGCTTCAAGGTTCTTGAAGGCCTCGCTGGCCTCAGTTGTGTCGTGGCTGGCCAGGGCATTGGGGTCCCAGCCCGGGGTCGAGGCCATGGCCAGGATCTTCCCGGTCTTCGGGTCGAGGGCCACGGCCGCACCGTTCTGGTTGCCCAGCCCGTCCCACGCCGCCTGCTGCACCTTCGGGTCGATGGTCAGCTCGACCGCTGCGCCGCGTGGCTGCTCACCGGTGAAGAAGCTGCCGACCTTGTCGTAGAACAGGGCGTCGGAATCGCCGGAGAGGTAGTCGCCGGCGGCACGTTCCATGCCCGAGGCTCCGGACACGACGGAGTAGTAGCCGGTCAGCGAGGCGTAGGCGCGCGGATCGAGGTTGTCCGAACCGTATTTGCGCTGGTACTTGTACTTGTCGTCGACAGGCTCCGAGTACGCGATCGGGGTGCCGTCGACGAGGATCGGACCGCGATCACGGGCCAGCTGGTCGAGGATCCGTCGGTTGTTCAGCGGATTGTTGTTCAGCGAATCCGCGGTCACGTACTGCACCCAGCTCGTCGACCCGAACAGGAGCGCGAACATGACGAATCCGACGACGGCGATATGCGTCAATGGCTTCTTCATCGTTCACCTCCGGTGGGTCGTTGGTCGGTGGGATCGGTGTCGTTGGGTGTCCCGCCGCGCTTGAGTGCGCGGTCATCCGCGGGCGGCAGGTTCGTCGTCGGGGCTTCGCCGTCGAACTCACGGGAATCGGCCGGCGGCAGATTCGTCGTGGGAGCATCTTCGTCGACGGTGCGCGCCGAGGCGGCGGAGGCACCCGCTGGAACGGGTTCGGGATCCTCGGTGATGGTGAGCACTCCGGTGTGGAATTCCTCCACGGGGCGCCTGGCATTGTCCGAGATCCGCAGCAGCAGGGCGATGATCATCCAGTTCGCAATGAGCGAGGAACCGCCCTGTGCGAGGAACGGCGTGGTCAGACCCGTCAGCGGGATGAGGCGCGTGACGCCGCCGACGACGACGAAGACCTGCAGGGCGATCGTGAACGACAGACCCGTGGCCAGAAGAGTGCCGAAGCCGTCACGCAGCTGCTGAGCCGTGCGGATTCCACGCTGGAAGATGAACAGGTAGCACAGCAGGATAACGAAGAGCCCGGCCAGGCCGATCTCCTCACCGAAACTGGCGTAGATGAAGTCGGATTCGGCGTAGGGGACCATGTTCGGTCGGCCTTCGCCGAAGCCGGTGCCGATGAGGCCGCCGTTGGACATGCCGAACAGGCCCTGCACGAGCTGGTAGGAACCGCCGGGAGTCTTGTTGTACTCCTCGGCGGTCAGCGCATTGAGCCAACCGGACACACGCTGTCCCACGTGGGAGAAGAGGAAGGTCGCCGCAACTGCGCCGGCGGAGAAGAATCCGAGGCCGAGGATGATCCACGAGACCTTCGAGGTGGCCACATAGAGCATGGCGACGAAGAGGCCGAAGAAGAGCAGCGAGGTGCCGAGGTCGCGTTCGAAGACGAGCACGCCCACGCTGGCGACCCAGGCGACGACGATGGGTCCGAAATCGCGGAGTCGGGGGAACCGGATGCCGAGGATCTTCGGGCCGGCGGCGACGAGCTGGTCCTTGTAGGTGACGAGGTAGCCGGCGAAGAAGATGGCCAGCAGGATCTTCGCGATCTCGCCGGGCTGGAAGGACAGCGGGCCGACGCCGATCCAGATGCGGGCGCCGTTGATGGTCTTGCCGATGCCGGGAATGAGCGGCAGCAGGAGGAAGACCAGGGCGGCGAAGCCCGAGACATAGGTGTAGCGGCGCAGCCAGCGGTGGTCGCGGACGACGAAGATCACGGCGATGGCCAGACCCACGCCGAGTGTCATCCACACCAGCTGGGTCATCGCCGAACCGAGGTATTCGTCGCGGCCGAGGTCGACGCGGTAGATCATCGCCAGGCCGAGGCCGTTGAGCAGCACCGCGATCGGCACGAGCACGGGATCGGCGTATTTCGCCTTGATCCACACGATGATGTGGAGGATGACGCCGAGGGCCGCCAGCCATGCGGCATAGCCGTAGACATTGGCCGGGATGGTGTCTTCGACGCCGAGGCCGACCAGAGCATAGGCGCTGGTTGCGACGGCGATAGCCAGGATCAGGAGACCGAGCTCCGCCAGACGGTAGGTTCTGGGGCGCGCGGTCTGCGAGGGAGCCTGGTTCATCACTGCGACTCCCGGGTGATGGCGTCACTGGGGTCCGCGGACTTCGAATCCGGAGGTGAGGGAGCCGGGTCGCTCGGACTCGTCGAGTCCTGCACGTCGCCGGACATGCCGGAGGAGCGATCGGATTCCTTGCGGAGATTGTCGATGATGCGATCGGCCTCATCGCGTGACCCGGCGGGTATCGATCCGCGCAGACGGTCCTGGGAGTAGCTGTTGAGGCTGCCGACCTCGATGTCCGTGGTGTCGACGAGGCGGCTGAGTTCGATGGGCCCGAGCGTCGTGTCGAGGCCGCGGTAGAGGGAGACCTTGCCGTCGTCGTTGGCGACGTAGTACTGGTGGCTGACGTAGTTATAGGCGAAGAATCCGCCGACGGCCAGCGCGACGATCACGATGGCGGTGATGATCCACCCGAGGTAGGACCTTTTCTCGACCTCTTCGTCGAGGTCGGCCTCCTCGTCTGCAGCGGTGTTGGTCCGCAGCTGCTGAGTAGTGCCGTCCCGAGCGTCGACGTCCTCGCCGTCTACGGTCTGGATCGGTGCCGTGTCGGCGGATACGTCGTTGTCGGCGAAGGTTTCGTGGGCTTCGGTGTCAACGGCCGCCTCGGCGTCGGGGTTCGCACCGATCGCGGCGTAGTGGGGGTTGAGTTGGACGGAGCCGACGGACACGCCTTCGGTGGTCTCGACCTCGCCTTCGAGGACGTCGCCGACGACGACGGTGACGTTGTCGGCTCCGCCGCCGGCCAGGGCCAGGTCGATGAGCTGACGGCAGGCCTCGTCGGGGTCGGCGACCTCTTTGAGCACGCGGGTGATGTCGTCGATGTCGGCGAATCCGGTCAGACCGTCCGAGCACAGCATCCAACGGTCGCCGACCTGGGCCTCGCGCAGGGACAGGTCGAGGTCGGGGGAGGCCCCGACGTCGCCGAGGACCTTCATCACGACCGAGCGCTGCGGGTGGGTCTCGGCCTCCTCGGGGGTGATCCGGCCTTCGTCGACGAGCATCTGTACGAAGGTGTGGTCGTGGGTGATCGGCTGGAGCTTGTCGTCGCGCAGCACATAGCCGCGGGAGTCGCCGATATGGGCGAGAGCGAAGCGGTTGCCGGGAGCACGCAGGACGGCGGTGACGGTGGTGCCCATTCCGGCGAGTTCGGGCTGTTCACCGACGCCGCGGCAGATGCGGTCGTTGGCTTCGAGGATCGAGGTGCGCAGGATTTCGAGGGCGTCCTCGCCTCCGGGCTCGTGGTCGAGCTCGGCCAGGCGGGAGACGGTGATCGCCGAGGCGACGTCTCCGCCTGCGTGACCGCCCATTCCGTCGGCGATGAGCAGGAAATTGGGCCCCGCGTAGCCGGAGTCCTGGTTGTTCTTACGCACCAGCCCGGTGTGAGACCGGGCTGCCGAACGGAGAGTGATGGTACCGCCGGTCGTCACGATTGGGTCTCCAGGGTCGTATGTCCGATGGTGATCCGGGTGCCGATGGCCAGTTGGATGGGTCCGGTCATGCGTGAGCCGTCGACGATGGTGCCGTTGGTCGATCCGAGGTCTTCGAGCATCCATGCGCCGTTCTTCGCGGAGATTCGAGCATGATGGCTGGAGGCGAAGTCGTCATTGATGATGATCGTATTGTCGGGAGCTCGGCCGAAGGTCACGGGCGCTCCCGAGAGCATGAGCGTCTGCCCCGCCAAGGGGCCGTCGGTGATGCGGATGGTGCCCGGATGGGCGTGGGCGACCGGGGCGGCCGCCGGACGAGGCGCGGGAGCCGGCCGGGACGGTGGCTGCGGGGCGGACTTGGAGCCGCCTCGGCGGGATTTCCTTCCGGCACGGGTCTTCCGGGGGCCGAAGATGTCGCGCCGGAGGACTCCGGCGACTCCGAGGACGAAGAGCCAGAGGATGATGAAGAATGCCAACCGGAAGACGGTGACGGTGAATTCGCTCACTGGGCGTCCCGCTCGTTGTAGTGGACCTCGGCCTCGCCGGCGAGGAGGATGTCGCCGTCGGAGAGGGTCGCCGATGTCAGTTTGCGTCCGTGCAGCAGTGTGCCGTTCGTCGATCCGAGGTCATTGGCCACGGCGCGGTCGCCCTCGACGACGATCTCGAAGTGACGGCGTGAGACGCCGGGATCGTCGATGACGAAGTCGGAGCTCGACGAGGAACGGCCGAAGGTGTTCGTGCCCTGTCGCAGCATCTGCGTGCGACCGTCGATGGTCACGCTGGCTTCGATGGTGCGAGCGGGTGCGGGTGCCGGGGCGGGGCGCGCGGCGGGGTTCGGCCGCGAGGTCGCGGCGGGGGCCGGAGCCGAACGGGCGGGTTCGGGGGTGCGGCGCGGGGTCGCGGGTCGGGAACCGGAGTTCGGGGACTCGCCGACGATCGGATTCGCCCGTGAGATCGGGTCGTAGCCGCCGCGGTTGGCCGGCTGAGCGGCGGGGGATCCGTCGGGGCGCTGGGTCGAGGACACGACGCGGTACATGCCCGTGTCGAGGTCGTCGGCGAGAGCGAATTCGACGGAGACGGGACCGACGAAGCTGTAGGCCTGTTCGACGGCGTGGTCGCCGACGACCTGGCGCAGATCGGAGCGCAGTTCGGACTCGAGGCCGGAGAGTCGGTCGTGGTCGGTCTGCGAGAGCTCGATGACGTAGTGGTTGGCCGTCAGAGTGCGACCGCGGGAGACCACGGCGGCTTTGTTGTCGGCCTCACGGCGGAGGGCTCCGGCGAGCTCGACGGGTTCGACCTGGGATCTGAAAGCCTTGGCGAAGGCGCCGTTGACGACGTTCTCCAGCCCCTTCTCGAAGCGATCGAGTAACCCCATGGCACCTCCTCATCAGGTGTTGCCGTTGCCGGACGAACTCTTCGCCTAGCGTCTTTGAGTGCTCTGACCAGGTGGTCCTGATCACGTGCACTCTGGGCACATCAACACCCAATCCTAACGCGGGGAGGCTCTCAACTCACGTTACGCGTGTTCGCGGGGCGAAGCTGTGCCGGGATTCCCTGCGCGCGTCCAGGGAAGATCGAGGGAGTGCAGACGGCGCAGGTGGGCCGGTGTGCGGGGCGAGCGTGGGCGGCCGCGCGGGTCGGGGGTGAGTGAACGCTCGGGTCGAAAATGTGAAGGTGGACACGTTTGGGTCGATTCGGCTTCCTCGGTTTTCAGTTTCGCCGACTCCGATGCTAGAGTTTTACCTTGTTCGCGCGAGTGGCGGAATTGGTAGACGCGCTGGCTTCAGGTGCCAGTGGCCGCAAGGTCGTGGGGGTTCAAGTCCCCCCTCGCGCACAGCGAACGAGAAGCCCCTCACCGGGTCCCGACAGGGTCAAGGTGAGGGGCTTCTTCGTGTCTGCGGTGGTCACAGTGCGAAGGGCCCAGTTTGGGGCGAGCAGCACGTGTTTGACCAGGGGCTATTCACTTCGAACCGGGCCGAACGCGAAAAGGTACAGGTTTCTTCGAATGGCTCAGGGGGCAGAGGGGGCTGTTCGAAGAGGCCTGTACCAAAACTCGCAAAAGGCCCAGTTTGAGTTGAGCAGCCCTGTTTCAAACATGGGCTGTTCGCCTCAAACTGGGCTGACAGCGATCAGGCCGGTCCGAATGCGCGGTGAGGACGCGAACGGGCGCTGTGACTCCGGGGGGAGGACTCCTGGAGGCTTCAGGCGCGCTCGTAGAGGCGGGCGCGGCCCTTGATTCCGGCGAAGCGGAACGGTCCCGCAGTCACCTTCGGGGTCGTGACGTCCTCGGCGCTGGAGAGCTCGGCGGCGTGGAGGGCGCGATACGCGTCGATGGACAGCGGCACCCGGGCGTCGAGTGCATCGGTGACGGCCCGCCGGCGCGAATGCTGCTCGTAGCCGGGGACGACGCGAGCGGTGAAGAACTCGCCGACGCTGCCCGACCCATAGCTGAACAGTCCGATGCGCTTGCCGGCAAGATCCTCATCGTGATCGAGCAGCGAGCACAGTCCGGCATAGAGCGAAGCGGTGTAGGAGTTGCCGAGACGCCGGTTGTACAGAGTGCTGGTGGCCAGACCCGTATCGCGCGGGCCGGTGGCAGCCGAGCTGTCGGCTGAGCCGGCAGTGGCCGAGTCCGCGGCGGCGGCCGAGTGGGCGGCAGTCGGGCCGGTGGAGCCCGCATCCGAGGTGCCGGCATCGACGGCGCCCGCTCCAGAGGCACCCGCTCCAGAGGCACCCGCGACGATCTCCGTGTCGAGATCCTCACCCGTGAGTCCGGCGAGGTGGACCTGCGCCTTCTTCGCCATCTTCGTGAACGGCTGGTGGTAGAGCACACGGTCGATCTCGGCCATGGCCGGTCCGCCCTGCGCGGCCAGATCGGTCCACGCTCCGGTGAGCGCATCGAGGTAGGCGGTGACCGACAGGGCTCCGTCGACGATCGCGGTCGTCGAATCGTTCGGGCGCCAGAAGTCATCGACATCGGCCGAGTTCAGCCCTGAGACCGGTTCGATCTCGAGCAGCTTCGGATCCGCGGAGACGAGCATCGCCACGGCACCGGCACCCTGGGTCGGTTCACCCGGAGAATCGAGCGCATAGCGGGCCACATCCGAGGCGATGACGAGCACGCGCTGACCCGGTGACCGGGTGACGATGCCGACGGCCGCCTGCAGGGCGGCCGTCGCCGAATAGCACGCTTCCTTGACCTCGACGACGCGCATCTGCGACGGCAGGTCGAGCAGCGAGTGCACGGCCATGCCGGCGGCCTTCGACTGGTCGATTCCCGATTCGGTGGCGAAGAGCATCGTGCGGATGCCCTCGGTCCCGCTGCGCTGAATGATCGGCGCGGCAGCCGCGGCGGCCATGGTCACGACATCCTCATCGGGTGCCGGGAAGCTGAACTCGTCCTGGCCGAGGCCGAGGCGGAACTTGTTCGGATCGGTGCCGTTCGCCTCGGCGAAGTCATCGAGCCTGACGACATGATGGCTCGTGGCCAGTTCGATGTCGTCGATGCCGATCGTGACAGTGCCCGCAGCAGTGTGTGATGTCATGCGGCCTCGCCGTCCTCTCGGTGTGCTGAATCTGTCGGAGTCTCGGCAGCGTGCTGCTCATCAGCCTTGCGTTCCATCTGACGGTGAGTGTCCATCAGCTCACCGGGGTTCGTCTGGGCGGCGAGCAGTGAGAGCTCACCGCAGAGAACGGTCGCGGCCATGAGCGCAGCGAGTCGACGCGAATTCGCTCCCGGCTCACGATCCTCCCGGCAGCCGAGACGTTCCAGCGCCTCATCGACACGCGGCAGATCCTTGCCGTTGCCCACGGTGCCGACGATGAGGTGCGGCAGCGTCGTCGAGAAGTACAGGCCCTCGGGGCGGTTCTCCGCATAGGTGATGCCCTGCGAGCCTTCGACGATGTTCGCCGCATCCTGACCGGTGGCCAGGTAGAAGGCGAGCAGCATGTTCGCATAGTGCGCGTTCGCCGAACGCAGGGCGCCAGCGATCGTCGATCCGACGAGGTTCTTGCGCACGACGAGTTCGACAATCTTCTCCGCGCTCGTGCGCAGGCGACGATCGACGACCTCGTGGGGCAGGACGATCTCGGCGACGACATTGCGTCCGCGTCCGAGGATCCCGTTGACCGCGGTGGCCTTCTTGTCCGAGCAGTAGTTGCCCGACACCGAGCCGTAGTCGAGGCCCAGCTGCCAGGACAGGATGGTGTCCATGAGCGAATCCGAGGCCTGGGTGACCATGTTGTGCCCCGAGGCGTCGTTGGTGCGGAAGGCGAAGCGGACGAAGAGCAGGTTCCCGACGATCTCGGGGTGGATCTCGATGAGCCGGCAGTGGCCGGACCCGGCCTCGACGACGGCTTCGAGTTCGCGGGTGCGGTGACGGATGGCCTGCGCGGCCGCCTCGGCGCCGATCGCGGATTCGGCCACGAACAGCACCGACCGGGTCATCCGCTCATCGACGATGACGGTGCGGATCCCACCTTCGATCTCACGGGAGATCGACGCCCCGCGGCCGACGGAGGGCCACAGCGGGGTCTCATACGTTGCCAGGGGCACGGCCACCTCGGTGTGGGTGCCGATCGGCGCCAGCGCTTCGCCGCTGACCCGCAGGGGACCGACCCACGTGGTGGGGATCCCGGTGATCGTGGTCTGCTGATTCACAGCTGATTCCTCCTCGAAAGGACGTCGGATCGGTGCGAGAGCGCGGTGACGTCGATTCCGCGCAGGCGGGCGAACTCGCCGAGGCGGCCCCGCGTGAGCAGGTCCGTGGCCGTGAGGTCCGTGGACCGCTGCGCCCCGAGCAGGGCGAACAGAGCCGAGGTCTGAGTCTGCCAGGTGCGCACGAGATCGACGAGCCCGTCCGGACCGTGGTCGAGCACGGTCTGCAGGAACGTGCCGGCGACGCCGACGGCGCGAGCACCGCAGGCCAGTGCTTTCACGACATCATAGGGGTTGCGCACGCCGCCGGAGGCCAGCAGCACGCGGTTCGAGACGCCGTCGTCCATCGTCGTCTCGGTGGTCCATTCGGATGGGGCGTCGAGCAGGCAGGCCAGGGCGGACTGGCCGAAGCCGGTGAGCATGGAGAAGTCATCGGCCGGTGAGCGATCGTTCTCGATGCGCAGGAAGTCGGTGCCTCCGGCGCCGGAGACGTCGGCGTACTGGACTCCGATATCGGCGAGGAGGGTGAGCGTACGGCGGCTGAGTCCGAATCCGACCTCTTTGACGACGACGGGAACGGGGCAGGAGGCGACGATGTCCTCGAGACCGGACAGCCAGGTGGAGAAGTCGCGGGTGCCTTCGGGCATCGCGGTCTCCTGCACCGGGTTGATGTGCAGCTGGAGGGCATCTGCGTTCAGCAGTTCGACGGCCCGCCGGGCATCATCGGCGCTGCGACCGGCGCCGAGGTTGCCCATGACGAAGCCGTCCGGGTTCTCCTCGCGGATGACGGTGAAGCCCTTCGCTGCCTCGGCGTCGTCGAGTGCCACGCTCATCGATCCGCAGGCCATGGGCAGGCCGGTCTCGGCGGCGGCGATGGCCAGGTCCCGGTTGATCTTCGCCGTGGTCTCCGTGCCGCCGGTCATGCCGTTGACGTAGAAGGGAGTCGGCCACGTCCAGTCTCCGAGTTCGACCGAGAGGTCGACAAGTTCGGGGTTCGTGCCGGACAGGGCATGGTGGACGAATTCGAGGTCGTCGAAGTCGGTGCGGCGGGGGCCTTCGGTCTGCTGCGCCGAGGCGAGGCGTACGTGGTCGTCCTTGCGGGAGGCCCGTGAGGCCTTGGTCTCCGGTGTCTCAACTGATGCCGGGGTCTCAGAACTCATCGATCTCGCCTTCCTCTCGGTGGGCACCGAGGTCCAGGGGTCGGATTCCGGCGGCTTCCCAGCCGCTGAGAATGGTCTGTGCTTCGGTGTGGGAGTGGGCGAGGGCGATTCCGCAGTCGCCGCCGCCGGCTCCCGAGGGCTTCGCTGCGGCCCCGTGGGTTTCGGCGATCTCGCACAGGTCGTGCAGGGCTTCGGTTTCGATGAGGCTGCCCGTGGAGTCGCTCAGTCGCCGCAGCAGGGTGCGCACGGAGCGGATCGTGGTCAGGCTGGCCTCGGCATCGTCGGCGTCGAAGGCCGCCACGAGGTCGTCGACGAGCGTGTGCGACTCGGCGGCGAAGGACACGAGCGGGCGCGTTTTCTGCGGTGCCGCGGTCGTTTCGGCAGAGGATTCGGCTGCCTGCTCGCGCGGGGTGTGGACGCGTGTGACGAGGTGTTCGGTCGACGCCGGTGATCCGGTCCAGCCGACGAGGAGGTCGAGCGAGCTCGGTGGGGTGACCCGTCTGGCCGAGCAGCCGGCCCATTCCGAGCAGCTCATGGCGGAGACGACCCCGTGGGCCTCGCGGTGAGCGTGCAGGGCGGCACGGTCGGGGGAGGAGTAGCGGATCCAACCGCCGAAGGTGCTGGCGGCAAGATCGCCGCCGGAGGCCTTCGTGGAGATCGCGATGGTCGCCAGGACGGCGAGCTTGAAGCGTTCGGTCAGGGTCAGCCCGAGTTCGTAGAACTCATCGAGAGCGGCGATCGTCGCCACAGTCACCGCCGCCGAGGAGCCGAGGCCGAACTTCCGGCCGTCTGAGTCATTGAGTTCGCTGGAGATCTCGAGATCGAAGTAGCGGGGGCTGGCACCCCGGCCGGAGCGCAGCTCTTCGACGGTGGAGATCGCCGAGAGCACATAGTCGAAGGGGCGCTCGTCGACGATGATGTGCTCACCATCGTCTTCGCGCCGCCACACGACGGGAGCCTGACCGTATTCGCTCGAATGGATGCGGCCGGCGCCTTCGCTCTCGGTCAGTCGGACGGTGATGCACCGGTCGACGGCGATGAGCACGGCGGGCTGTCCGGGCTCGACGACGGCGTACTCGCCGGCGATGAACAGCTTGCCGGGTGCCCGGGTCTCGATCATGCCCGGCTGCCCTCACCCGCAGCCGGGTTCACTGCGTCTGCGGGCGGGACTGCGTCATCGGCGGTGAGCAGGTGGGCTCCCGGTCCGGGGCCGACGACGCGGACGTCGCCGAAGCCGGAGAGCTTCTCTGCCAGCGCCTCGGCGTCATGGGGGCGGACGATGACGGCGACGTTCGGGCCGGCATCGGCGGTCGAATAGGCTTCGATGCCGTTCTCGCGGGCTTCGGCCACGGCGTCGAAGATCGCGTGGCTGGTCGGATTGAGGAACCGGATCGGAGGCACGGTGGACTGGATGAGGCCGTGCATGCGCAGGGCGTGGGATTCGGTGATCTCGCCGATGCGGGTGAAGTCCCCGGCCGCGCACGCAGCGACCATCTGCTCCAGGTAGTCCTCGGTCGAGGACACCCAACCGGAGTAGAAGGGGGAGGTGGCGGCCGTCAGGCGCATCGCCTCGCGGGAGGACACGGCCTTCCTCGCCCGGTTGACGGTGACGATGATCATCCGCATGTCCGGTGCGGGAACGGTCTCGGCGAAGGACGCGGCGTCGTCGCCGGCGTGCCAGACGGCGACGCCGTCGGGAATCGAGCGGCAGGCCGACCCCGAACCGCGGCGGGCCAGCCGGCTGAGATCTCTGGCGTCGAGGTCGAGGTCGAAGGCGGCAGCGGCGGCCGTGGCCAGAGCGGCGAAGCCCGACGCCGAGGAGGCCAGACCGGCACCTGTGGGCACGGAGTTGCGGGACCGGACGAGGACCCGGTCATCGCGTCCCGCCAGGGCGCGGACATGGTCGAGGAAAGTCGAGATGCGATCCGTCTGACCGGCATCGGCGAGTGCGCCGTCGAGTTCGAGGACATCGGTCTCGGCGTCCGGGGCGGGCACCACGGTGGTCGTGGTCTCGAAATGGTCGAGGGTCAGCGACAGACTGCCCGCGGCGGGCAGGATGAGCTCCTCATCGGCCTTGCCCCAGTATTTGACCAGGGCGATGTTCGGGTAGGCTCGCGCCGTCGTCGTTCTCATGTCGGTCTGACCTCCGTCGTCCAGGTGCGGGGTGCTCCCGCCTTGCGCAGGGCCTCGGCGAGCTCTTCGGCCGAATCATCGTCATCGGCCAGGGCCAGCACGCAGCCGCCGAGCCCGCCGCCGGTGAGTTTGGCGCCCCAGGCTCCGGCCGCGGTGGCGGCATCCACGAGGGAATCGAGGGTCGGGGTCGACACGCCGAGGCTGCCGAGCAGTCCATGGGCTTCGTTCATCAGGGTGCCGATCGCCCCACGATCACCGGAGCGGATGTTGTCGACGGCGGAATCGGTGATTTCGGCCAGACGGTCGATCATCCCCCCGATGCGCACAGGATCGGCGTCACGGCAGGCACGGACCCCGCCGACCGCCTCGGCGGTGGACCCGTGATGACCGGAGTCCGCGAGGACGAAGACGAGGCGCTGACCGACGTCGATGGTCTGGGCGCACCCGGTCTGGAAGCGGATGGGGGCGGGCTTGGCCACGGCCCAGGCGTCGATTCCGCTGGGTCGGCCATGGGCGACGGTTTCGGCCGCCTGCACGATCTCGTGGAGGGTGTTCTCGTCGAAGACCGTCGCATGCAGGTTCGCGACGGCGCGGGCCACGGAGGTGGCCACGGCTGCACTCGAACCCAAGCCCCGGCTGTGGGGGATCGCCGAACGGATGAGCAGCTCCACCTCGGCGTCGGGGTTGCCCACGGCCTTCAGCGCGGCGTTGAGACCGGCGACGACGGGGCCCATCGGCTCCGGAGCGGTCTGCGCATTTCCGGAGAACAGCTGGCTCTCGATCCGGGTCTCCTGGTGCGGGGACCGGCGGATATCGGTCTGGACTCCGAGCCCGTGCAATGGCACTGCGACGGCCGGAGAGCCGTAGACAACCGCGTGTTCGCCGAACAGGATCGCCTTCGCGTGGGCGAAGCCCTGGGACGTGCCCTGGGCGGGTTCGGTCTGAGAGGAATTGTGCATGCAGGATGGTTTCGGAGTCTGTGGATTGATTTCACCATCATATGCCGTACCCCCGCCCATCCCGAAGACGAGGTGACGTCCGTCTCAGGTGAGTCCTGCCGAGAGGTACTCGCGTTCGGCCGGGTCAGTGGTCAGGTCGAGCGCCCGCCGGCGGGCGGTGGCCGCCTCGTCTGTGCGGCCGAGGCGGGTGAGCAGATGAGCCCGCAGCACCCAGGCAGGTTGGAAGGCGGAGACGCGCTTATCGTCTTGGCCGTCCGGGTCGAAGCCCAGCGCGTCGAGTGCGGCCAGTCCCGCCTCGGGGCCGTCGACCTCGGCGAGGACGGCCGCTCGGGAGACCGACCCGCCGAGACTCGGGGCCACCTGCGCGAGATCGTCGTGGAGGCGCAGCAGCATCGGCCAATCCGTGGATCCGGTGCGGATTCCGGCCATATGGAGGAGTTGGATGGCTGCCTCGAGCCCGAATCGGCCGACGTGTCCGCAGCGGTGGACCTCGACTAGGTGGCGCTCGCCCGCCTCGGTGAGTGTTCCGTCCCAGCGGTCGGGGTCCTGGTCGGTCAGCGGGACGAATCGTCCGTTGCCGCTGCGACGGGCGGGGAACCGGGCGGCGGAGAGGTGGATGAGTGCGGCCAGTCCGTGGGATTCGCCGTCGCCAGGGCAGAGTTCGGCCACGAGGCGGGACAGGTACAGGGCCTCGCCGATCATGCCCTCCCGCGGCTGCGCGGCCGCCTGAGCCCATTCGATCGCGAACGCCCCATAGATCGCCTCAAACACATCGGGCAGACGGGACTCGAGGTCGAGGCGGTCGGGACTGCCGAAGGCGACACCGAGACCGGCAACACGCTTCTTCGCCCTGGTCAGACGGGCGGAGACGGTGGCGGCGGGCAGGGCCATGGCCGCTGCGATCTGTTTTGCCGTCATCCCCATCACCGCCGAGAGCATGAGCAGCGGCCGGGCTGGAGGATCGATGTCCGGGTGGGCGCAGGCGGCAAGGAGTTCGAGCCTGCGGTCGGGCACGGCGTCAGGGTCGTGATGGGCGGGGTCGGTGCCGCCGACGATGCGGTCGTTCGTCTCCTCGTCGAGTGCCGTCGAGGTCCGTGCCGCCGCCGATTTCCACACGTCTCGGCGGGCATTGAGCGCCACACGGTAGAGCCAGCCTTCCGGATTGGCGGGCGGTCCCTGGTCCCGCCACGCTGTGACGGCACGTTCGAGCGCAGTGGACAGTGCATCCTCGGCGCCGGAGATATCACCGTCGGCGGCCGCGATGAGCGCGATGATCCTGCCCCAGCCGTCCTGGGACAGGATCATCGCGCGCTCGGCAGGATCGGCCGACTCGGTCACGGGTTCCCGATCAGGGCCGGGTCCACGTGCCGTCGACGAACGAGGTCGCCGCGGGTCGGACCTCGATGGTGCCGTAGCTCGTGCCGGGGAATTTCTCGGCCCAGGCCAGGGCCGCCTCGATGTCGGGAACGTCGATGACGACGACCCCGGCCAGGGCCTCCTTCGCCGCGGCGGAGGGCCCGTCCTCGATGACGACCTCTCCGGTCCGCCGGGTCACGGTCTTCGTCTCGGTGTGGGGTGCGAGCATCTCCCAGGCGACGAAGACCCCGGCCGAGGTGAGCGCCTGGCCGAAGTCGTCCATGAGGCGCATCATCTCCTGGATGTCCTCTTCGGTGGGGGCAGGGCCGTCGACTCCGGGTTCGGGTGCGTGGAAGATCAGTGAATAGCGCATGGTTCGCTCCGTTCTGTGTGCGGCGGCCGGATTTCGGTCGCTCACAGAGAAGACGATCGAATCGACGTCGATTCGACAGCTGTGCAGAATTCTTCCACGAATTCCCTCCGCCGAGGCGGTTCCGACCCAGCCGAGGCGGTCCCGACCCAGCCGCTGCTGCGCCGCGGACCCCAGCCGGATCCTCAGACGAGCCCGGTGTAGACCGATCCCGGGTTGAAGATGTTGTCCGGATCGAGGGCCTGCTTGATCCGGTGGTTGAGCTCCATGACGTCCTCGCCGAGGTAGGGCGCGAGCCACGGTGCCTTGAGGCGGCCGACGCCGTGCTCACCGGTGATCGTCCCGCCCAGTCCCGTGGCCAGGTCCATGACCTCGCCGTAGGCGATCTGCGCGCGCTTCTGCTGTTCCTCGTCCTTGGGATCGAGGACGAGCAGCGGATGCGTGTTGCCGTCGCCAGCGTGCGCGATGACGGCGATCGTCACCTCGCGGTCGGCCGCGATCTTTTCGATACCCAGCACCAGATCGCCGAGCTTCGGCAGCGGAACGCCGACGTCCTCGAGCAGCAGAGCACCCTTCTTCTCCACGGCCGGGATCGCGATCCGGCGGGCCGTGACGAAGGCTTCGCCCTCGTCGGGGTCGGCGGTGAGATAGCACTCGGAGGCGGCGTTGCTGTTGCAGATCTCCTCGATGATCTTCGCCTGCACGGTGCAGTGCTCGCCGGGTTCGTCGGACTGGATGACGAGCATGCCCTCGGCCTCACGGTCGAGACCCATCTTCAGCTCGTCCTCGACGGCGTTGATCGAGGGCTTGTCCATGAACTCGAGCATCGAGGGGCGCATGGCTTTTGCGATCTCGAGCACGGCGTTCGTGGCATCGGCGAGCTTCGGGAACATCGCGACGACGGTCGTCGGCGGCAGCTGAGCGGGAATGAGACGCAGGGTCACCTCGGTGATCACGCCCAAGGTCCCCTCGGAACCGACGAAGAGCTTCGTCAGCGGCAGACCGGCGACGTCCTTGAGCCGGGGTCCGCCGAGCTTCACGGCCCGCCCGTCGGCGAGGACCACGGTCATTCCGAGGACATAGTCCGTGGTCACACCGTATTTCACGCAGCACAGACCGCCGGCGTTCGTGGCGATATTTCCGCCGATGGAGCAGAACTCGAAGGACGAGGGGTCCGGCGGGTACCACAGGCCGTGTTCGGCCGCGGCGGTCTTGACCTCGGCATTGAAGGCACCCGGCTGGACCGTGGCCATGCGGGTGACGGGATCGATGCTGATCTCGCGCATCTTGTCCAGGGAGAGCACGATTCCGCCGGCGATCGCGGAGCTGCCGCCGGACAGGCCGGATCCGGCGCCGCGGGGCACGATCGGGACCTTCGCCTCGGCGGCGATGCGCACCACCGTCTGCACCTCCTCGGTGGTCCTCACCCGGACCACGGCGGCAGGCACCCCGGCATCGGGGTCGTTCGCGCGATCCCAGCGGTAGGCATCCATCGAATCGGGATCGGTGATGACGGCTTCGGCCGGCAGAGCGGAGGTGAGGGAGGAGACAACGTCCATGTTGTGTGTCTGACCTTTCGAGCGGAGTTCGGCACCCGGAATTCGCTCTCGACGTTACCAGGATCACGTTCGCGGCGGGCGGTCAGGGTCAGGGTGTGGACGGGCGAGCGGGAGACCGTCCGCGCGACCGTCCGAGCGCCCCCGCGGCGTAGGCTGGATCCATGACCTCCGCCCCCGCTCAGCGGCCCGCCGCCTGCGTGCTCGGAACCGTGCCCGGGACCGGGTTCGAGGGGCACCGGATCGGGATCGTCGACCTCGACAGTGCCGGTGAGGAGGTCGGTCGGATCGACCTCGCCGAGGTGGACCTGCCCGAGCTCGTCCGCGACCGTGAGAACGGGGTCGGGGGAGATTCGCGCGGGCCGGGCGGGGCCCGCCCCCGCTGGGTCCTCAGCGATACCGCGAAATGGTGCCCGCCGCTGCTGGCCGCCGGGGTGAGCCTTGAACGCTGCCACGATCTGCGCTTGTCCCATGCGATCCTCGCCCGCTCCGAACTCGTCACCGCACCGGAGGCGGTGCGTGCCGCCTCCGAATGGGACGCCGCGCCCACCGACGCCGCAGCGCCCGAACAGGCGGCCGCTCTCTTCGACGTCGATGCCGGACGCGGATTCATCCCGCAGGTTCCACATGACCTCGAGGCGGCCCTGGCCGAGTATGTCCGGCAGACCGCGGCGATGGAGACCGCAGGCGATCCGGGACGACTGCGGCTGCTGTTGGCCGCGGAGTCGGCGGGAGGACTCGTCGCCGCAGAGATGCGTGCGGCAGGCGTGCCTTGGGACGAGGTCGAACACGATCGGATACTGTCCGACCTGCTCGGTCCCCGTCCGATCCGCGACGGGAAGCCTGCGAAGATGCTGGCCAAGGCCGAGGAGGTCCGTGAGGCCCTTGAGGATCCGCGGGTCAACCTCGATTCGCCGAACCGGCTGCTCGCGGCCCTGCGCAACGCCGGCATCAATGTCGCCTCGACCTCGAAATGGGAGCTGCAGACGAGCGAGCATCCGGCGATCGCGCCCTTGCTCGAGTACAAGAAGATGGCCCGGCTGCTGAGCGCCAACGGCTGGCATTGGCTCGATGAATGGGTCGATGACGGCCGGTACAGGCCGGTCTATGTGCCCGGAGGAGTCGTCACCGGGAGGTGGGCGGCCAGCGGGGGAGGGGCCCTGCAGATCCCGCGGCAGCTGCGTCCGGCTCTGCGCGCCGACGAGGGGTGGCGGCTCGTCTCCGCCGATGTCGCCCAGCTCGAACCCCGCGCGCTCGCCGCCATGTCCGGCGACCGGGCGATGGCCGAGGCCGGATTCGGCAAGGACCTCTACTCCGGGCTCGTCGACGCCGGCGTCGTGGCCACCCGGCAGGAAGCGAAGATCGCGGTGCTGGGTGCCATGTACGGATCGACGACCGGTGAGGCCGGAGCCCTGGTGCCGCGTCTGCGGCAGAATTTCCCTGCCGCCATGCACCTCGTCGATTCCGCCGCCGAGGCGGGACGACAGGGAGGAGTCGTGTCCACCTGGTTGGGACGGACCTCTCCGCCGCCCGGCGAGGGGTGGCAGAGACTGCAGAGGGCGGCGAACCGCTTCGACGCCACCGGTGCCGATGAGCAGCGGGCCCGGCGGGCCGCCGGTGACCAGGGACGATTCACTCGCAACTTCGTCGTTCAGGGCACAGCGGCCGAATGGGCGCTGGCCTGGCTGGCCGACCTGAGACTGCGTCTGGCGCGGCTGCCGGAGATCGAGGAGACGTCAGAGGCGGCGACACCGGATGGTGGGGCGGGCACCTCCCCGGCGGCCGCCTCGGGGCCGGTGTTCTCCCGCCGTGCCCACCTCGTGTTCTTCCTCCACGATGAGGTCATCGTCCATGCCCCGGCCGAACAGGCCGATCAGGCGGCGGAGGCGATCAGGGCGGCGGCAGCCTCGGCGGGTCGATTGCTCTTCGGGGTTGCCCCCGTCGATTTCCCCCTCGACCTGAGTATCGGGGAGCGGGCGATCAAGGACTGAAGCGTTCGATGGGGCCGAATGGGGCACTGAGCGGATCGTCGAAGAATAAGTCCATGTGCATGGAATAGACTGCGAGCCGCAAGCGCTGGACGATGTGGCCCAGCAACGGATACGCAAGTCCAAGGAGATCACATGAGCATCAGCGTCAAGGCACTGCAGAAGACGGGAGCGGATCAGCCGTTCCGCGTGGCCACGATTCAGCGCCGGGATCCCCGACCCGATGACGTCGTCATCGACATCAAGGCCGCAGGCATCTGCCACAGCGACATCCACACCATCCGCAACGAATGGGGCGAGGCGCACTTCCCGCTCACCGTCGGCCACGAGATCGCCGGCGTCGTCGAGGCCGTCGGTTCCGATGTCACCGACTGGAAGGTCGGCGACCGCGTGGGCGTGGGCTGCATGGTGAATTCGTGCGGCGAGTGCGAGGAATGCCTGGCCGGTCAGGAGCAGAATTGCCTGAACGGCAACGTCGGCACGTACAACGTCGAAGACGTCGACGGCACGATCACCCAGGGCGGATACGCGCAGAAGGTCGTCGTCAACGAACGCTTCGTCTGCCGGATCCCCGATGCGCTCGACTTCGACGTCGCCGCCCCGCTGCTGTGCGCGGGCATCACCACCTATGCGCCGCTCAACCGCTGGGGCGCCGGTGAGAAGAAGAACGGTGCTCCCAAGCAGGTCGCCGTGCTCGGACTCGGCGGACTCGGGCATATGGGTGTCCAGATCGCCGCGGCCATGGGCGCGGAAGTGACCGTGCTCTCGCGCACGCTGAAGAAGGAAGCCGCGGCACTGGAACTCGGTGCGAAGCGGATGCTCGCCACCACCGACGAGAACTTCTTCTCCGACCATGCCGGCGATTTCGACCTCATCCTCAACACGATCAGCGCCGATATCCCCGTCAACCGCTACCTGCGTCTGCTGAAGCCGCGCGGGGTCATGGCCGTCGTCGGCCTGCCGCCGGAGAAGCAGGAGTTCTCCTTCGGCGCCGTCATCGGCGGTGCCAAGGCGATCGCCGGATCGAACATCGGCGGCATCGCCGAGACCCAGGAGATGCTCGACTTCTGCGCCGAACACGGCATCGCCGCGAAGATCGAGACGATCCCCGTCACCGAGGCGGATGCCGCCTACGATCGGGTCGTGGCCGGAGATGTGCAGTTCCGCGTCGTCATCGACACCGCGAGCTTCGACGACGTCGAGGCCATCGCCTGATCCATCTCGTCTGATTCGCCGCGTCTGGGCCCACCTCGTCTGAATCCCGGGCGTGGGACCGCAATGGTCGGGGTGATTCCCGCAATCCCTGCGGGAATCCCTCGACCCCCATGCCGCAGGCGGGCAGAATGAGACCGGGCCGAGGGGCGGGGGAGAGATGACGGACACGAGGCGACAGCTGCGGACGGTGCCCTTGGCGCTGCTCATCCTCTACACCGTGTTCATCGGCCTCGTCACGCTCACGCCCAACCAGATGGACACGGGCCCCGGGTCGTTCATCGCGGGACTGCTCGAGTTCCTCGCCTCCCACCGGGTGACCGCATGGATCAGCTTCGACATCCTCGAGAAGCTCGCGAATGTCGGAATGTTCATTCCCTTCGGCCTGCTTGTGGCCCTCCAGTGCGGCCGCAGCCGCTGGTGGGTCGGTTGGGTCGCGGGCATCGCGTTCACGTGCCTCATCGAGGGCACCCAGGCGACCCTGCTCTCACCCACGCGCTTCGCCACGATCAGCGATCTCGTGACGAACAGCCTCGGTGCCGGCATCGGAGCTGTGGTCGGACTCGTCGTCATGAGGATCTGGCCGCCGAGGATGGACCGCGTCCCCGTCGACCATGAGGTCCGGTGAGAGGTCCCGAGGTCCGGTGAGAGCCGGGTCATATCCGCATCTGAGGATGTGCCCAGGATTCGGTCGTAAGTTGGTCGGTGATGACCGATCGTGATCAGCGCACAGTCGGTGCGCCGCTGGCCCTTCTCGTCCTCTACACCCTCTTCATCGCCGCCATCACGCTGACCCCGCAGCAGCTGGGCACCGGCCCGGACACCCTCATCGGGCACGCACTCGACCTCTTCGCCGCTCACCGGGAGACTGCCTGGCTGACCTATGAACGGGTCGAGAAGCTCGGCAATGTGGCGATGTTCATTCCCTTCGGCTTCCTCGCGGCCCTGCACTTCGGGCGCCGACGCTGGTGGCTCGGATTCCTCTTCGGCGCGGGTTTCAGCGCCGCCATCGAGATCTTCCAAGGCACCGTGCTCACTCAGTCCCGCTTCGCCACGCTCAGCGACCTCGTCACGAACACTCTCGGCGCCGGCATCGGCGCGCTCCTCGGCCTGTGCTGCCTGGCCGCATGGCCGAAACGGTCGACGAGGCGGGAATCCGAGAGGGAGCTCGCGCCGGTGTAGATCCGATCACGTCAGTCCGGGGCCCCGGTTGTCCGCCGGCCTTCCAGCCGGCCTTTCGGTGACCGCTCGATCTCCCGGCCCTCAGTCGTCCTCGGCTTCTTCGAGGGCCGCGATGCACCGGCCGAGCGCCTCGGTGACCATCGTCCGAGTCTCATCGTCGAGCGGTGAGACCATGCGCGCGGAGACCGCCTCGACGCGGGAGACGGCCTGATCGAGCACCTCAAAGCCCGCCGAGGTGAGGCGTGCGGGCAGGATGCGACCGGATTCGGCCGTGGAGGGTCGCTCAATCAGTCCCCGCTCCTGGAGCCCGCGCAGCAGCGTATTCATCGTCTGCCGGGTGACGAAGGCGCCGCGCGCGAGCTCGGAATTCGACGCTCCCGGCCGTCGCCGCAGCTGCTCGAGGCAGTTGTACTGCGGCGTGGTCAGCTCCAACGGTCGGAGCGTCTCATCCATTCGGGACCGCAGCGCCGACTGCAGATGTTTGAGCTGATAGCCGAGCAGCGACTCGAGCCTGTCCTCCCCGACGGCTTCTCCAGAATTAGTCTCTTGACTCATGTAAGCATTCTGACATACATTTCTGATGTCAGGTTACTGACATAAGACGAGAGCGGGTCCTGCCATGCGGCGGGATGCCGAAAGAGAAGGAGAACACCATGAATGCGTCAGTGAGCGGTCCGGACTTCATCGCCTTGCAGGTGCGCGACGTGGAAGCGGCCGCACAGTTCTACGAATCGCAGCTCGGGCTGACCCGAGCCCCGGCCGCCCCGCCCGGAGCGGTCGTGTTCACGACCTCGCCGATCCCCTTTGCCGTGCGCGAACCGCTGCCCGGCGTCGACCTCGACTCCGGCGATCGCCCGGGAAGCGGAGTGGCGCTGTGGCTGAGGTGCGATGATGCCCAGACACTGCATGATTCCCTCGCCGAGGCGGGGGTGGAGATCCTCCGGGCGCCCGCTCCCAGCCCCTTCGGGCTGACCTTCGCCTTCGCCGATCCCGACGGCTATGCGGTGACCCTGCACGACGCAGGGTGATCAGCCGAGCGAGTCGACGATCTTCCTGATCCGTCTGTTCCGGGTCTCCTCGGCCTTTGCCGAGGTCACCTGGCGCACATGCTCCTTGCGCTTCGACGGTGCGAGCGCATCGAAAGCCGCGCGGACACCGGCGGCGGCGAGCGCCTCGGCGAGGGAATCGGGAACCGGGGTCTCTCGGTTCGAGGTGTCGTGAGTCAGCGTCACCTCGTGGGTCTCACCGCCGGCGACCCCGATCTTCTCCCGGTGTTCCTTGGCGAGCGGGAGCAGGTACTTCCCACCCATCACCGCGGTCGTCGAGGGATACGAATAGCCTTCGATCGTGACGATGACCGGGACCCGTTTGCCCACGCCGAAGCCGAGCACGATGTCCTCGGGAACTTCGATGCCGACGTTGTTGCCGAGTTTCAGGAGTTCAGTGGTGAACGTGACCATGCGGCCTCCTCGGTGAGTGGATGGTCTTGACCGAGCGTAGGCCGATCAGTCCTCGTCGACAAGGTCGGGAGCGGTTTCGGCGGTCGAGAAGGTCGGCCACCAGCAGCGCACGCGCTTGGCGTAGTCGCGGTATTCGTCGCCGAAGCGCTCGATCAGGTCGCTCTCCTCGTGGGGGCGGATGAGCCAGTTCCACAGCAGTGAGCCGATGAGTGCGTACACGACGACGAGCCACGAGCCGATGAGCAGACCCATCGCCATGCCTTGGACGACGCCGGCGATGGCCATCGGATTGCGGACGAAGGCGTAGGGGCCGCGGGCGACGAGGTGGTGGGCCATCTGCGAGGGCAGCGGGGTGCCGGAGCCGAAGTTCGCGATCGCTCGGGCCGACCACACGCCGATGACGCTGGAGAAGGCGAGCAGGGCGAAGCCGACGACCACGATGAGGATCGGGAACTTGTAGGCGAGGTTCCAGCGGTCTTCGAAGGCATTGATGATGACCGGGATGATGACGAGGAACACGCCCCAGAACACGACGATCTGGATGGTGGTGTGCATCAGCAGGCGGGACCGGATGCGGGTGTGCGAACTGTGGAACGCGAAGGGTCCGATGAGGAGCTTCTCGGACGGGATGCGCCCGACGATCATGAGCACACCGGCAAGGAGGCTGCCGAGCGCGGCGAGGATCATGAGGACGGCGCCGAGTCCCGCCTCGGTGGTGGCGGTCGCATAGACGACCATGCCCAGCGCCACGAGCACGGTCCAACCGGTGGCGATCCACACGGCCCAGCGGAAGTTGAGCGCGGCCAGGGCCGAACCGATGACGAAGAGCGGGATGTCCACGAACGCGACGAGCAGCGGGTCGATGCTGCCGAGCGTCGCGTCGGCCACCCCGGGAATCATCGCGGTGCCCAGCCACCATACCGCTCCGGCGAGGGCCTGGAGGGCGAAGTACATGCGGCCGTGGAAGATGCGCAGTCGTTTCTTCGGTTTGTTCACTTCGGTGAGATGTCGATTCATGTGTGCACCGTCCCGCGGATGCAGATGGATGTGTCTCCGCCGACCCAGATCTCGTCGTCCTCGGCGGTGATGGAGATGACTCCGGAGCGGCCGAGCGCGGTTCCCTGGGCCGCGGTGTAGCTGTTCGGGGCCAGGTTCTCACCGATGAGCCATTGGGCGACGGAGGCGTTGAGGCTGCCGGTCACCGGATCCTCGGCGACGCCGACTCCCGGCACGAAGGCGCGGATCTCGTACTCGTGGTCCGACCCGTCGGGGTGGGCGCCGAGGACGCCGAGCTTCGCATCGGGGATCGCCGAGAAGTCGGGGGTCAGTGCGAGCACCTGTTCGGCGCTGGACAGTCGCACGGCCGCCCAGCCGGGGCCGTTGTCGGCCCACTGGTGTCCGACGATCTCGGAGCGATCGACGCCGAGGGCGGCTGCGATCTGCTCGACGTACGCCTCGTCGAGCGGTCCCGAGCGCAGGCGATCGGGGGCGGCGAAGGCGAGGGTTTCGGTGGATCCGGTTGTTGGGTCGGTCGGGGTGGTCGGGCTGGTCGGATCGGTCGAGTCGGTCGGATCGGTCGGGCCGCTTCGGCGAGGGGATCTGCGGATGTCGACGAGACCGGCACCGCACTCCTGGACGATGCGGTCCGCGTGTTGCGGGGCGCCGCCGGCGTCGAGCCAGGCCGCTGCCGAACCGAGCGTGGGGTGGCCGGCGAAGGGCAGCTCTCGGTGCGGGGTGAAGATGCGCAGGCGGTAGTCGGCCGCGGGGTCGTCGGGCGGGAGGACGAAGGTGGTCTCGGACAGGTTCGTCCAGTTCGCGATGCGGGCCATCTGCGTCTCATCGAGGCCATCGGCGTCGACGATGACCGCGACGGGGTTGCCCTGGAAGGGCACGGCAGAGAAGACATCGACCTGGGCGAAACGACGGTGCTGTGACAATGACACTCCTTCGCAAGATGCGGACCACGCTGCGAGCGGGGGATTGCGCGGGCGCTTCTCACAGTGTAAAGGCCCAGGCCGGAGCGTCGGTGGATTGGCCCCCGTTGGCGCGGGGGTGTCAGCTGCGGAGGGCGGCGGAGATCCGCTCGGGCGACAGTGCTGCATCAATGGCCAGCTGAGCCGCGCCGAGGATCGCGGCGTCCCCGGCCGCGCGCGAAGGAGCGATCATGAGGTGCTCGGTCGACAGCGGGATCGATCGTGCGTAGACGACCTCCCGGACACCCGCGACCAGGTGTTCGGCGGCCTGTGCCATGGTTCCGCCGATGAGGATGAGCGCCGGATTCATCAGGCTCACACATGTGGTGAGCACTTCGCCGAGGTCGCGCCCGGCTTGGCGGACCGCTTGAATGGCCTGCAGATCTCCGTCCTTGGCGAGGCGGACGACATCGCTGGGCGTAGCAGCGGGGACCCCGGAATTCGTCAGGTCTCGTGCGATCGCTCGACCGGAGGCCACCGCTTCGAGGCAACCGCGGTTGCCGCACGCGCAGGGGATATCCGCAGCTCGGGAGAGCGCAACGTGCCCGATATCGCCTGCCGCACCGTGCGAGCCACGGCGAAGTGAGCCGCCGGAGATGATTCCGGCCCCGATGCCCGTCGCGACTTTGACGAAGATCAGGTCCGAGGCGTCGGGCCAGGCCGCGGTCTGCTCGCCCAAAGCCATGATGTTGACGTCATTGTCGACGAGGACCGGCGCCGAAAAGGTCTTCTTCAGTGCTCCGGGGAGGTCGAAGCGATCCCAGCCGGGCATGATCGGAGGATTGATCGGCCTGCCGGTTGAGAACTCGACGGGACCGGGCAGACCGATTCCGATGCCGACGACCTCGCCGATGCTGCGCCCGGTCTGTTCGAGCAGCTGGAGGGCGGTGGTGGTCATCCAGTCGACGGCGTCCTCGGGACCAGTGGAGATGGCTCGCTTGGCGCGATGATCGGCGAGCAGCTCGCCGGCCAGATTCGTCACCGCGATCCGCGCATGTGAAGCCCCGAAGTCAGCAGCGACGACGACGCGGGCCCGAGGATTGAAAGCGAACTGCGAGCTCGGTCGACCGCCGGTGGAGGCCGCATCATCGACTGGGGCGATGAGCCCCAGCCCCAGCAGCTGCTCGATCCTGTGCGCCACCGTCGGACGAGACAGACCAGTCGAACGCACCAGCTCCGCACGAGTCCGCGGTCGGCTGTCGCGCAGCAGCTGGAACAGCCCACCCGCATGGGACAGGTCAGAAGTGTGCGGATCGGTCGACAATGTCATTCATTCAGTAAACCACATTGCTACTTCTGGGTGACGATATGAATACTTTTGAAAAAGCATTGACAAAAGAGGTGATGCAGACAACATAATGATGCATGGTCAATGTTGCTCATGCGGTTCCGCAGGCGCCTCGAATCGGTCTCCTCGGCGGCGGGTTCATGGGGCGCGTCCACAGTCGGGCCGCGCGGTCGGCCGGAGCCGTGCTCGACAGCGTCGTCGCCTCAAGCCCAGCGAGAAGCACCGAGGTCGCCGCCGAATTGGGCTTCGGCCGGCCTGCTTCGGACATGGAGCTGTTTGATCGATCGCTCGACGCGATCCACATCTGCACGCCCAATGACGTCCACGCGGCACAGTCCCTGCAGGCCCTGGACGCGGGATCGAACATCATCTGCGAAAAGCCCTTGGCGACTGATTCGACGGCCGCGCGTGCCGTGTTGGCCCGCGCCGACGAGGCGGGTCTGCTTGGGACCGTTCCGTTCGTCTACCGCTACCACCCGATGGTGCGCGAGGCCCGAGCCCGATTCCGCGAGGGTCAGGCCGGGACGCTGCTGACAGTCGACGCCGGATACCTGCAGGACTGGCTGCTCGGCTCGGGCGACGAGAACTGGCGCGTCGAGACTGAGCGCGGCGGCCCCTCGCGGGCCTTCGCCGATATCGGCTCCCACCTCGTCGACCTCATCGAGTTCATCGTCGATGACCGGATATCGTCCCTGGTGGCGACCACGAGGACAGTTCATCCCCGCCGAGGCGGCACCGCGGTGACCACGGAGGACACCGTGGCCGTGACCGTGGAGTTCACCGGCGGTGCCATCGGTTCACTGTTGGTGTCCCAGCTGGCTCCCGGACGCAAGAACGGACTGACCGTGGAGATCGCCGGCACCGAGGCGAGCATGCGCTTCGAGCAGGAGCGGCCCGAACAGCTGTGGTTCGGCAAGCGAGCCGACAGCCGCCTTCTCGTCCGCGATCCCGACTCCCTGTCCGCCGATGCCGCGCGTCTGTGCATGGTCCCGGCCGGCCACCCGCAGGGATACCAAGATGCGTTCAATGCCTTCGTCGCCGACTCCTATGCGCTCTTCGCCGGCGAGAGGCCGGAGGGTCTGCCGACTCTGCAAGACGGGGTGCGAGCCGTGCTCGTGACGGAGGCCGTGCTGAACTCAGCCGAACAGCGCGCGTGGGTCGAGGTCGAGTCATCGTGATCACCGCAGGAGAGCAGACATGAGCACAACAGAGGCGGGCCGGCCGGTGCTCTCGGCTGCCGGGATCACGAAGGGCTTCTTCGGCGTCGAGGTTCTGCATGGAGTATCGCTCGAGGTGCACTCCGGAACCGTCCACGGTCTCGTCGGTGAGAACGGTGCAGGAAAGTCCACTCTGATGAAGATCATCGCCGGCGTCCACCAGCGGGATTCCGGCGAGCTGCGGATCAACGGCGAACTCGTCGACTTCTCTCATCCGGTCGAGGCCGAACGAGCCGGAGTCGCCACCGTGTTCCAGGAATTCAACCTGCTGCCGGATCGCACGGTCGCCCAGAATGTCTTCCTCGGACGGGAACCGCACAAGTGGGGAATCGTCGATGTCGCTGCGATGAAGCGGCGGACACAGGAGCTCCTCGACGAGCTCGACGTCACCGGCATCACCCCTGACGCGAAGGTCGGCTGGCTGACGGTGGCCGAGCAGCAGATCGTCGAGATCATCAAAGCACTGTCTGTTGATGCGAAGGTCATCTCGATGGATGAGCCCACTGCGGCGCTGTCGGACAACGAGGTGGCTGTTCTCTATCGCGTCATCGACACTCTCAAAGCCAAAGGTGTGGCGATCATCTACGTCTCCCACAGGCTGCAGGAGATCTTCGACCTCTGCGATGAGATCACCGTGTTGAAGGACGGATCCCTGGTGGCCGGCAGACCACGAGACGAGTTCGATCATGCGAGCCTTGTGCGGGCCATGGTCGGTCGACCCATCAGCGCCTTCTTCCCGGAACCCGAACCCGGGACGACCATCGGAGAACCGCTGTTGGAGGTCAACGGCGGAGGAAACGAACAGCTGGAGGGCATCGGGCTCGAACTGCGTGAAGGGGAGATTCTCGGCGTCTCCGGTCTTCAAGGCTCAGGTCGGACCGAGCTGCTCGAAGCCCTCTTCGGCTCACAGCCATTCACACGGGGCGCATTTCGACTGGCCGGAAAGTCCGGGCGGATCAATTCCGCACGGCAGGGCGTCCGGCAGGGCCTGGCGCTGGTCACCGAAGATCGCAAGGGCACAGGTCTGGCGCTGTCGCAATCCATTGCGGACAATGCGCTGCTGGCCATCCGTGCAGTGTTCCCGTCGAGAACTGCCCGGGTGAAGACGGAAGTCCCGGCGATCCTCGAATCGCTCGAGATCATCAGTCGAGGACTCGACCAGGAAGTGCGGGCGCTGTCGGGAGGGAACCAGCAGAAGGTCGTTCTGGCGAAATGGCTGGCGACCTCACCCCGGATCGTGCTGCTCGACGAGCCGACTCGCGGAATCGACGTCGGAGCCAAAGTGGCCGTCTACCGCCTGATCCGAAGCCTGGCGCGCCGAGGCGTGGGGATCCTCCTCGTGTCGAGTGAGCTTCCGGAGGTCCTGGGAATGGCAGACAGAATCCTTGTGATGGCCGATGGTCGGATCGCCGGGGAGCTTCCTCCCGGCTCGAGCGAAGAGGAGGTTCTGTCGCTGGCGACCGGAACCGAAGCTCAGGTGGTGACTGAACAGTGAGGACTCGACTGCGTCATCTCGATACCACCGCTCTGGTCTATATCGCCTTGGTCATCGTGCTCATCGTCGCGGCAATACTCGTCGCCACAACGGGCCGCAATCTCTTCAGCCCTGGAAACATCCGCGACATCCTCACCGGTATGAGCGTGCTCGGTTTCGTAGCTATCGGACAGACGCTCGTCATCCTCGGCGCTTCCCTCGACCTGTCGGTCCCCTACGTCATGAGCCTGGCGAGTCTGGTCGCCGCACAGACCATGGATGGCCGCGATGGGATGGTGATCCCTGCAGTGCTGCTCACTGTGGCGATCACCGCTCTCATCGGGCTGACCAACGGACTGTTCGTCTCGGTGCTCAGAATCCACGGATTCGTCGCGACCCTCGGGGTCGGTCTGATGCTCAAGGGCTACCTGGACACGAACTATCAGGGCACCGAGGGAGAAGTCCCGTGGTCGTTTCAGCTCTTCGGTGCCTCGGGCATCGGTCCGGTCCCGATTTCGACGATCGTCATGCTGGCCTTGGCTGCTCTCGTCGCGTTCATCCTCGTCCGCACGACCTTCGGCCACCACCTCTTTGCCGCAGGAGGCAATGCTGAGGTCGCTCGGCTCTCGGGAGTCCGTGAACGCCTGCCGATCATCGGGGCGCATATCGGCAGTTCGGTCTGCGCGGGATTCGCGGGACTGCTGTTGGCCAGTCGGCTGGGAGTCGGCAGTCCGACCGTCGGCTCACAAGGCACTTATGATCTGCTGTCCATCGCCGCAGTCGTGCTCGGCGGCACAGTGCTCATGGGTGGGCGAGGATCGATCTGGGGAACCATCGGCGGAGTCGCGATCTTCGCAGTCCTCGACAACCTCATGAGCGTCATGCAGTTCAATCCATTCCTCAAGGACGTCATCAGGGGGCTCGTCATCATCGTCGCCGTGGCACTCTACGCGCGGCGCAGGATCGTCGCCCGCCGCATCAGGTTCGCCCACGCACCGCAGGGGCCGAACCTCGCCGACGGGAATCGCTCTGCCATCCGGACCGCACAGACGGGGAACTTCGGCGAGAAAGCGGTCGTCACCGGAGAGGGGAGTCAGTCGTGAACTCCTCGACCTCGCTCCCACCCTCGGCGCAGGCACAGCCTGAGACTCCACGGTCGGGACAGAGCCGCCTCGGCGTCGGGGACAGGATTGCCGAACTGGGACGGCGGGCACTCGATCCGAAGGGGATCGTCGTGGTCCTCCTCATCGTCATCCTTCTGGCCATCGTCGTGCTCAACCCGAGCTTCGCCGAGCCCGGATCGCTGATGCGGTTCATCCAACGGGTCGCACCCATCGCAATCGTGGCGATCGGACAGTATTTCGTCATCGTCAGCGGTGAGTTCGACCTGTCGATGGGAGCCGTCGTCACTGCTCAGGTGATGACCGTCGGCCATCTCGTCGGAGTCGATGAGTCGAAGACCGGTCCAGTGCTCGTCGTCCTCATCGGGATCGGCATCCTCGTCGGACTGATCAACGGATTGGCCACGACTCTGCTGCGCGTGCCCTCGTTCATCGTCACCTTGGGCACCATGCTCATCATCCACGGTGCGATCATGTGGTGGACCGGAGGCGTGGCGACGAGCAATCCCGCCGAGAACTTCCGACAGATCGGCCGGGGTGGGTTCGAGGGCATCCCGCTCATCGATGTCATGCCGTTCGCGGTACTCATCCTGGCGGCCGTGATTCTTCTGGCAGTGTGGCTTTCGCGTCGACCCTTCGGTCGGACTCTGGTCGCGATCGGAGACAACTCGGCGGCAGCGACCTTTGCAGGCGCCCGAGTGTGGTGGACCAAGACGGCGGCGTTCGTGCTCTCGTCGCTGTCGGCCACGGTCGCCGGGGTGCTGCTGGTCGGCTTCGCCGGAGTGCATCCTTCCGTGGGGCAGGGCTACGAATTCACGGCGATCACCGCCGTTGTCCTCGGCGGAGTGGTCCTCGGCGGAGGCCGAGGCACCGTCCTCGGAGCCCTCACCGGTGCGTTCACTTTGGAAGCCCTGTTCACTCTGCTGAACTTCACCGCGGTTCCGGCAACCATGCGCGATGCGATCCAAGGCGCGATCATCATCGCTGCAGTCGCCTATTCGGGAGTGGTCTTCGCCCGACGGCGCAGACGTGGTCGGACTTCAGTCTCGACGAACCCATTGACCACCTCGGCGGAGACCACTCCGTCGACCCCACCGGCCGGCGGCGATGGTGCCGTACGGCAATGACAGAGGAGAAACCATCATGAGAACAGGACTGAAACCAGTGCTGAGGACGGCGGTCGCGCTGGTCGGTGCCTCCGCGCTCATCGCTTTGGCCGGGTGCACAACCGACCCCACGGTGGAACCCGGAGGAGGTGAGGGCGGCGGCGAGGACTCCTCTGAGGAGTGGTTCGACCAGAAGCTCTACGATCGCCAATTCGAAGAACGCGACGTCGTCCCCGAAGGCCCCGAGGACAAGCCGTACCTGCAGATGATCAACCCTGAGATGGGCGATACCTCGGAGTTCAAGTCCGAGGGCGGGAAGAAGATGTGCTTCGCCAATGCCTCGATCTCGAACCCCTGGAGGCAGACCGGCTGGATCACCATGAATGAACAGCTGAAGGATCTCAAGAAGAACGGCGTCATCACCGAGATGGAGACCCGCGACGCTCAGGACAACGACGACACCCAGATCGCCGACATCGACTACTTCATCTCGGAAGGCGACTGCGACGGCTTCATCATCTCGCCGAACTCGACCTCGGCGATCACCCCTGCCGTTGAACGCGCCTGCAAGACGGACAAACCAGTCATCGTCTTCGACCGAGGTGTGGAAACCGACTGTGCGGTGACCTTCATCCATCCGATCGGCGGCTTCGCATGGGGCATCGACACCTCACAGTTCCTCATCGACAACCTGGAGAAGGGAGACAAAGTCGTCGCACTGCGGATTCTGCCCGGCGTCGATGTGCTCGAACAGCGGTGGGCGGCAGCTGAGAAGCTCTTCGGTGAGGCCGATATCGAGGTCGTCGACTACTTCACCGAGGGAGACCCGGCCGAGATCAAGAAGGTCGTCTCCGACGAACTCGCCAAGGGCGACGTCCAGGGTGTCTGGATGGACGCCGGCGATGGCGCCGTCTCCGCCGTCGAAGCCTTCGAGGACGCTGGAAAGGACTACCCCGTCATGACCGGCGAGGACGAGCTCAGCTTCCTGCGCAAATGGAAGGACACGGACATGACGGCAATGGCTCCCGTGTACTCGAACTTCCAGTGGCGGACACCGCTGCTCGCCGCTGAGATGATCTTCAAGGGTGAAGAGGTGCCGACCGAATGGGTGCTGCCGCAGAGCCCGATCACGGCGGAGGACCTCGATGAGTACCTCGACCGGAACAAGGGGATGCCTGATGGGCACTATGCGAAGTTCGGCGGTGAGGATCTGTCCGGATTCCCAGAGGTGTGGCAGGACAGGGTCATTCCCTGAGCCGTGAGAGGCAGGGCGAAGCGGATCATGGAGCGAGAGATCGGAGTCAACACCTGGGTATGGGTGTCGCCGCTGACGACCGACAGCCTCGGTGGGTTCGCCGGCCGTGCCCGCGATTTCGGATTCGACCTGCTCGAACTTCCGGTGGAGGCGCCGGGGGACTGGGACCCCCCGACCGCCGCCGAGGTGGTGGCCGAGTTCGGTCTGGGTGCGCGGATCGTCGGGGCGATGGGGTCCGGTCGGGATCTTATCGACCCGAGATTCCGGTCGGATACGCAGGACTACCTGCGTCACTGCGTCGAGGTGGCGGTCCACGTCGGTTCGCCGACTGTGGCCGGACCGTTCACGGCAGCGACCGGCCGGGTGTGGCGGATGGACGCGGGGGAACGGACCGCGGTGGTTCGGACGCTTCGGGAGGCTCTGCGCCCTGTGGCCGCGTTCGCGGCTGAAAGGGGCGTGACGATCGCTGTGGAACCTCTCAACCGCTACGAGACGAGCATCATCAACACCGTCGAACAGGGGCTCGACGCTTTGGACCCGCTGCTGGGTGAAGGCGTCGGCTTGGCCCTGGACACCTACCACCTCAATATCGAGGAACGATCGCCGGCCGCTGCGATCCGTACCGCCGGGGAGCACTGTCGGGTCGTACAGGTCTGCGGCAGCGACCGCGGACCCGTAGGAGGCGATCATACGGATTGGAAGGCGATCTTCGACGCACTCGACGACATCGGATACCGCGGTCCGCTGACGGTGGAGAGCTTCACCGGCGACAACGACACGATTGCCGTGGCTGCTTCGATCTGGCGGCCGTTGGCGGAGAGTCAGGACGCACTGGCACGTTCGAGCGCCGAATTTCTCACCGCGCTGCAGCGGGCGCGGGCAGGAGCAGACCACGATGACCACGTACCTGGTCACGACAACTCATCCAGTCACGACAATCCAGCTGGTCACGATCACTCAGCCGAAACTGCAGAGGAGCAGCCATGACCGACAGCTCTCATCCCGTCACTCTCTTCACCGGACAATGGGCCGATCTTCCGTTCGAGGAGGTGGCGCGCCTAGCTGCCTCGTGGGGCTATGACGGTTTGGAGATCGCCTGTTCCGGAGACCATCTCAATCTGGTCCGAGCCGAGGAAGACCCTTCCTATCTGCGGTCGAGGCTCGAGATCCTCGACCGCCACGGACTCAGGGTGTGGGCGATATCGAACCATCTCGCCGGTCAAGCCGTCTGCGATGATCCGATCGACTTCCGGCATCAGGCGATCGTCAGGGACTATGTGTGGGGAGACGGTGAGGCGGAAGGAGTGCGGCAGAGAGCGGCTGAGGACATGAAGCGCGCTGCTCGGGTGGCGCGTAGTCTCGGGGTCGACACCGTCGTCGGCTTCACCGGTTCGAAGATCTGGCCCTATGTCGCCATGTTCCCGCCTGTTCCGGCGTCGGTCATCGACGAGGGGTATGAAGACTTCGCGCACCGGTGGAATCCGATCCTCGACGTCTTCGATGGTGAAGGGGTCAGGTTCGCCCACGAGGTCCATCCCTCTGAGATCGCCTATGACTATTGGACGACAGTCCGGGCGTTGGAGGCGATCGACCATCGCCAGGCGTTCGGTCTCAACTGGGATCCGAGCCATCTGCTGTGGCAGGGAATCGACACGATCGGGTTCATCACGGACTTCGCCGATCGCATCTATCACGTCGATTGCAAGGACACTCGGCTCCGGCCGCCGACCGGCAGAAGCGGGATCCTCGGCTCTCATCTGTCCTGGGGCGATCCTCGGCGAGGGTGGGATTTCGTCTCGACCGGCCATGGCGATATGCACTGGGAGGACGCGTTCCGGGCGCTCGCCTCGGTCGGCTACGACGGACCGATCTCCATCGAATGGGAGGACGCTGGGATGGACCGTCTCCACGGCGCCGCCGAAGCGGTCGACCGGATCCGCGAATTGCTGTGGAAGCGACCGGAGACCTCATTCGATGCAGCGTTCTCGAATCAATGAGGTTCCTCGGGTCATTGACCAGGCGATGCCTTTCCAGCCTCCGAAGTGCCCGACCTCCCGAACCGTGGGCGCCCCGACTGTCTGAGTCATCGTAGCCCCGACCTCCCGAATCGCTGAGGAGGTCCTGAGGGTCCCGCTCAGGAGCGGTTCGTACACTGGGCCGCTATGGACTTCAAGCAGGCAACGGCGACGTGGTGGGACGCCATCACCTCGGGCTTCGGGCGGCAGGACGGGCTCGAGCTCGACGTCCTCGGGCTCGTGCTCGTCATCGCAGTGCCCCTGGTCGTGACCCTGACTCCGGGGATCTGGAGGTTCTTCGGACTGTTCGTGACCTTCATCCACGAACTCGGTCACGCATTCGCCGCCCTGATGACGGGGCGCGTGGTCAGGGGGATCTCGCTGAATTTCGACCATTCGGGGCAGATGAACTCCTTCGGCCGAGTCGGCTTCTCCGCCACCTGGGCGGGTTTCTGGGGATATCCGGCACCGGGCGTGCTCGGACTCGTCCTGGCCACCTCGGCGGTCTTCGGTTGGGCCCCTTTGGCACTGTCGGTGGGTGCGCTGATCCTGTTGGTCGCGCTCATCTTCATCCGGAACTTCGCGGGCGCGGTCATCGCCGTGATCACGGCGATCGCGGCGCAGCTCGTCGTCGTGTTCCTGCCGCTGGAGTGGATCTCGGTCTTCGTCGCCGCGCTCGGCACGGCGCTGACGATCGGGTCGCTCAAGGACCTCGTCAAGGTCATCCGCGTCCATACGCGCCGGCGCCATGTGCAGCAGTCCGATGCCTATATCCTCGCTCAGGGTTCGGCGCTGCCCGCCGGTGCTTGGCTGACGCTGTTTGCGCTGGTCATCGTCGGCTGCGCGCTCGCCACCGCACGGGTGCTGTATACGGCGGTGTCGGTCGGCGCGGTGTGAATGCGGCGAGCTTTGGGCGGCGACCCGGAGGGCCGTGATTCCGCGTCAGTGCCTGGTGGCAGAATCGGAGTATGGCCCCACTTCCGAAATTCTCCGCCGTCCTCTTCGACTGTGACGGAGTCCTCGTCGACTCCGAAAGCATCACGAACGGCGTCCTCCACCAGATGCTGCAGGAGCTCGGCTGGCAGCTGAGTGCCGAGGAATGCATTGCGCGATTCATCGGCAAGATGCTCCGCGACGAGGCTGATGTCATCGAGGAGCACACCGGATTCCGCATCGACGAGGAGTGGATGCAGGAGTTCCGACGGCGGCGCAATGCCCAGCTCGAGGCCTCCCTCCAAGCGATTCCCGGGGTCGTCGAGGCCGTTCACCGCATCGCTGAGATCTACCCGGGCAGGATCGCCTGCGCTTCGGGAGCGGATCGTCCCAAAATCGAGCTGCAGCTGCGCAAGATCGGCCTGTTCGATGCCTTCGACGGTCGGATCTTCTCCGGCATGGAGCAGCCGAACTCGAAGCCTGACCCGGACGTCTATTTGGCGGCAGCCGAATCCTTGCAGATCGACCCCGCCGAGGCGGCCGTGATCGAAGATTCGCCCACAGGCGTGATCGCCGGGGTTGCGGCCGGATCCCGCGTGCTCGGGTTCTGCCCGGATTCTCCGGTTCATCAGAGCGCGGAAACGCTGATGGCTGCAGGCGCGGCCGAGACCTTCAGCGCGATGGACCAGCTGCCTGGCCTGCTGACTGAGTAGGTGCCTGGCTCGCCGATTGGGTAGATGACTGAACCGCCGAGTGGGTAGATGACTGAACGGCCGAGTGGGTAGATGACTGAACGGCCGAGTGGCTGTACCCCGGCTGGGACGATATGATTGATCAAAATGTATCAAACGGCATTCAGAATCGTAGATATACTTTTCGTAATCGAAATGTGACATTCATTTCTCCTTCTTGGGAGTAAAATAGAGTCAAGGCATTCACATCGACGTGAAAGGCGGCGAGACCGATGAAGGATCCTCAGGATCCGGGCAGCAACGGTCTCGAGCGTGCCTCGAATGAATCAGTCTCCGGTTCCCCCGCCGCATCGGCGGATCCCTCTTCTTCGCCACAGGTCCCTCTGATCGGCCCCGACTCGCCCCGTCGTCTCGACGTCGACCCCGACTCGCCGATGGCCGTGGTCGTCAGTCTGTCTCAATTGAGCACGGGAGTTCGCCTCGCCGAATTCCAAGCCGTCGCGGGCCTGTTTCTGACCGATGTCATTGAGAAACTCCGCTACGCCGAGGGCGACAAGATCTACTATCACGCAACGTTCACTGAGACGGCTGGCCGCTTCATCACGGCACGTGACGGACTCCTGCCCAAGGAGGACGACTTCGTGGACCCCTGGACATCCACCGGCTTCGTTCTCGAAGACCGCGAAGTCGTCGGGTCTGATGACACTGCTTCTTCCACCGGCACTGCCACGGGCAACGGCGAAACCGGGGAGAGCATCGTCGATCAGCCACTTGCTCCGCCGGCGGCCCCGCTTCCGAACTTTCCCAAATTCGGACTGCACAAATCCTTCAACAGCTGGGTCCATGAACTTGCTGCTCGCGAAGAGATCGCCGAATTGACCACGGTCCTCGGCTCGTCGAGCGACGGTGCCTACAACGAGATCACGAACGCCGTCACACTGGCGTTCGGCCTGCCGAAGTTCCTGCAGCGCTGCCTGGCCGGTGAGTTCACGATCGAACACGCGCTTGCCGCGACCCGTGCCATCAAAGACGTCGCCTTTGAGTATCTGCCCCGTCTCGATGCCTACCTGGGCGACCGTCGTGCCGATATCACCCTGGAGACCTTCAGGAAGTCGCTGAACCTCAAGATCGCGGCGATCGTGCCTGTCGATGACCGCGCCGAGCTGGCCAAGAAGCGTCGCCGGGTTGACATCATGAACTACCCCGACGGCACCGCCTCGGTGACCCTGTCCGGACCCGCCGTGGAACTCAACGCCTTCTACCTGCGCATCGAGGCCTTCGCCCGGGCGATCCGCAATGGCAACCTCTCAGCACTCACCGAAGAGAGCACCGCCGTCCTCGAGGTTGCCGACCAGGACAGCATTGCCGCCCTGATGTTCGACATCGCCACTCGAGCGACCCCGCAGATGAGCATCGCCGTAACGACGCACGACACCACGACCGGTGAGACCACCACCAACGAGATCGCTCTCGAGACTGCCGACGAATCCGACCCTATGGCTCCGATCACCGCATCCGCGGTCGATCGCACCGCGCAGACCGCGCAGCGCGAAGCGGAAGCGGCAGCCAGCACCGGGGCCGACGTGAAGACCACCATCAAGCTCGTCATGCCCACCCACGGACAGTGGGTGCGAGAGCAGGCGAAGATGATGGTGACGGTTCCATATCTCACCGCGGTGGGAAAGTCGGAACTACCGGGAACGTTCTCCGACGGCACCCCGGTGCCGCCCGACGCAGCACGGGCTCTCGCAGGTGAGAGCCCCACTTGGCACCGGATCCTCACCGATCCCGCCACCGGGACACCGATCGATGCCCGCTCACGCAGCTACCACATCCCGGCAGAAGTGCGCGCGCCCTTGGTCGGCAAATGGCAGTCCTGCACTGCTCCGGGGTGCACCCGACGAGCGGAGACCTCGGAAGTCGACCACATCATTCCGTTCGACCATGCCGATCCGGCCCGAGGTGGTCAGACGACGTTCGAGAACCTCCATCCGCTGTGCAAACCCGACCACCAGGCGAAGACCGACCGCAGGTTCTCGGTGCGATTGACCGAGGACGGGGCGGTGGAGTACTCCTTCACCCGCGGAGTCGTCGCAACAATGTATCCGCCGGACAACCCGATCAATGCCGAGCATGCTCGGCAGGTGGAGAACTATGCCCAACTGCCGAATCTGCTTGGCGAGCGGATCTCCGACGACGTTGAAGTGACTTCCTACGACACTCCCGGCTGCTTTGCGGTCGATGACTCGTGCCGGCCCGAGAGTGACGGGCAGTTGACCCCGGCCGGTCATCGTGAGGTTGCAGATCCATCACCCAGTCCCGAACGAGGGGACAAGTGTGCCCCGACGGACAGCCGGAAGCCGCCGTGGAACGACTATTGGGACTCCGGAGATCCGCCCCCGTTCTGACGGCGGGCCCGATCTGACAGTGGGCCTGATCTGACGGCGCCCCCGTTCTGAACGCCGGCTCGATCTGACAGCGGGCCCGACCTGACGACCCGGCCCGACCTGCCGGCAGCTCTGAAACGCACGAGGCCCCGGACGCGCGCCTTCGCAGGCGGCGGCCGGGGCCCAAGCGGTGTAACCGAGCCTAATTGGCGTATCCAGTTTTAGGTCCCGTCCTCGGCGATGAGGCGGCGGACGTCTTCCTGGGTGCGCACCTCACCCTTCTGGGCGGCGTCGATGACCTTCTCGTGCTGCTCCTCGGTGACGACGGGAACCTCTTCACCGTTGCAGTCGACGACCTTCCCGTCCTTGATGGTATCGCCTTCATAGAGGATGGCTTCGTTATCGATGAGGCGCTGCAGCTCTTCCTTGCGGATGACCCGTCCGGTGCCGGCCACGAAGACCGATCGGTCGGAGCGATCCTTCGTCTTCACACCGATGTGGTTGAAGACGAGGTTGAGCAGCACGGCCATGAGAGTGGCCGAGGAGATGCCCGAGTGCAGGATGATGCCGACCCAATCGGGGAAGGCGTTGTAGAAGTCGGGCTCGACAACCGGGATGATGCCGAAGGCCAGCGAGACCGCCACGATGATCATATTGAGGTTGCCCTCGTACTCGACCTTAGACAACGTGCGGATGCCCGACGCGGCGACCGTGCCGAACAGGACGATGCCCGCGCCGCCGAGAACCGGAGTCGGCACTGCGGCAATCAGCCCGCCCATCACCGGCAGCAGACCGAGCACCACGAGGATCGCACCGCCGGCAGTGACGACGAAGCGCGACTTCACTCCCGTGATAGCGACCAGACCGACGTTCTGCGCAAAAGCCGACTGCGTGAAGGAGTTGAAGATCGGCGAGACCGCCGAGGACAGCATGTCAGCGCGCAGACCCGAAGCGATGCGCTTGGAGTCGACCTTCGTATCGACGATCTCTCCGACAGCGATGATGTCCGCAGTCGTCTCGGCGAAGGTGACGATGATGACGATGAACATCGAGATGATCGCCGCTGCCGAGAATGTCGGCATACCGAAGGCGAACGGCTCGGGGAACGCGAAGATGCCGCGATCGAGCACATGGGAGAAATCGGCCCAGCCGAAGATGAGGCAGCCGATGGTGCCGATGATGATGGCCAGCAGAATCGACAGCTGGGAGATCATCGCGACGGGAATCCGGCTGAGGATGAGCACGATGGCCAGGGTGACTACGGCGATGAGGATATTGCGCGCGCTGCCATAGTCGGCGGCCTCGGCGTCCCCGCCCATGGCCCAGCCTGCGGCCACGGGCATGAGTGACAGACCGATTGTGGTGATGACCGTTCCGGTGACCACCGGCGGGAAGAACTTCACGATGAGTGCGAACGCCGGAGCGACGATTAGACCGATCACCGAGGCGACCAGCACCGATCCGAAGACCGCAGGCAGACCGTCGCCGCCGGCCAGAATGGACGTCATTGTGGCGACACCGGCGAACGAGACGCCCTGGACCAGCGGCAGCTGCGAGCCGAAGAACGGCACACCGACCGACTGCAGAATCGTTGCGAGACCACCGACGAACAGACAGGAGGCGATGAGGAGGCTGATGCCGTTGCCGTCGAGACCGGCGGCATTGCCGATGATGAGGGGAACGGCGATGATTCCGCCGTACATGGTGAGCACGTGCTGCAGACCGTAGGCGAACGAGCTGCCGACGGAGAGCCGTTCGTCCTCCGGACGGGCTGGCTTGCTCGCGGCCGCAGACTTGCGGTCGTTGCTGGGCGACTGATGGGATACCGACATCTATCTCTCCATTGAGTGCGTCCTCGGGCGAAGACCTCACTGTGACTGACCGACCTCAGTGGCCGGTGTAGCGTGCGAGCGGGCATCAGATCGACCGAGGGATCGGTTGCATAATTCCGTTATGCGAAAGGAAACTTCCTTATCGCAAAACTCTAAAGGAATACCATTTGCGCCGCAAGCCATTTTAGTGACCCGCGGCACATGTTAGAGTTCACGGCAGTCGTGTACCCATCCCTCGACAATCTACTGATCGTTCGCTCAGTCCGATGGTTTTGGATCATCGTACCGTCTCGCCGACCGGTGGGTACAGTCGGGGATCCCGGATGGGATACCGACCGGCGGAGCAGCAGACGCCGGAAAACCTGAGCTGGTGGCGTCGGCCCCAGTTCTGTCGCCACTGACCAATAGTGCGCGCTCGTCGCGCACGGTTCAAGAGGAAAGGCGACACGATGACCGACATCAACAGAACCGGCACACCGTCATTAGGAAGTTTCTCGGCTCCAGGGAGCTTCTCGGCACCGGGAAGCTCACTGACTGCGGGAGACCGCGTATCGAGGAACTCCCAACTGTCAGGGAACTCCCCGCGGCCGGGGAACCCTCCGGCGTCCGGGAACTCATCGACAGCGCGACTGTGGCTGCGCGATCCGCTGGCCGTCCACCTCGGTGCCGGTGTCGATCCGAAGCGGGCGGCGCGGGGAATCGTCGTCGATCGGACAACAGGGACCATCGTCGAACTCGTCCCGGCCGGTGGGGAACCCACCTCCTGCGGAGCCGAAGGGACCGCGGCCTCCGGGGAGAATCTCGAAGTCATCGACGCCTCAGCGCATGTCATCACTCCCGGGCTGATCAATACGCATCATCACTTCTACCAGACACTGACCCGTGCATGGGCGCCCGTCGCCGACCTGCCCCTGTTCGGGTGGCTGCAGAACCTCTACCCGGTCTGGGCCAGGCTGACCCCGCGCGCGCTCGAACTCGCCACGACCGTGGCGATGGCCGAACTCCTCGAATCCGGATGCACGACTGCCGCCGACCATCACTATCTGTTCCCCGCCGGCATGGACGAGGCCATCGACGTCCAGGTCGACGTCGTCCGGAGACTCGGCATGCGCGCCATGCTCACCCGCGGGTCGATGTCCCTGGGCGAGGACGACGGCGGGCTGCCCCCGCAGCAGACAGTGCAGGATTCGGAAGTCATCCTCGACGATTCCCGTCGCCTCGTCGAAACCTACCATCAGCGAGGGCCCGGCGCTCAGATCCAGATCGGCTTCGCCCCGTGCTCCCCGTTCTCCGTGACCACCGAGCTCATGCGCGAGTCCGCCGCGCTCGCCGCGGAACTCGATGTCCGCCTCCACACCCACCTGGCCGAGACCATCGACGAAGAGGACTTCTGCCGCGAGACCTTCGGCCTGCGCACCGTCGACTATCTCGAATCCGTCGGCTGGCTGGGGGACCGGACCTGGTTGGCGCACGGTGTGCACTTCGACGATGCGGAGATCGGCCGCCTCGGCGCCGCCGGGGTCTCCGTCGCCCACTGCCCGACTTCGAACATGCGGCTGGCCTCGGGCATCGCTCGCGCCGTCGAACTCGAGGACGCCGGGGTCAACGTCGGACTCGGAGTCGACGGATCGGCGTCGAACGATGCCTCGAACCTCATCCGTGAGGTCCGGCAGGCCCTCTACATCCAACGTCTGCGCTACGGCGCCGAGGCGGTCACCTGCGACCGCGTCCTCGACTGGGCGACCAAGGGATCGGCGGCGGCACTCGGCCGCGACGACCTCGGCACCATCGAGGTCGGCAAGCAGGCCGACCTCGCGATGTTCCGCCTTGACGGCCTCGCCTTCTCCGGATCGCACGACCCGATCCCCGCGCTCGTCCTCTGCGGTGCAGAAAGGGCCGACCGAGTGATGGTCGGCGGTCAGTGGCGAGTCGTCGATGGTCACGCCATCGGCGCGGACGGACACGCGCTCGACAAGGCAGCGCTCATCGCTGCGCATCAGGAGGAGGCGCGTCGCCTCGTGGCGGGATGAGGGCTGGGGCGGCGGTCGCCTCGGCGAACCTGATTTGAGGGCCGTTCGGGCCTTGGGCACAGATGGGCGGCCGGCCGCTCAGTCCTCGGGCTTGCGGAACACCTCGCGCACGTGGTCGCCGGTGAGGAAGTCGCCGACGCCGATCATGACCAGGCTGAACACGATCTGCTCGGTGATCATCCAGAACGGGTAGAGGCCGGGGATCGCGGCCATGACGAGGGTGATGACGGGGAAGATCTGCGTGAACGGGCGCAGGCGCTGGTAGCCCCAGTAGAAGCCCTTCGTTGCGCGCCAGAAGAAGTAGAAGAGGGTCACGGTCATGCCGAGGACGACGATCGTGCGCATCCACACGGCGAACGGCACGGGCTCGCCGGCTCTGGCGATGAGCACTGCGTAGACCACGGCTCCGAAGCCGAGCACGAGCTCGAACACGAGCAGCCAGGTGATCCACGCGAAGGCGCGTTTCGTCTTCGGGTGCTCGAGGCCGTCCGAGGGCACGACGATTCCGGCTTTCCTGCCGCCGGCGAGGCGGTCGATCTTCGCGAGCAGGTTCTCCATGGCCATGCCTCCAGGCTAGCGGGATTGCCGGCTCCGGAACCGATTTTCCGGGCCTCGGGACCCTGTGTGATGGAACATCAATCGAAAGTTGGGGTTGGAGTTCAATCCTGTGGGCCAGGAAACCGTGCCCGCGCGCCGATGAAGTGGAAGCATGAAGAAGATATTCAATGCAGCGTTCACGTACATGATCATCGGCGTCCTCTCGGGACTGTTCTACCGCGAGTTCACCAAGGCCAGCGACTTCCCCTCCGGTGAGTTCACGCAGCTCGGCCTCGTCCACACCCACCTGCTCACACTCGGCTTCATCGTCCTCCTCATCATCCTCGCCCTCGACAAGGTGTTCGGACTCTCCGGCACGAAGCTGTTCTCGTGGTTCTTCTGGCTCTACAACGTCGGCGTGATACTCACAGCGGGGGCCATGGTCTGGCACGGCTCGCTCACCGTCCTCGGCGACGAGTCGAACGCCATGATCGACGGAATCGCCGGCCTCGGCCACATCGCCCTGTCCGTCAGCCTCGTCCTGTTCTTCCTCTCCCTGCGCAAGAAGGTCGTGACTGGCAAGGCTGTGACCGGCAAGGCTGTGACCGAAGGCGCGGAGGCGACTTCGCCGTCGCGCTGACCGGAACACCTTCGCCGAGGCGGTTCCGCGGCGTCATTCAAGGCGGACCGCGTCTGTCGGGCCGTACACGAGCCGGCAGACGCGGTTCGCCTTGAACGACCGCATGAAACCCTCCGTCCAAGGACGACGCCGTCACACGATGATCGGCTGCTGGAGCTCGACGATCCATCCCGCATGGTCGGAGTTGTCTGCGGTGTCATCACCGGTCTCGAGGTAGACCTCGCGGCACGGGCCTGTCAGGGAATACCCCTGACTGATGCACCACTCGGAAAGGTGCTGCCAGCTGGCGCCGATGCGGCTCATCGACCCCTCGTGGATGAGAGTCGCCGCAGTGCACGACTTCAGCTCTGTGATCTGCAGATCCGCAAGCCCCTCAACTGATTCCGTGCGATACCCGCAGGTGACCTCGGTTCCGTGCCCGGTGTCGGAGTAGATGCCGACGCCGGCTGCGTGTCGTATTCCCGCCTCAGCGAGACGGTCGGCCACGCTGCCGAACAGCGGTCCGATCTCAGACGTGTCGAACGGCGGCTCGCCGAGAACGACCGTCAGCCCGAGGACCCTCTCGGCAGGCAGTTCTTTGATGATGCAGTCCGGATGGTTCATGGCTGTCCCTTCGATGAGTGCCAGCCGAAATTCGACTTCGGCCAACTTCGCGGCTGCCGCCGACTGTTCGGCTCGCAGCTGATGACGACGCAGGTTGAGCATGTTGGTCAGCTCGGTCGTGCTGAGGTCGGAATCAAGCAGTACGGCGATCTTCCGCAGGGAGATCCCCAGGGCGTTGAGCGCCATGATTCTGTTGAGCCGAGGCAATTGCGCCACCGTGTAGCTGCGGTGTCCGGAGAACGGGTCGACCGAATCCGGAGTCAGCAGATCCATCGACTCATAGTGTCGGAGCATGCGCACCGACACCTGCCCCAGCTGCGCGAATTCACCGATCCTCATGTGCTCTCCGCAGTTGTCGTCATTGACAGTCCATCACCTGTCACGGTGTCAGGTTCAAGAGCATTCGCCGCTGGTCTCATCTCTCTTCGAGGAATCCGCGCAGCAGCTTCTCGGTGCCTTCCGCATGCTGTGCGGCGAGGTCGGCGGCACGACCGGGCTCAGAGGCGAGGATGGCGTCGACGATCTCTCGGTGCTGATCGCAGGAATGTTCGACGTTCGTATGGATGAAGGGGATCCGGTCGAGAAGGGCGTTGACCCGGTCGCGAGTGCTCGCCGAGGCGGAGATGAGCGATGGCATGTGCGTGAGTTCGGCGATCATGAGGTGGAATCTGGCATCGAGCACGCGGAACTGTTCGGCGGAGGCGAACACCGTACGGCAGTCAGTCTCGGCTGCGGTCAGGGCAGCGACCTCGTTCGGGGAGAGGTCTCGCTCGGCGACTATACGGGCCGCAGCTGTCTCGAGAACCAAGCGAAACCGGACGGCATCATCGAGCTCGCCAGGGTCGATCCGCTCATCGGTGTCGGCGGACGGCAGTCGGGTCACATAGGTGCCGCCGTAGCGACCGCGACGGGACGTGACGATGCCCGCAGTCTGAAGCTCGATGAGTGCCTGCCTCAGGGTCGCCCGCGAGACCCGGATCTGGGCGGCGAGTTCGCGCTCGGCCGGCAGTTTGTCGCCGACGAGGTACTTGCCGAGACGAATCGCCCGCAGCAGCTCCGCAATCGTATGTTCGAAGACATTTCCGCCGCGCGCATGCTGGCCTCCCGGGCGGGGCGGGCTGACCGCATTCCCGGGGCTGCCCGGCTCTTCTGCTCCGTCCACGTCTGCCTCCTCTCCTGGTCTCGCAGCTCAACTCATCTTCGTTGATTCTTCCACTCTCGCGGAAAATCCTTGACAGTCATCTGTGAGTCAGATTACATTCGTCTCAGTCTAATGGTCTGGTAACGATCCATTGGATGGCAGTTCGACCACGACGAGATCGATACTCACAAGAACCCCGAGGGGCAGCCATGAGCAAGAACATCGAATACGGCAATGTCGATGAGCACTACCTCGAAAAGCGACAGCTGAAGAAGGGCGCGGCCGGCTGGATCCTCCTCGCGGGCCTCGGCGTCGCCTACGTCATCTCCGGAGACTTCTCCGGCTGGAACCTCGGGTTGGCCGAAGGCGGCTGGGGCGGCCTGCTCATCGCCTTCCTCCTCATGGGACTCATGTACGTGTGCATGGTATTCGGCCTCGCCGAACTCTCCTCCACTCTGCCGACTGCCGGCGCCGGCTACGGCTTCGCCCGCCGAGCGCTCGGCCCACTGGGCGGATTCGCCACAGGCATGGCGATCCTCATCGAGTACACGATGGCTCCGGCAGCGATCTCGACCTTCATCGCCGGCTACGTCCAGGCGCTCGGCATTCTGCCGGAATCGGTACCGACCTGGACGATCTATCTCGTCGCCTACGCGGTCTTCATCGGAATCCACCTATGGGGAGTCGGCGAGGCCCTGCGACTGATGTTCGTCATCACTGCCGTCGCCGTCATCGCCCTCATCGTATTCGTGGTCGCCGCGGTCGGCCACTTCGATGCGAGCAATCTCTTCGACATCGAACCCACCGGCGCCCTCGGGTCATCGGCCTTCATGCCGATGGGCATCTCCGGCCTGCTCGCCTCGCTCGTCTTCGGAATCTGGTTCTTCCTCGCCGTCGAGGGCGTCCCGCTGGCCGCCGAGGAATCGGCGAACCCGAAGAAGGACATGCCGCGCGGCATCATCACGGCAATGGCCGTGCTCGTCGTCTTCGGCGCCCTCATGCTCCTCCTCGTCCCCGGACTCGCAGGCGCCTCGGCGATGGGGGAATCGGACAATCCGCTGCCCGAAGCCCTACGCACGATCTACGGCGAGAACTCCGTCCTCGCGACCTTCGTCAACTGGGCGGGCCTGGCCGGACTCATCGCGAGCTTCTTCTCGATCATCTTCGCCTACTCTCGTCAGCTCTTCGCCCTCTCGCGCGCCGGCTACCTGCCCAAATGGCTGTCCCTGACGGGCAAACGCAAGACCCCGGTCCTCGCCCTCATCGTCCCCGGCACCATCGGCTTCATCCTCGCGATCGCCGTCGACGGCAACGGCGGAGTCCTCCTCAACGTCGCGGTCTTCGGTGCCACGGTCTCCTACGTCCTGCTCAACCTCTCCCACATCCGCCTGCGCGTCAAAGAACCCGATCTGCCCCGCGGCTACCGCACCCCCGGCGGCGTCGTCACCACCTCCATCGCCCTCGCACTCGCCTCGGTGGCCGTCATCGCCACCTTCTTCGTCGACATCCTCGCCGCCGGCATCGCCGCCGGAGTCTTCCTCATCGCACTCGCCTACTTCTGGTTCTACTCCCGCCACCACCTCGTCGCGAGCGCCCCGGAAGAGGAGTTCGCACAGATCGAGGCCGCCGAGAAGGGCCTCAAGTAGCCCGCACGACCCACCTTCAACCACCCCGCACAGCAAAGGAACGACGCATGACCGAGATTCCGGTACCCACCTCGCCCACCTCAGAGCAGAGGACCTCCCGAGGGTCGATCCAGGCCGATCCGCTCACCGTCGACGAACTCCGCCGACTCGCCGCCGAGGGCACGATCGACACCGTGGTCGTTGCCATCACCGATCACATGGGTCGCCTGCAGGGCAAGCGGCTCGGAGTGCAGTTCTTCCTCGAAGACGTCATGGACCACGGCTCCGAATGCTGCAACTACTTGCTCGCCGTCGACGTCGACATGGACACCGTCGACGGCTACGAAGTCTCGTCCTGGGAGACCGGCTACGGCGACATGGTGATGAAGCCCGACCTGGAGACCCTGCGCCTCCTGCCCTGGCAGCCGGGCAGCGCGATGGTCAACTGCGACCTCCTGACAACCACCGGCACCGAGGTGGCGCCCTCCCCACGTCAGATCCTCAAACGCCAGCTCGCCCGCCTTGCCGAGCATGGTTTGAGCGCCCATGTCGGCACCGAACTCGAGTTCATCACCTTCGACTCGAGCTACGAGGAGGCCTTCGCCTCGAAGTACACCGAGGTCACGCCTTCGAACCAGTACAACGTCGACTACTCCCTCCTCGGCACCGCCCGAGTCGAACCTCTCCTGCGCGACATCCGCAATTCGATGGCTGGGGCCGGGCTCTTCGTCGAAGGGGCCAAGGGCGAATGCAACTTCGGTCAGCACGAGATCACGTTCCGCTACCAGCCCGCCCTCAAAGCCTGCGACGACCACGCGGTCTACAAGAACGGGGCGAAGGAGATCGCCGCCCAGCACGGGAAGTCGATCACTTTCATGGCCAAATACGACCAGAAGGAGGGCTCCTCGTGCCACATCCACCTGAGCTTCCGCTCGGCTGAGGGCGATATGGTCATGGCCGGAGACCGCGAACATGGATTCTCGACTCTCATGGAGCAGTTCATCGCCGGTCAGCTCGCCTGCATCGAGGACTTCACCTACTTCTTCGCCCCGAACATCAACTCGTACAAGCGCTTCGTGGAGGGTTCGTTCGCTCCGACCGCGGTCGCCTGGGGCTTCGACAACCGCACCTGCGCCTTCCGTGCCGTCGGCTCGGGACCCTCTCTGCGCGTGGAATGCCGAGTCGGCGGGGCCGATCTCAACCCGTACCTCGCCACCGCGGCTCTCATCGCGGCGGGACTCCACGGGATTGAGAAGGGCCTCGAACAGCCTGCGATCACCGAAGGCAACGCCTACACCGCCGGCGCCTCCCGACTGCCCACCACCCTCCAGGGTGCGCGCGACCGGTTGGAGGGATCGCAGATCGCCGAGGACGCGTTCGGCGACTACGTCGTCCGCCACTACGTCCACGCGGCCGACATCGAGCTCGAGGCCTACAACGCGACTGTCACCGACTGGGAGAGGCTCCGTGGCTTCGAAAGACTCTGACCCCGTCATCGGCATCAGCTGCTACATGCAGCGGGCCCAGTGGGGAGTCTGGGACACCGAGGCGGCTCTCATCCCGGGAGACTACGTGCGCATGGTCGCCGCCTCCGGAGCGATACCCGTGCTCCTGCCGCCCCACGGACAGGCCCCTGTGGTCCTCGACCGTGTCGACGGCCTGCTGTTGGCCGGAGGAGCCGATGTCGGTTCGTCCGAGTACGGTCAGGATCCGCACGATACGACCGTGTCCCACCCGTTTCGCGACTCGAGCGAGATGATGCTCCTGGCGGCCGCGCGGCATCGCCGCCTGCCGGTGCTCGGCATCTGCCGTGGGATGCAGGTCATCAACGTGGCCTACGGAGGCACGTTGATCCAGCATCTGCCGGAGTCGCTTGGGCATTCCGACTATCAGCCCGCCCCCGGCGTCTACGGCGAGGTCACGGTGACCACGGAAGCGGGGTCACTGGCCAGGGAGACCCTCGGCAAGGCGACCACGGCACCCTGCTATCACCATCAGGGGGTCGACCGCCTCGGCGCCGGTCTGCGGGCGACCGGACGCAGTCCCGAGGGACTCGTCGAGATCATCGAATTGGACCCGCCCGTGAGTCAGACAGGAGATCCGGCTGACGGGGGATGGCTCTTCGCCGTCCAATGGCATCCCGAACACGACCCCGATGACGACCGAGTCGTTCGTGCCCTCGTTCAGGCGGCACGACGACACGCGACAGACAGAGGAACAAGGAGAGCACCGAAGTGAGCACGTACACGGTCATCAACCCGGCGACGGAAGAGCCGATCACCGAAGTCGAACTCGCCGACCTCGAGCAGACGGACCGGGCGATCGAGAAGGCGGCGAGGGCGTTCGAAACCTGGCGGACCGTCGCCCCCGCCGATCGCGCCCGGCTCCTGCGGCGCTTCGCCGACAAGGTCGACTCGGCCAACGAAGAGCTCGCCCGGCTCGAGGTCGCCAACGCCGGACACACGATCGGGAACGCCCGGTGGGAGGCCGGCAACGTCCGCGATGTCCTCGAATACTATGCGGCGGTGCCGGAGAGGCTCTTCGGTCGGCAGATCCCCGTCGACGGGGGAGTGAACATCACCTTCGCCGAACCGCTCGGCGTTGTCGGTGTCATCGTCCCCTGGAACTTCCCGATGCCGATCGCCGGGTGGGGCTTCGCCCCTGCCCTGGCAGCCGGGAACACCGTGGTCCTCAAACCCGCCGAGATCACGCCGCTGACCGCGATCCGCATCGGCGAACTCGCCCTCGAAGCGGGCTTGCCCGAGGGCGTTCTGCAGATCATCCCCGGCAAGGGATCCGTCGTCGGGGAGCGCTTCGTCACCCACGCGGCCGTACGCAAGGTCGTCTTCACCGGTTCCACCGAGGTGGGCAAGCGGATCATGGCCGGCTGTGCGGCGCAGGTGAAGAATCTCACTCTCGAACTCGGCGGGAAGAACGCGAACATCGTCTTCGACGACGCCGATGTCACGGCCGCCGCGGCCGCTGCCCCTGCGGGAGTGTTCGACAACTCCGGCCAGGACTGCTGCTCCCGGTCCCGACTGCTCGTCCAGCGCGGGATCTACACCGACTTCATGGCCGCACTAGAATCCTCCGTCGGGTCCTTCGCCTGTGCGGATCCGAGCCGCGAGGACACGGACATGGGTCCGCTGGTCACCGCAGCTCACCGAGAGAAGGTCGCCGGCTATGTGGCTGCCGCCGAGGTGGCCTTCACCGGCTCTGCCCCCGAGGGCCCGGGCTTCTGGTTTCCGCCGACCGTGCTCACCCCGCCGGACACAGCGACGGCCGACTTCCGCGAGGAGATCTTCGGCCCCGTTCTCTCCGTCGTCCCATTCGATACCGAAACGGACGCCCTGCGCATCGCCAACGACACCGAGTACGGACTCTCCGGCTCGATCTGGACGAATGATCTCGACCGGGCGATGCGGGTCTCCCGCGGAGTCGAGGCCGGCAACCTGTCGGTGAACTCGCACTCCTCGGTCCGCTACTCGACCCCCTTCGGCGGGTTCAAGCAGTCCGGACTCGGCCGCGAACTCGGCCCCGACGCCGTATCCGCATTCACCGAGGTCAAGAACGTCTTCTTCGCGACGCGGCCAGCGCGCTGACCCATCCACCTGCCACCTCATCACCACGATCATCAGGAGAATCATGACCACTGCGGCAACCCGACTCAAGGACAAGATCTGCGTCATCACCGGCGGCGCCTCGGGCATCGGACTGGCCAGTGCCCGCCGTCTGACCGAAGAAGGCGCGAAGGTCGTCATCGGCGACCTCGACGAAGTGCGCGGACCCGAGGTCGCCGAGGAGCTCGGCGGACACTTCGAGCGCGTCAACGTCGCCGATGAGGAGGAGGTGAAGAACCTGTTCGCCCGCACCGTCGAGCACTTCGGACGCGTCGACGTCGCCTTCAACAACGCCGGTATCAACCCGACCGACGACAATTCGATCCTCACCACCGACATCGAGGCCTGGGCGAGGGTGCAGACGGTCAACCTCACCTCCGTCTACCTATGCAGCAAGTACGCCCTCGAGCACATGGTCAAGCAGGGCTCGGGGTCGGTCATCAATACGGCGTCATTCGTCGCGCTCATGGGAGCGGCGACTTCGCAGATCTCCTACTCGGCGTCGAAAGGCGGAGTCCTGTCGATGAGCCGTGAGCTCGGCGTCCAGTTCGCGAAGGACGGCATCCGCGTCAACGCACTGTGCCCGGGACCGGTGAACACCCCGTTGCTGCGTGAGCTCTTCGCCTCGGACCCCGTACAGGCGCAGCGGCGACTCGTCCACTGCCCCGGTGGGCGCTTCGCCGAACCTGAGGAGATCGCCGCCGCCGTGGCCTTCCTCGCCAGCGACGACTCCTCCTTCGTCAACGCTTCGACCTTCACGGTCGACGGCGGTATCTCCTCGGCCTACGTCACCGCCGAATAGAGACGCATGGAGGGTGAGAGGATGGAGCCATGAGCATCGATTCCCAGCGCCGGGTGCGCATCCTCGCCATCGAACACGAACGTGGCACTGGACCGCAGCGGTTCGGTGAATGGCTGTCCGAAGCCGGCGCCGAGGTGGTGGTGACCCGTCCGTACCTCGGCGAGGTCATTCCGGAGCTCGGTTCGTTCGATGCTCTCATCGTCCTCGGCGGATCCGCAGGGCCCACCGAGGACGCTGAGAATCCCTGGTTCCCCGAGGTCAGGGACCTGCTTCGCCGGTCGATCACCGGGGAGTTCCCGAGCCTCAACATCTGTCTCGGTGGCGAGATGCTCGCTGTCGCCGGCGATGCTCCGATCACTCGGCGGGCACACCCGCAGATCGGGATCTACGAACTGGGTGCCACCTCGGCAGGGGAAGCCGACCCGGTCTTCGGGGCACTGGCCAGTGGCGAGTCAGCCGGTGGGGCGACAACCGGTGCCGAGTCAACCAGCGGCACTGGGCTGCCGTCCGTGCTCTTCCATCAGGAGGAGATGGCGCTGCCGAACGGAGCCGAACTCCTCATCACCGGTTCCGACGCCCCGGTCCAGGCCTTCCGCCTCGGCGAACTCGCGTGGGGTACCCAGTTCCATCCGGAAACCGATGCCACACAGATCGCTCGCTGGCTGGACGGCAATGACTTGGCCCTGCCCGCAGGCAAGACCGAGGACTCGATCATCGCGGAGGTCGAGGCTCACGACGCAGCACTCGCGGAAGTGGGCCGCCGCTTGGCCGGATCCTTCGTCGACTTCCTCTCCGCTCGGCAGGACGGATAAGTCCGTCCGGCGGATAGGCGAGTGCAGTCCGATGGGCGAGGAGACGCTGCTCACTGGTCAGGGGAGTTCCGGAGGTCTTTGAAAACTCAAGAAATTGTGAGAACCCTCAGAGCCACGCACTTTTCCTGAGCGATCGCTGACACCGGTCTATCCGGTTGCTACGTTGATGACAGGTGCCGGTCCCGGACCAACCCTCCGGACGAAACGCAATGACGCGCCCGCAGATATGACTTCCATAACCGAAAATCTCGCCCACACCGCCTCCGCGGCCGACCTTTCCGCCACAGGGAACAATCTCGTCGCCGCCGGAGTCGACGAAGCCATTGAATCCTTCCTCGGGCCAGCCGCACAGACCTTCAGCAATATCGTCTTCTTCGAACTGCAGATCGGCTCGCTCGGCATCCCGCTCATCGTCGTGTGGCTCATGGCCGCCGCTGTCTTCATCACCTTCTACCTCCGCTTCCAACCGATCACCGGACTCCGTTACTCCGTCGGCATCATCCGCGGCCGCTTCACCCGCAAGACCGACCCGGGGCAGGTCTCGAGCTTCCAGGCGCTCGCCACCGAACTCTCGGGCACCGTGGGCTTGGGCAACATCGCCGGTGTGGCCGTGGCGATCACGATCGGCGGACCCGGTGCCGCTCTGTGGATCATCATCTTCGGCTTCTTCGCCATGACCGTGAAGATGGCCGAGGCGACACTCGGTGTGAAGTACCGGCAGATCAACGAGGACGGCTCCGTCTCCGGCGGGCCGATGTACTACCTGCGGGCTGGCCTGGCCGAGATCGGTCGACCCAAGCTCGGGAAGTTCCTCGCCGGGTTCTATGCGCTCACCGCCGTGCTCGGCGTCATCGGCGCCGGCAACCTGTTCCAGGCGAACCAGGCGGCCGCGATCATCGTCCAGGCCACCGGCAGCGAATCGAGCTTCTTCGCCGACAAACTCTGGCTCATCGGCGCGATCATCGCCGCACTCACCGCTCTGGTCATCCTCGGCGGGATCAAGAAGATCGGTCAGTGGACGTCGAAGCTGACTCCGCTCATGGCGATCCTCTATTTCCTTTCGATCGCCGTCATCCTCATCCTCAATGCCGGGCAGATCCCGCATGCCTTCGCGCTCATGTTCACCGGTGCCTTCAGCCCCGGCGGCGTCGCCGGAGGTGCCGTGGGCGTGGCGATCGTCGGCATCCAACGTGCGCTGTTCTCCAACGCCGCCGGAATCGGCTCGGCGGGCATGGCCCATGCCGCTTCGAAGACGACGAAGCCGGCCACCGAAGGCTTCGTGGCGATGTGGGAGCCGCTCATCGACTCCGTCATCATCTGCACCCTGACCTCGTTGGCGATCATCACCACCGGGCTCTACTCCGAGAGCACCGAGGACGGCATCGGCCTGACGGCGCAGGCGTTCGGCACAGTGTCGAGCTGGTTCCCGATCCTGCTCACCATCGCCGTGGTGCTCTTCGCCTTCTCGACGATCCTCGCCTACGGCTACTACGGACAGCAGGCGCTGGGCTATCTGACGAAGAACTCGAAGGCCGCTGACAAGGCCTACCAGATCTTCTGGATCCTCGGCGTCGTCGTCGGCGCCTCGATGTCGCTGGAATCGGTCATCGCCTTCTCCGACGCGATCTTCTTCCTCATGGCCTTCCCGAACCTGCTCGGCATCTACTTCCTGGCCCGCATCCTGCGCCTCGAGATCCTGCGCCTGCGCACGAGGATCGACGTCGGTGTGATGCAGGAAATCACCCCTGTGGAACTCCAGGTCGGTATGGGTGACCACGAACCCACCCAGGAGCAGATCAAGGCCGCCGAGGCGGGGCGGAAGCGCAAACGCGACAAGCTGCGCGAGGTCCGCGATAATCTGCGCCGGAAGAAGCAGGAACGGCAGAAGGCCGCGGACTGAGTCCGCGGCCTTCGGGCCTTTCTGTTTCGAAGGTCGGCGCCGCCTCGGTGAGGGGTTCCGCCTCAGCTCAAGGTCAGTCTTCGGCCTTCTTGAGCTTTTGATCGGTGTTGGAGTAGGAGATCGAATCAGCGGTGGAGCCGACGAGCCCCATCGTGACTCGCAGAAGTCCGGGTTCGACGTCGTCCATGGGCGGAGGGGTCTCCGGCCCGATGGTCAGCGACTTCCCGTCCTTCGTCTGGGCTGTGATCGAACCGATGTAAGTAGTGACATTGCCACTGAGCGTCATCGTGTCGGCCGTGGTCACCAATCCCTCGTGCTCCTCGGGCGGCTTCACCGTCAGCGAGAATTCCTCGATCGTGATCTCGTCGGCCTGGATCTTCAGCACTACGATGGACCCGCCGTCAGCAGTGGGCACCGAGACGAACGAAATCCCCTTGAGGCCCTTGAACGACAGGGATTCGGATCCCATTGCGGCCGGAGTCTTCGTGAAGATCGGCGCGTTCTCATCCATCTGTGCGTCGGACGGGAACTCGCCGTTGCCCTCTTCCTCCGAATCCTCGTCCTCGGTCGGATCATCGCTGGGCTCATCGAGTCCCAGGCCTCCTCCCGGGTCCGTGGGTTCTTCGGAAGGCTCCTCCGTCGGCTCCTCGCTCGGTTCATCCGTGGGGCCCGGTGCGGGCAGCGAGGGGTCGGACGTCGGTGGATCACTGGGCTTCACCGGCATGCCGGGAGACAGGTCATCCGCAGGTGCGGGGTCCTGGGTCTTTGCGGAATCCTTGTCATCGCAGGTGCCCACGAGTGAGCACAGCGGTGACGATTGGGCGGCTGCAACCGAACCCGCCCCGAGAGTCGTCGGGAGGATCAGGACAGCTGCCGCCAGGATTGAGGCCGTGCGGCGGCTGGGTGCCCTCATGCAGTCTCCCCCTCAGCGGCTTCGGACTCCTTCGGCCCGCGCGGTCCCATCCAGGCGACGATGAGGATCGCGCCGATGGAGGACAGCAGCATGCCGATGATGAACCCGCCGAGGTTCACTCCGATGAGTGAATAGACTGCGAGGACGAGGGCGATGATCCCGTAGAACACGTGATGCGTGGGGCGGAAGATCGACAGCAGAGCGAGGACGACGATGGCGATCGGCAGGACCGTCGCCTGCAGTCCCTCGATGCCGAACTGGATCTGCATGTTGCCGAGGTCCAACTGTCCGGAGAAGAACAGCTCGATTCCTCCGAGGACGGCAAGCACTCCTCCGATGAAGGGGCGCTGCCGACGCCAGTGCTTGAACCCCTGGCGTTTCTCGGCGCGTTCGCTCATCTCGGCTCCCTCGCTGCTGTCGGCATCCCCGGCCTCCGGAGCCGGGACGGCGAACTCCGCCGTCTCGACGCCGGATTCGGAAGAGTCGCTCTGCTCATCGGCGCGTCGACTCCGCCGGGACAGCGCAAGCAGGCTCGTCTTCTGCACGGTTGCCTCCTGATCGGCGGCCTCCCGTTCATCGGTCGGCTGCCCGTTGGCTGCTGAGTCCCTCATCAGTCGCACTGCTCAGATCCGTCGGTGAGCTTCAGCGACATGTCCTTGAGCGTGAAGACCGAGGCCGTGGTCGACCACGAATCCTGCTTGAGGTCCTTGATGTTGACGGTATCGGCGTCCTGCGAGAAGTCGCCCTTGCTGCCCTTTTCCTTCGTGTTGACGTCGGAGGCATCGACGCCGATCCGGATGTTGTTGAACGACGCATCGCCCTCGAGTCCGGTCATGCCGATCTGCAGGTCCTTCGCCGTGGCTGGTTCGCCTTTGCCGCCAGCCTTGATGAGGATTCCGACCTTGCCCAGGGGAGTTTCCTGCACGGCCGACTGGCAGAGGTTCTCCAGGCTCGCGTTCTTGATGTTTGCGGTGACGACGGCGTGCTTGGCGCCTTCTGCGTCCTTGGCGACTCCGCTGTACTGGGAGAAGCCGGTTCCATCGAGCTCTGTCGAGGAGATCTTGAACTGAGTGCCGGAGATGGCGAACGAGACCGGCACCGCACCCTGGGCTACCCCGCCCATGAGCATGGCTGAGACGACGCCGGTGGGAATCGCGACCATGGCGATGCGACCGGCATGAGACGAGACGAGCCTGCGGATGAGGCTGGGGTTGCGGAACTTCATTGATCCTCCTTGACCATTTGACCACCGAAGGCTCGGTGGGCATCAGCGTGTGACGTAAGTTACTACGGGGTGTTACCCGACGGTATCGCGGCTGAAGTTTGAGCGTCAACATCTTTTGTTGCCGGTGCTCTCAAGGGGGAGAGTTCGGGCGGCCGTATGACCGCGTGGAAAGCCTACCTGCCAGATCGGGCGTGGCGACATCATTCCAGATCAGATGCTGTATTCGTGGTCTTCGAATCGAGGGTCGGGCCCGCGTCCAAGGGCCCGGAGGTTCGGACTCGGTGACGGGGAGCGGGCCGGGAAGAGCCGTGAACAAAACTTTCAAAACTCAGCTTTCAGAACTCGTTTCAGAAGTCAGTCACCCTTGCCGCGCACATCGTCCTGGTGAGCATGGAATCGGCCCTGCCCGGCCCGGCGTCGACCCGGCGTCGACCCGGCGTCGACCCGGCGTTGACCAGGCATCGGCTGCGGCGAATACCGGAGCGGGCGCGGTCACCGCACTTCAGCGCACCTCAGCGCACCGGAGCATCGGGACCGAGCGGAATGCCCAGACCCCACCACAGGAAGAACAGCAGGCTCCAGCTGATCGTCATGCACACGGCCAAGGGCAGGGTGTGCGAGGCGAGCGTGCCGATGCCGGCGTTCTTCTGATACTTCTGCATGAAGCCGAGCGCGAGGATGAAGTAGGGACTCATCGGGGTGATGGCCGTCGAACCCGAGTCGGCGATGCGGAAGATCGCCTGCGAGGTCTCCGGCGGCACCTCGAGCAGCATGAGCAGCGGCACGATGACCGGGGCCATGATCGCCCACATCGCCGAGCCGGACGTGATGAGCACGTTGACGACGGAGAGCACGAGCAGGACGAGGATGAACACCACCCACGTCGGCAGACCGAGCCCGGTGAAGAGTTCGGACACGGAGACCGAGACGAGCATGCCGATGTTCGTCCACTCGAAGTACTCGAGGAACTGGGCGATGGCGAAGAAGAGGACGAGGACCCCGGAGATCGAGGCGAGCCCCTGACCCATCAGCTTCGGCACGTCCGACCAGGTCTCGATCGTGCCCTCGCGGAAGCCGTAGACGATGCCGCCGATGCCGAAAAGCATGGCGATGAGGAAGGCGATTCCGGTGAGGAACGGGGACTCGCCGAAGGGGCCATCGCCGCGCAGGGGCGCACCGTCCGGGACGACGAGGACGACGATGGCGATGACCGCGGCGATGACGGCGAACATCGCCCAGCGCAGGGCCTTGCGCTCCTGATCGGTGATGACGAGGTCTTCGTGCTCGGCATCCTCGTCGGCTTCGAGGTTGTCGCGCTTCATGAGCACGAGCTCGGTGACGATCGTGATGACGATGGCCAACAGGAAGGAGCTGGCGATGTTGAAGTACCAGTTGCCGATCGGGGTGACGATGTAGTCGGGGTCGATGATGTTCGCCGCGGCCGTCGTGATCCCCGCGAAGATCGCATCGTTGGGCGTCGGGATCGGGCTGGCATCGTAGCCGGAGGCGATCGAGGTGTAGGCGACGATGACGCCGAGGACGGGGGAGCGGCCCACTGCCTTGAACACCATTCCGCCGAGCGGGACGAGGATGACATAGGCCGCCGCCGAGGCGACGTGGGAGACCGTGCCCATGAACGCGACCGTGAAGACGATGAGTCCGGCCGGGACCCGGGCGATCGAGACCTTCATCGCCGTCGACAGCAGACCGGTGCGCTCGGCCAGGGCAACTCCCATGATCACGACCATGATCGTGATGAGCGGCGGGAAGGTCTCATAGGCATCGAGGGCAGTGCTCACGGCCATGGCGATGCCGTTGCCGCTGAGCAGGTTGTTCACCGGGGTCCATTCCCCGGTGCCGGGATCCTCGACTCCCGCGCCGGCGAGGGAGAGGACGAGGCTGAACACAGCGAGAATGGCCGCGAGGATCCAGAACAGCCAGAAGGGGTTCGGCAGCTTGTTGCCGACGACTTCGATGACGTTGAGGGCCCGGATGACCAGCGGCAGCTTCTCCTGCTCGTGGGTCTGCGGGGTATCGGTGGTCTGGGTCGGTTTCATTGTGAGCTCCTGAGAGTCCAGGCGGAGTTTTCGGGCAGGGTCCACCAGGGCACGGTGATTACGGCACTGGAATCGGGTGATCGGTGGTGGGGTGCTCGGCCGGGCGGCCGGTCAGTGAGAAGCGGGTGTCACAGTCTCTGCAGCTCCTGACAGTAGGCGACGAGTCGGTCGACGACCTCGCCGAGGATGTCCGCCCCGGCCGCGGCCGTGGCGGTCCGTGGATCGCCGAGGACGCCGTTGTCGGCGTAGCGATCGAACGTCACCGCTGTTGACGGTGATTTCGTTCGCGAGAGTCGGGCGCGCGGGTCGAGATCGTCGAGCCGGGTGGCGCCGGGGTTGAGATGGCCAGAATCGACGAGGGATTCGTCGATGGCGAGCATCTGCGAGGTCTCGGACTCTCCGCAGTGGCCGCTGACCTCGGTACGGGGAAGGGCGGCAGTCGCCTCGGTGGCCAAGCCGGAGACCGGGGCGTAGGCGAAGACGAAGTCGGGGTGGGTGGCGAGCAGGGCCTGCTGGACCACGCCGAGGGCTGAGAGGTTGCCGCCGTGTCCGGTGATGACGAGGAGCCGGTCGAATCCGGCATCGGCGAGCTGGCCCACGATCGAGGTGACGAGGTCGATGAACAGCTGGGGGCCGATGTTGATCGTACCGGGCAGGAAGCGGTGGTGCGGGGAGACGCCGTAGTCGATGCCGGGCAGGACGAAGGCTTTGTTCTGATCTCCACCGGCGCGTTCATCGAGGACAGACAGTCTGTCGACGACGGCGCGGGCGACATGGGCGGCACGGATGTTGTCGGTGCCCAGCGGAAGTCCGTCGCCGTGCTGTTCGCAGGCGCCGACGGGAAGGACGAGCAGGCTGTTTCGGTCCTTCGCGAGTTCGACTTCCAAAGAGGTGAGCTCGGCGTAGTCGCGGATATGCGGGCGGATCTCGGAGATCGTCGGGCGGCTCATCGCCGGGGTCCTTCGGCGGTGTCGGCGTCACCGGACTGGTCTGCATCGTCGGTCCAGTCGGCGAGGACGGCGGCCTTGATCGCCTCGAGGTGCTTGCGGGTGCGGTGGGAGGCTTCGAAGCCGTCGCCGCGACGGATCGCATCGAGGATGTCCGCGTGTTCGTCGTGGTCCCGCAGTCGGTCGTAGCTCGTGCGCGCCGCCTGCTGGGTGCGGGAGTGGATGGCCAGCAGGGACACGAGCATCTCGTGCAGAGCGCGGTTGCCCGAAGCGCGAGCGAGTTCGACGTGGAAGTGACCGGCCGGGACCGCGGTCTCGACCTGGAGGGCATTGTCGAGCGCGGATTCCATGGAGGCCACGGCATCGGCTTCCTGCACGGTCGCCGCGAGCTCGGCGATGCCGGGCTCGATCGCGATGCGGGCGTCGAGGAGTTCGATGGCCGCCGCGAGGTCGACGGGCACATAGTGCGGGTTGTCGAGGATGCGGCGGTTGATCGCCTCGCGGACGTAGGTGCCCGAACCGTGCTTGAGCTCGACCGAACCCGTGGCCTCGAGCCGGCGAAGGGCCTCCCGGACGGTGGGCACGGTGACCTCGAAGCGGGTGGCGAGGACCTTCGCCGAGGGCAGGGTCTGCCCGGGCTGCAGGTTCTCGGAGCGGATGGTGTCGACGATTTCGCGAGTGAGGCGTTCGACGAGTCCGACGGTGGACGTCATGGTGCTCTCCTTCAAGTGTTTAAGTCATCTAATCACTTTGGGGTGGACGTGTCAACGGTCACTTCTGGGCGGGGCCTTTGGTGGCGCCCGGGTGGTTGAGGAAGAAGTCCCAGATCGTGTCCGTGGCCGAGAAATCCTCAGTGACATATCCGCCGCCGCTGTAGACGACCTCACCTGGCCAGACGTGGCCGCCTTCGGTGACGGAGTAGAGCTCGACGGCGGCAGATCCGCCGGGCTTGCCGGGTGAGCGGCCGCCTTCTTTTCCTTCGCTGCACTGTGCCCATTGGGTGCGCACGACATCTTCGCCCTTGCGGCCGACCTGGCGGTCAGCGGACTTCGTGCAGCCGGAGGCCCCCGCCCAGGGCTGGATCCATTCGCGCACACCGGGGTAGTCCTCGCCTTGGCGGTGACCTCCCTCGTAGTGCATCGTGGCGTCACCCGTGCCGTGGATCGCGAGCATCGGCGTCGGGGTCGAGTAGTCGCAGCCCTCCGTCGACTGCGGATAGTACGCGCCGGCGACGGGAGCGAATGCGGAGAAGCGATCGCGCAGGTGACAAGCGAGGACGGAGACCATGCCGCCGCCGTTCGACTTGCCGGTGGCATAGACCCGATTGAGGTCGATGCAGTGCTCGGACTCGATCGAATCGAGCAGCTCGGCGACGAACGCGACGTCATCGGCACCGCTGGCGTAAGGAGCACCCTGCCAGGAACGTTTGCCGTCGCTTTCGTCGCCGTCGGGGAAGACGGTGATCGCGGGCAGGGTCGGCAGTCCCGTGTAGTTCTGGAATTCGGCACCGTCGGACCCGTTGCCGTGGAACCCGAGGACGAGCGGCAGGGGAGTCTCGAGCTCGTAGTCGCGCGGGATGTTGATGCGGTAGCTGCGCTCGCCGTCTTCCGTAGGTATCGTCTTCTCATCATTGCCGGGCTTCTGCTCGGTGCCGCAGCCGGCCGACGGGGCGGCCGGTATCGTCGATGCCTTCTTGCCGGTGGTGTGAGCGGCGGCAGAATGCGCGGGTGCGGTCTGTGCGGTGGCGGCCATTCCTGGGGTCGCAACTGTGCCCGTCAGCAGAGCAGCGCTCGCGGCGGTCGCGAGCAGGGTGGTCGTGATGCGTTTCGTCATTGATGACATCGTCAGTCCTTTGATCGTCGGTGATCGTGGTGAGGACTCTAGCACAAGTCATCAGATGACTAAATGAATTGGCTATGACGGTGGCGTCGTCGAGGAGGCAGTGGTGTTGCCGATTCGGAATCCGCGGTCGGAAGGTGTTCGACTCAGGCCGTCTGCGGCGAATCCCCTTCGATGGTTGACCAGTTCGCCTTCGTCAGCGCGACGGCATGCGCATGCTCACCGGCGCGGATGGCGGCGATGATCTCGGTGTGCTGCTCCGGTGAAGCCGATCCCTTCACCGATTCGAAGTGCAGGAACTCCGCGCGGCGCAGAGTGGCGGTGACGACCTCGAGGTGATCGGGAATGAGGGGATTGCCGGATCGAGTGAGGGCCACCTCGTGGAAGTCGTCATCGGCCGCAATCGCCGCCTCGGCATCGCCGGCCGCGAGGGCCGCGCTCAATCGGCCGTTCGCCTGCTCCATCTCATTCAGAGCTGCCTCGTCGAGAGTTGGGAAGGCGAGGTCGATCGCCAGACCGTGGAGTTCGGCGGCGATCTGCCGGGCCGCGAGGATGAGTTCCGGATCCTCTGGGGCCACGCGCGTCATCCGGCCCGGCTCCGCCACGACGAGTCCGGTCTGCGCCAAACGTTGAAGCGCCTCGCGCACGGGCGTTCTGGACACCTGCAGCCAGGCGCCGAGCTCCTGATCACGCAGCTGTTCGCCGGGGGCGAGCTGGCCGCGGACGATGGCGTCGCGGATCGACCGATAGACGTCATCGCGCAACAGGCTGCGCTGCGGGGCGGGGGAATCCGTGGGGATCGGCACGCTCGTTCACCTTGTCTCTGAGTGGGCAGGTCTCGTCCCGCGGAATGGGACTCGAACTCTGACTCATTGTAACCACCAGCAGAATGCAATATATTGCATATTGCGATCCAGGACACATCGCACGCGAAAGCAGTCGCCCCGAAGCGAACGCACCAGAGAACAGAGGACATCATGGCCATCACCGACTTCGAACGCTACCCACTCACCTTCGGGCCGAGCCCCGTGCACGAGCTCCCGCGACTGAGCGACCACCTCGGCGGGGCCCGTGTCTGGGCCAAACGTGAAGACGTCAACTCCGGACTCGCCTTCGGCGGCAACAAGACCCGCAAGCTCGAGTACATCGTTCCCGATGTCCTCGCCTCGGGCGCGGACACGCTCGTGTCCATCGGCGGCTACCAGTCCAACCACACCCGCCAGGTCGCCGCGGTCGCCGCTCATCTGGGACTGAAGGCGCGTCTCGTGCAGGAACGCTGGGTCGACTGGGAGGACCCGGTCAACGACAAGGTCGGCAATATCGAGCTCTCGCGCATCATGGGAGCCGACGTCCGCCTCGACTCGGCCGGATTCGACATCGGCATCCGTTCGAGCTGGGAGAACGCCCTGGCCGAGGTCGAAGAATCAGGCGGCAAGCCCTACCCGATCCCGGCCGGCGCCTCCGAGCACAAGTTCGGCGGACTCGGCTTCGCGAACTGGGCGTATGAGGTCGCCGAACAGGAGAAGGAACTCGGCGTCTTCTTCGACACCATCGTCGTGTGCACCGTGACCGGCTCGACGCACGCCGGAATGATCGCCGGATTCGCCGCCCTCGAAGCCGCCGGCGGGCCGAAGCGCAAGGTCATCGGCATCGATGCATCGGCCACGATCGAGAAGACTCGCGACCAGGTGAAGAGGATCGCGAACACCACCGCCGAACTCATCGGCCTCGGGCGTGAGATCACCGATGACGACGTCGATATCCGAACCGGTTGGGAAGGCCCGGCCTACGGCATCCCCGACGAGACGACCGTGAACGCGATCCGCACCACCGCCCAGCTCGAAGGCGTCATCCTCGACCCTGTCTACGAAGGCAAGTCGATGGCCGGCCTCCTCGACCTCGTCGGAGACGGCACGATCGGCAAAGACTCGACCGTCCTCTACGCCCACCTCGGCGGACAGCTCGCACTCAACGCCTACTCCTCGATCTTCTGACGATGAGCACCGCACAGGAGGCGACAGCACAGGAGTCGGCGGCTCAGGCATCAACAGCACAGGACACGGATCGCCACCAATTCGAGACCTCCCTGCAGGTCAGCCCGCCCGGGACGAACGACCGTCCGCTGCGGGCCTCGACCTCGGGTGATGATGAGATCCTCGACGAGATCGCCCAGCGCGTGCTGTGGCTGGCGACCTCGATCATCGACCGCGCCAACCGCGGCCGAGTCAATCCGGACGGGGTCAAGGTCGGCGGTCATCAGTCCTCGTCGGCGTCGATGACCGGGATCATGACGGCGCTGTGGTTCACCCGACTGCGCGCCATCGACCGCGTCTCGGTCAAACCCCACGCCTCGCCGGTCCTCCACGCGATCAACTATCTGCTCGGCGACCTCGGCGAGGAATTCCTCGACACCCTGCGCAGCCGCGGGGGACTCCAGCCCTACCCGTCACGGACGAAGGACCCGGACACGGTGGACTTCTCCACCGGATCCGTGGGCATCGGCGCGACCGCTCCCATCTGGGCGGCCCTGTCCCACCGCTACGTCTCCGACCGTTTCCCCGAGACTCCGGAAGCCGGCCGGTTCTACTCCCTGCTCGGCGACGCGGAGATGGACGAAGGTGCGGTGTGGGAGGCGATCATCGATCCGGAGGTGCGCAGCCTCGGTGAGATCGTGTGGATCGTCGACCTCAACCGGCAGTCGCTCGACAGGGTCATTCCCGATGTCCAGATCCGCCGTCTGCAGGGCATGTTCGATGCCGCCGGGTGGCAGGTGCTCACCTGCCCGTGGGGGCGCCGACTCGAAGCCGTGTTCGCAGCTCCCGGGGGCGCGGCGCTCAAAAATCGGCTCGTGCAGATGCCCAATCCGGAATACCAGCGGCTGCTGCGTGCCCATCCGTCCGAGATCCACGACCGGCTGCTCTCGGGTCTCACCGACACCGAGGCGGCCGCCCTGTCCGCGGTCATCGACGGCTTCGACGCGGACGGTCTCGCCTCCCTCATCCGTGACCTGGGCGGACATGACCTCGGCCAGCTCGTGTCGACGTTCGACGCCATCGACGACGACCGGCCGACGGTCGTCTTCGCCTACACGATCAAAGGCAAGGGGCTGGCCACGGAGGGCCATCCCGGCAACCATGCCGCGCAGCTGACCGAAGCGCAGATGCGCGAGCTCGCGGCCGCCTCGGGGATGGACCTCGACGATCCGTGGGTCGCCTTCGCTCCGGACACCCCGGCCGGCCGATTCTGTGCCGAAACCGCGCAGCGGCTGCGGCGGGAACCGGTCACCGACCACACCGTGGCCGAGGTGCCCGCCGAACTGGGCTTCACCCCGCGACCGCAGATCTCCACCCAGGCGGCGCTGGGCCGGTTCCTCTCCGACCTCAAGCACGTCGCACCCGAGGTGGCCCAGCGGGTTGTGACCCTGTCACCGGACGTCGCGACGTCGACGAACCTCGGCGGATGGATCAACAAGACAGGAATCTGGTCCCCGGCGGGCCGGCATGACTGGTTCTCCGATGATCGGGAACGGGTGCTGCGCTGGCAGGAGGGCACGAGCGGACAGCACATCGAACTCGGCATCGCCGAGGTCAACCTCGTCTCCCTGGCCGGAGAGCTCGGGTCCACCGGGCAGCGCTGGGGACAGCCGCTGCTGCCGATCGCCACGATCTACGATCCCTTCATCAACCGTGCTCTCGAGCCCTGGACCTTCAGCCTCTACGCGGGTGGGCGCTCGATCATGGTCGGCACGCCCTCGGGTGTGTCGCTCGCGCCGGAAGGCGGGGCGCACCAGTCGTTCAACACACCGTCGGTGACTCTTGAGATCCCGGGCCTGACGAGCTGGGAGCCGGCCTTCGCCCAGGACCTCGAGTGGACTCTGCTCGAAGCGCTGCGCGAACTCGCCGACCCGGACGGCGACTCCGCCTACTTCCGGCTGACGACGAGGCCGGTGGAGCAGGCGCTGGCAGGAGTGCCCGAGGACCCGCTGCTGCGGGAACGTCGCCGCGACCAGGTCATCGCCGGCGGCTATCGGCTCTCCGCCAGACCGGCCGCCGAGGATGAGGTCACTCTCGTCGGTGCTGGGGCCATCATGACCGAGGTGATCGAAGCGGCGGCCCGGCTGGAATCCCTGGGCGTGCGGGCCGGAATCGTCTGCCTGAGCTCCCCGTCGAAGGTGTTCCGATCGGTGCAGGCGCGGTCGCAGGTCCGTTCGAGTGTCCGCTCGGCAATCGCCGACGAACTCTTCCCCGCAGAGCATCCGGCCCCCTTGGTCACCGTCCTCGACGGGCACCCGCACACTCTCTCGTTCCTCTCCGGAGTGCGCGGGGATCGCACACGGAACCTCGGGGTCACCGAATTCGGTCAGGCATCCTCGGTGGGGGAGGCCTACGCAATCCACGGGATCGACACGGATTCGATCGTGCGCGCCGGACTCGACCTCGTGGGGCGGTGAGTTCCCGAGCCGCGAGGTGAACCGTTTCGGTCCTCTGGTTCGATGAACAGGGACCGGAGCGGACCCCTCGCCGAGGAGGGTGGTCCCCGATCGATGCCAGTATTCCCTCGCTGCGAGCGCGGTTCGAATTTCGTCGTGAACGATTCGGAATCCGCATCGCCTCGGCGAGGGGATCGCGGTCGATCCGGGACTGAGGATTCCCCCAGGTTTCGGCACTTGTTGCGCGGGTCACGTATTGATAGCGTGGGTGGCAGGCATACGCATTCCGTCGATTCGGACGGCAAACAGGTATGCAATTGCTTCAGCGGCGCCAACAGGCGCGCACAAGTCAAAGGAGTCTGGAATGAGCAACGTAGGCAGTGCTGCAGGCGGCTACCGTGTCGAGAACCCGGCTACAGGTGAGGTCGTCGAGAAGTTCGACAATGCCACCGACGAAGAGGTCCAGCAGGTCCTCGAATCCGCACACAAGGGCTACCTGAGCTGGCGCGAGAAGACGATCGAGGAACGCGCTGCGATCGTCAACAAGGTCGCCGCTCTCTTCGGCGAGCACAAGGAAGAGCTCGCGAAGATCATCGCCGAGGAGATGGGCAAGCCCACCGCCGAGGGAGAGGAAGAGGCCGAGTTCTGCGAGGCGATCTTCAACTACTACGCCGACAACGGACCGAAGTTCGCCGCCGATGAGCCGATCGAATCGATGTCGGGTGGCAAGGCCTTCATCCAGCGCCGTCCAGTCGGCACGCTGCTGGGCATCATGCCCTGGAACTTCCCCTACTACCAGGTCGCTCGCTTCGCCGCACCGAACCTCGTGCTCGGCAACACCATCATCCTCAAGCATGCGGAGATCTGCCCCCGCTCCTCGGCGAAGATCGCCGAGCTCATGAAGGAAGGCGGCATCCCCGAGGGCGTGTACAACAACATCTACGCCACCCATGAGCAGATCGAGACGATCATCGCCGACGACCGCGTCGAAGGCGTGTCCCTGACCGGTTCCGAGCGCGCCGGATCGGCCGTGGCCGCCACGGCCGGCAAGTACCTCAAGAAGGCCGTGCTCGAGCTCGGCGGCTCCGACCCGTACATCATCCTCGACACCGACGACATGAACGAGGCCGTCGACACCGCCTGGGGCACCCGCCTGTACAACACCGGCCAGGTCTGCAATGCGAACAAGCGGATGATCGTCATGGACGACATCTACGACGACTTCGTGTCCGGTCTGACCGAGCGTGCCCAGTCCTGGGAGAAGGGCACCCCCGCCGAGGCGGGCGACGGCAAGTACTCGCCCCTGTCCTCGCGTTCGGCCGCCGAGAACCTGCGCAAGCAGCTCGACCGTGCCGTCGAGCAGGGTGCGACCCTCGTCGGCGGCGAGCTCGCCACCGACGGATCCGCGTATGTCTCGCCGGCCGTGCTCACCGGAGTCACCTCGGAGATGGACGCCTACCGCGAAGAGCTCTTCGGCCCCGTGGCCACCGTCTACAAGGTCAGCAGCGATGATGAGGCACTGGCTCTGGCCAATGACTCTCGCTTCGGCCTCGGCGGCGCCGTGTTCGCCAAGGACGAGGAGCGCGCAGCGAAGCTCGCACAGCGCCTCGATGTCGGCATGTCCAACGTCAACACCCCGGCCGGTGAAGGTGCGGAGATCCCGTTCGGCGGCACGAAGCGTTCGGGCTTCGGCCGCGAACTCGGCCCCTACGGCATGGACGAGTTCGTCAACAAGCGCATGTACTACGTGGCTGACTGACTGGGGTCCCTGCGGGGACTGTTGCAGCTGCAGCTTGACGGGCTGGGCTCCGAAGAGCGCGTGAGAGCATGCGCGATTCGGAGCCCAGCCCTTTCTGCGTGGGCCAGGGTGTTCCGTGCGGGTGGATCCTATGCTCTCCGGTTGGCTCAGCTCAGCTCAGCTCAGCTCGCGTCGAAGTCCCAGGTCGCCTCGGCGGGAAGGTCCGGCATCGGCCAGTCGGGGTCCGGCTGGAAGTCCGGATAGTCCGAGTCGAAGGGAAAGACCCAGGTCCGGATGTCCTCGATGGCGGAGTCCGCAGCTGCGCGGATGCGTGCGGTCTTCTCGTCGGAGAACAGTCCGGCTCTTCGCGCGAACTCGAGTTCGTCCTCGTCCTTGAGCCGGTAGGTGCCATCTGAGTCGACGACGATGTCGAGGACGTGGTCGGAGGTGAGGATGCCCCGGTCGAAGCGGGTGAAAGGCTCCTCGAGGTTGTCGTAGAAGGAATCGCGACGGGCAGAGTCCGGGTTCTCGAAGAACCACACCGAATAGTCGGCTCCCGGCTGGAAGACGGCGACGATTCCCGGTCCCTGCCACCGTTTGAGGCCCTGGGCCCGCGGGGCGCCGAAGCGGGCGGGTCCGTCAGCGGTGCGGATTCCCGAGCCGTCGGCGAGCACCTGATGGAGCATCCTCGTCCCGGACTCCAGCCAGACGGCAAGGTGGTTCTCATCATCGGCGATGACTGTGACGGGGCGTTGGTCGTACAGCCCTGGGTGTGCCGGGTTGGTGTAGGTCCACAGGATCTGGTCGCCGTATCGCCAACGTGGTTCGTCTGCCCGTTCGTCCCGGCTCCCTGCTCCGCTCATGCTCTCATTGTCCCGGACCGGGGCGAGCGTGAGCCGTGAGATGGAGCTGGGAGCGGATGATCAGCTGTGGGCGGCTTTGAGGGCGGCGCGCTCCTCGGCGGTGGGGATCTGCACGATCGGGCCGAGGACGACGTCAGCGAATTCTTGTGAGGGTGTCGGGGTCGATGCTATTCGCCGTGAACCAACGGGCTGCCGCCTTCTCGGAGATGCCTTCGGCCTGATCGATGAGGTGGCGGCCGCTGTCGGTGAGGGAGAACTCACCGGACTCTGCGCGCGAGAGCCAGCCGAGCTTGACGAGCGGGCCGCTGGAGCGGATGGTCTGCGACCGGGTCTCACCCATCGCCTCGGCGAGGTCCTCCCTGGTCAGCCCCTGTGGATGTGCCCCGATGATGCGCAGTCGACGAAGATCATCGAGCGACAGACCGACGCGGGCCAGGGCAGCGCCGACCGCCGTGTCGAGCGCGCTCTTCGCCCAGGCGACGGTCAGCGCCGCGTCGAGGTTGGGCGATGCGTTCATGACCGCCGCCCCGAACGTGTCTTGATGTCCTCGACGCACACTGCGGAGACCTCGGTGACTGTGCCTGCGAAACCGCGACGGCCGAGGTCGGTGGTGGCGAGCTCCTCACCTCTGAGCTTGGCCAGCACCTCGGCGTCATCGGGATCGGACTCGTCGACGTCGATGAGGAACCGATGCTGGAAGAACACGAGCTCCGGCGTGTAGAGAAAGGTCCCCTCGGGCGTGAAGCGGGCGGCGAACATGTCGTGCTCGGACTGAGCCGCACGGAGGCGGCGGCGCTGCTCGTCGTCGAGGTCGGCAAAGCGGCCGCGGGCGGTGATGCGAAAGTTCCATGTCATGGAGTGGTCTCCTGGATGCGGGTGGCGTGTTCGAAGGTGGCGACGATCTCCTCGGCAGCGATGTCGCCGTAGGTGGGCACCGCGGTGTCGAGGACCGAGCGCAGGGTCAGGGCCATCGTCGTGGGATCGAAGCTGCGCATCTCGCCTCGGCGCTGTCCGTCCTCGAAGAGCGCGACGAGGTCGGCGACCGATTCGGTGGCGCGTTCGCCATAGCTGGCTGCTCCCGGTGCGCGCCTCGCGAGATGGCCGACGGAGGCGATGATCGCGGCAGCCCGCTCGGGATGTCGTCGGCAGTAGGTGATATGCGTCGAGATGTACTCCGCCAGCCTGTCGTTCGAGCTCTTGGTCGAATTCAGTGCGCGGCCGAGCTCGGGGCCGAGTTCGCCGACGATGGACTGCACGACGGTGGCGGCCAGGTCCTCCTTGTCGGAGAAGTTGCCGTGGACGGCGCCGCGGCTGAATCCGGCGTTCTCGGCCACCGCGACGAGCGAGGTTTCGGCAACGCCGTGGTCGGCGAAGAGCGAGATCGCCGATTCGATGAGTCGCTGGCGAGTCGCTTCCTGACTTTCCCTGCGCGTCATGCGCTGCGGTGCTGAACTCATGACTTCAAGATACAGCAATGTATTTGAATACTGCAAAGTATGCGAACCGACCTGGCGGAAGCGGGCCGGACCCCTCCAAAGGTCGCAGCCGTCCGTGTCGCTCCTATACTGAGGATCGGTGCCCGGAACGGGCCTGCGAGGAACGAATTCGAGGAGGACGGAATTGCCCATCACGTCGAGGATCCTCGAGGTTGCGGCCACCGATCCGGACCAGTTGGCCATCGTCGGAGGCCCCTCTGGCAGCTCCGCCCCCGGTGAGAGCGCCGACCCTGCTGAAGGCGCACGAGCCCCACGTTCCCTCACGTATGCGCAGCTCGTCCGGGATTCGGCCACGATGTTCGCCGCCGTCGACGCCCTCCACCGTGCCCAGACCGACCCGCCGACTCCCGCGCCCGAGACCCACGGCATCCCGATCACGGCAGTGAGCCTCACCTCGGCGTTCGAGACCTCCCGCATCATCGCGGGCCTCGCCGGCTTCCGCGCGGTCTCGGCCACGATCGATCCCCGCTGGCCGCTCGACCATCAGGTCGGAGTCATCACGACCACGGGAATCGGTCTCGTCATCTCCGACTCGACCCCGCTCGCCGAGGCGCTCGCCGCCGCCGGTTGGACCGGAACCGTCATCACCGCGACCGATTTCCAAGCCCGCGAAACCGCCATCGACCCCGCCGACACCTCACCGCCGACCGTTCGCGAAGCGTCCGAGCCGTTCCTCATGCTCTTCTCCTCCGGCACGACGAGCAACCCGAAGGCGTTCATCAAGACCCGGCAGCAGTACCGCGACAACGTCGCCGTGTCCTCGGCCCACCTCGAACCCTTCCCCGGGGTGGCCACCCTGGCGCCTGGTCCCATGTCCTACAGCCTCACCCTCTATGCCGTCATCGAATCCCTCGCCACCGGCGGCAGCGTACACGTCGCCGACGACTTCGACCCGTTCACCATGGGCTCGCGCATCGCCGACGAAGCCAACACCCGCGTCGTCGCCGTGCCCGCCGTCGTCAAGGCCCTCGCCGAGGCGGCCCGCCGAACGCCTGAGAACTTCCACGGTCTCGACCTCGTCGTCACCGGGGGAGCGAACCTGCCCGCTTCCATCCGCTCGGCACTCGCCGACGTCCTCCCCGACGCCCGGCTGATCAGCTACTACGGTGCCGCCGAGATCGGATTCATCGGCGATAGCCGCGACGGCGACGGCACCTGGATCTCGATCTACGACACCATCGGCGTCGAGGTCCGCGACGAATCCGGTGCCCGGCTGCCCGACGGAGAGATCGGCACGGTCTGGATCAGAGCCGCCGCCTGCTCCGACGGCTATGTCACCGGCACCACCGACGCTCGGCTGCGACGCCCCGACGGCTGGGCCACGGTCGGTGACCAGGGACGGATCGACAACGGACTCCTCCAACTCGCCGGACGGGCCGGTGACATCGCGATCACCGGAGGGCACAAGGTGTCCCTGCCCGAGGTCGAACGAGCCTTCGAAGAATTCGACCGCGCGGATCCGCGGTCGGGGAAGGGCCGCCTCGGCGAGGTCTGCGCGATCGCGCTGCCCGACGACGGTCTCGGCAGCATCGTCGCCCTCGTCATCGAACCAGGCGCCCAGGGTTCGGGGAGCCATGCCGGGGATGGCGAATCGACTGCGCCCGACAAAGCAGCACTGCTCGACCACGCCCGGGCGGAACTGGCCCCGCAGTTCGTGCCAAGACGGTTCTATTCACTCGACCGGCTGCCCCGGACCGTCGGCGGGAAGATTCGACGCCACGAAACCGTTGACCTGGTCATGAGCGGAAAGGCACAGCGGTTGTGAACGCATCCCGGAGCAATCGGCACCGGACAGACGGCGTGCGCGAGGTCGTCCTCACCGGACACGGATCCATCACCCCGAGCGGCCAGGACCCCGAAACCCTCTGGCGATCTGTCCGCAGCGGTACCAGCGCCATCGACGTCCTCGCAGGTGAGCAGTTCGACGACCTCGCCGTGCGAATCGGCGGGCAGATCAAGGACTTCGACGCCGAGGCGGTTCTGCCCCGGGCGCTCGCCCGCCGACTCAGCCCCGTCCAGCACTGGGCTATCGCCGCGGCCGACCAGGCGATGCGCGCAGGCGGAATCGCATCCGCGGCCGACGATCTGCCCTGGGACCGTGACCGCACGGCAGTCATCGCGGCCACCGGCTCCGGACCCGTCGACGCCATGCAGGAGGCGACGCGTCGCCTCGACGCCGACGGCCCCAGGTCCGTGCCGCTGACCCTGTCCATCCACGGGGCGCCGGACTCCGCGGCAGCGCTCATCAGCCAGCGCTTCGACCTGCGCGGTCCCGGCCAGGGAGTCTCGGCGACGTGCGCCTCCGGGGCGATCGGACTCGGCGAGGCGATGCGCCGCATCCGCCACGGCTACGCCGACGCCGTGCTCGTCGTCGGCATGGAGGACTGCCTCGGTCCGGTCAATCTCGCCTCGAACGCGAACATGCGCGCGCTCGCCGCCGGATACGAAGACGATCCGACCGCCGCCAGCCGCCCCTTCGACCGGGCCCGAAACGGCTTCGTCATGAGCCAAGGTGCGGCCGCGATCCTCCTCGAATCCGCCGACTCGGCGGCCTCACGTGGGGCGACGCCGCTGGCCGAGCTCGCCGGATTCGGCGCCGCCAGCGATGCCCACCACCCGACGAACCCGCATCCACAGGGGCGGGGAGCCGCCTCGGCGGTGGTCCAGGCTTTGCACGACGCCGGGCTGGAACCCGACGATATCGACCACATCAACGCCCACGCCACGGGCACACCGGCCGGCGACCGCGCCGAACTCGCCGCCTTCGATGCCGCTCTGGGGGAGGTCGGACGGTCGATCCCGATCTCGGCCACGAAATCGACGACTGGGCACCTCCTCGGCGCATCGGGGGTCGTCGAGGCGATCATCGCGACCCTGACGTTGCGTGATCAGACGCTGCCGCCGACGCTCAATCTCGACGACAACGAGTTCCCCGACTGGGACATCGTTGCAGGTCACGCCCGTGAGATGGGCGGTGAACCGAACCTCGCCGAGGCGGCCGTCGACACTGTGCTGTCAACGTCGTTCGGCTTCGGCGGGCACAACGGCGCGATCATCCTGCGCCGCACCGCGCGGCCCGCGACACCCCCAGCGGGCGCGACCGACCCCTCGACGAAGGAGAGATGATGACCGACCGTGAGACACGCGTGAGCGAACTCGCCGCGCGGTACCTGCCCGATGATGTGTGTGATCGCTTCCGCGAACGAGCCGACGTCTATGACCGCGAGAACCGATTCTTCGACGAGGATCTCGCCGAACTGGGGGACCTCGGCTACCTCACCCTCTTCGTGCCCGAGTCCCACGGCGGGCCCGGCTTGAGCCTGTTCGAGGTCACCCGACTGCAGCAGCGGCTGGCAGCGGCGGCGCCCGGAACGGCTCTGGCGATCAACATGCACCTCATGACAACCGGAGTGGTCAAGGCGCTGGCCGATCGCGGCGACGACTCGCTGAACTGGGTGTTCGACGAGGTCATGGCCGGTGAGATCTTCGCCTTCGGGATCTCCGAGCCGTCGAACGACTGGGTGCTGCAGGGCTCGAACACCGAGGCGGTGCCGACATCCGACGGCGGATACGAGCTGACTGGGGTGAAGATCTTCACTTCGCTCTCACCCGTGTGGACCAGGCTCATCGTCCACGGTGCCGTGGCCTCCGACGACGACGGGATCGCCGGTCCCGATGCGGACGAGCCCGCCGAGGGGCAGCTCGTCTACGGATTCATCGAACGCGATGCACCCGGGATCACGGTCTCCGACGAGTGGGATGTGCTGGGAATGCGGGCCTCGCAGTCGCGGGCGACGATCCTCGACCACGTGCCGATGAAACCCGAACGGGTCTCACGCGTCATTCCCGCCGGCAAGCACCCTGATCTGCTCACCTTCGCGATCACGAGCAACTTCCAGCTGCTCATCGCCGCCGTCTATGCCGGAGTCGCGGCCCGGGCGCTCGAGCTGGGCGCCGCCGGACTGCACAAGCGGAAGTCCGCGAAGGCCGGCGTCACCTTCGCCGAGGTGCCCGAAGCCCGGACGCGCCTGGCCGATGCCCACCTCGACTTCATGCCCGTGACGGCGATGATCGACGCTTACTCCCGGGACTTCGACGACCTCATCGACCATGGCGCCGGTTGGCCGCTGCGCGTGGTGGGGGCGAGGATCAAGTCCGCCGAGGCGGCCCGCCGCAGCGCCGAGACCGCCCTGATGTGCACGAGCGGCAGCGGATTCGGCAACAAGCACGAACTCTCCCGCCTCTTCCGCGATGCCGCGGCCGGACTCTTCCACCCGCCGAGCGCCGACGCCGCACGTCCCATGTACGCGGCTGCGTTGCTCGACGGGTGAGCTCGCTTCGGCTCAGTCAACGCGAAACTCGAAAAAGTCGTCGCCGGTGACGACCTTTTCGCGATTCGCGCTGATCGAGGGGCTCGCGCCTATAGCGCCGCCGCCCCGGTGCGCGTCTGCCGCTGGGCTGCGGGCACCCACCGTGGGTCGGGCTTGGCCAGAGTGACGATGACGACCACGATGAGGTTCGCCGCGACCGCCCAGAGACCGCCGTTGATTCCGAGCAATGGGTCGAGTCCCGTGTAGTGGAGGGCGACCATGACGACGGAGCCGACGATGAGACCCGCAGCCGCCGCCTGCTTGCTCATGCGCGGCCAGTACAGGGACAGCAGCGCGGCCGGCACGACCTGTGCCAGGCCCTCGTAGCTGAGCACGGAGAGCTCGACGAGCGCATCCGGCATGAGCAGACTCATGATCAGGGCGATGATGCCGACGGCCAAGCACACCCACTGGGACAGTGTCTTCTGCCGCAGGCCCCGTGCCTTCAGCTGTTCAGCCGTTATCGAGGCGGCGTTCTTCGGTCCGGCCAAGCCGCCGCCTAAGACGGTCCGCCCCCACATCGAGCCGATCGAGAGCATGTATACGCTCATCGGCACGATCGCGGAGAGCGCGCCTGCGACGCCGATGATCGCGACGATCGGCGCGGGCAGGGAATCGATGACCACGGAGAACAGGGCCAGGTCGGCGTCTTTGAGGGCAGGGACGACGAAGAGTGCAGCCACACCGACCATCATCGGCACGAGGAGCAGCAGCTGATACCACGGCAGAATGATCGAGTTGCGCCGCAGAGCATTCGCCGAGGTGCCCGACAGGTAGCCGGCGATCGACGTGGGGAACACGGTGATCGTGATCCCGTTCAGGATGATCGTCGAGATGAACCATGCACCCCCGTAGATGCCGTCGCCTGCACCGGGGAAGGTCAGCCACTGAGACTTCTCACTCACGACGCGGTCAAGCAGAGGAGCCAGTCCGTCGAAATAGTGCAGCGGAACGTAGATCGCGAGGAACGCAACAGCGAGGATGACCAGCCCGTCCTTGAGGACGCTGACCCAGGCGGAACCGCGCAGTCCGGAGAAGAGGATGAACGCCTCGGCGACGATGAAGGAGACGATGGCGGCGACCTTGAGGTCGATCGCGCCGTAGCTCATCGCGTTGACGACTGCACCCATGCCCTGAATCTGCAGCTGGATATAGGGGACGATGAAGATCGTCGCGAGGACAGCCACGAGGATCGCCAGCCCACGCGAGCGGAACCGGTGTTCGACGATGTCGGAGAGACTGACGAGCTTGTGCCGGGCGGCATAGGTCCAGAACAGTGGGCCGACGAGGTAAGCGACGACGAGACCGATGCTCAGGTAGCCGATGAGGTAGAGGATCGGCACACCGTAGGAGTAGGACCAACCGGCCGTGCCGAGGAACGAAAAGCTCGTATACGTTTCGCCTGCCATGAGCAGCAGGATGAAGACGAAGCCGAGCCCCCGCCCGGAGACCGACCATTCGTCGAGCGACTTCTCCCGGCCGCGGCCGGACCAGATGCCGATGCCGATGGTCGCGAGCATTGCGAGGCCGAAGATGATGCAGGCGATGATCGCGGAGGTGTTCATTTCCCGGCCTCCTCGATCTCGTGGTCCTCACCGAAGGCGACATCGGAAGGGATGTGCTCGGGCAGATCGTGCCGGTAGTACCGGTCGCCCCGAGCGGTCATCCACACGAAGAGCCAGGTGAGGATCGTGACCGCGATCGTATAGGCGAGGATGAACGGCAGACCGGCGATGCGCGGCTCGACCGAGTTCGCCACGACCGGGGTGAGGACGTAGAGGATGACGGGAACGATGAGGAGGACCAGCGAATAACGCCGCCGAGGCGGCGGCCCTGACGTTGGGGCCGAATCGTCAGATTGCGACATGAGCGACCTTCTTTCACTCGACACCGGCAGCCGGTCGGCAGCCTCGGCAAGGTTAGTGCTGTGAGTCACAGACGAAAGGGTCGTCCGAAGTGTGGAACCGGATGGTCCTGCCGCCGGTCCGATGTACGCGGCCGCACTGCTCGACGGTGATTGATACAATTGATGCCATGAATTTCGGTATGCCCTCCAGAAGGCTCCGCAGCCGCCGCTGACGGCGGCGGGAACCTCAACATCACTCTCGTGCGCCGTCCTGGCCCTCGCCGGACGGTGGCTTCATGCTGTCCGGCTCCACGACGAGCTGAAAGACCACGATGCCGAAATCAACATCTTCATCCCCCGAACTCGACCTGTCCGCAGGATCTGCCGCACACATCCGCGCCGAAGGCATTCACATCATGCGCGGCGACCGCGAGATCCTCACCGGTCTCGACCTGACGGTCTCCGCCGGTTCGCGACTGGCTGTCGTCGGCGAGAACGGCAGCGGCAAGACGACCTTGCTCCACGTCCTCGCCGGTACGCTTCCTCCCGACCGGGGAGTGCTGAGGCGGTCAGGTACCGTCGCCCTGCTCGAACAGGCCCTTGATGCCGATGACAACCGCACAGTCGGCGACCTCATCAATGAGTCCCTGAGCCAGGAGAAGGCCGCATTGGCCGCTCTCGACGCCGCCGGCGAGGCGATGGCACGAGACGAACCCGGAGCAGACGGGGCCTTCACCCACGCCCTCGACTGGGCGACCCGCCTCGACGCATGGGACGGTGAGCGTCGCATCGACGCGGCACTGGCAGGACTGTCCACGTGCTCGGACCGGACGCGGAGCCTCGCGAGCCTCTCGGTCGGCCAGCGGTACCGAGTGCGTTTGGCCGTCGTCCTCGGCTCGAGTACCGACATCCTGCTTCTCGACGAGCCGACGAACCACCTCGACGCCCAGTCACTGGCGTTCCTCACCGAGCGACTGCGCACCCGATCCGGCGGATTCGCCCTGGTCAGCCACGACAGGGCGCTGCTTCACGATGTCGCCGACGAATTCCTCGATCTCGATCCGAGCCGCGACGGACGTCCCCGGAACTACTCCGGCGGCTACCGCGGATGGATGGAGGGGAAGCGTCGGGACCGTGAGAAGTGGGAGCAGGACTACCTCGCCGAGGTGGCCGAACACGCCCGATTGTCCGATGCTGCCGATGATGCTCGGTCCCGACTGAGCACCGGATGGCGTCCGCTGAAGGGAACCGGCAAGCACACTCGCGCGACGAGAACCGCCGGCGTTGTGCAGGCCTTCAACCGTCGCGTCGAAGACCTCGAACGGCACGCCGTGGAAGTGCCCGAACCACCCCTCCGTCTGCAGTGGCCGGTCGTGTCGGAATCCGATGACGAGCGGTGGGAAGCGGAAGGCGGCTCACTGCTGACTGCCGAATCGGTCACCGTTGAAGGGAGGATGAGGCAGACGGTGTCTCTGAGCATCGCTCCCGGCGACCGTCTGCTCATCACCGGGACGAACGGCACCGGCAAGTCGACGCTTCTCGACGTGCTCTCCGGCCGTCTCGATCCGAGTTCCGGAGAAGTGTGGAAACATCCGCAGGCACAGGTGGAGCTGCTCCGCCAGGAGGTTCGCGAATGGAACGCAGCCGACACCGCCGCCCGTGTGTTCGAGGACTATGCATTATGGGCGTCGCTGTCCGGCGACCTCACACTGCAGGACCTCGGGCTGCTTTCGGCGGATGACTCGACGACACCGGTTCACCGACTTTCGCAGGGTCAGCAGCGCAGACTTCAGTTGGCGATGTGTCTGGCAGTCGAACCCGACGTGCTCATCCTCGATGAACCGACGAACCACCTGTCCGCCTCGCTGGTCGACGAACTCACGGAGTCCTTCGGGAACGCCTCGGCGGCGCTCATCGTGGTCACTCACGACCGGCAGATGTTGGCGGATCTGGCGGACTGGCCCCGTCTCGACATCGGAAGAGCAGTGGTCGGGGACCGAGCACACTGAACCGAGGCACTCTCAATCATGGCGAAGCGCACTTGTCGCGGGGCGTACCTCGCGACAAGTGCGCTGACGCTTGAACGAGAGTCGTTGCGAGCCTGGCTCGTATGCGCACAAAGACTTACAATGACTAACAAGACTAACAAAGACTCATAGCCGACGAAGAGCAGTCAGAGCAGTCATTTCGAGGAGCCGATGATGTCCTTGCCGTTTGAGATACCGCCGGTGTCGTCCGGCGAGAGCTCGCTCTCGCCGTTCACTCCGTCGTTCGGGACGATTCCCCCGCTGCTCGCAGATCGGCAGGGCTACATCAATGATTTTGCCTATGCTCTCGACTCAGGGCCAGGTGCCATGGGGCGAGCGACCTTAGTGACAGGTCAGAGAGGTATGGGCAAAAGTGTGATGCTGAAGGTATTTCGCGAAGTGGCGGCATCACGGCAATGGGTTGCTGTCCACTCGGACGCTGGACCCGGTTTTCTTCGTCGGTTGGCAGAATCAAGGATCCCCGAAGCATTTGACGATCTCGACATCACAACGAAGACCAAGACTCGCCTCTCGGGGGTGAATCTGCCGTTTGGTGCTGGGGGTGTGTCCACCACAACTGAACCCACTCATCCGATCGTCCAGGATTTCGAGCACCAGGTCATCGCGATTCTGTCCCTCCTGGAGACTCATGGCACGGGTCTGCTCATCACACTGGACGAGGTCCACCATGCGCAGCTGAGCGAACTGCGCGAGCTGACAGGAACGATTGCCGCAGCGTTCAGCGACGGTCTGCCGGTTGCCTTCGCCGCTGCTGGCCTGCCGTCGACGATCAACTCACTGGTGAACGACGAGATCTCTACTTACCTGAGGAGATCTGCTCGTGTTGAGTTGGGCAATCTCAGCCGCGATGGAGTTCGACGGGGACTGTTGGCACCAATCGAGGACAATGGAAAGACTATCGGTGAGACTGCGCTCAAACTGGCCGTCGAGGGGACCGGACAGTACCCGTACTTGGTTCAACTCATCGGAGATCAGGCATGGCGGAATGCTTCTGATCGTTCCGAGCTCACTGAGCAGGATGTTGCAAAGGCAGTGAGGAGATCCCGTTCTCTGATGTTCGACCAAGTGCACGGTCCGGCGTTTGCCGAATTGTCCGAGCGGGAGCGGGAGTTCATGGACGCGATGAGTCGCGATGACAGTGATTCAGCTTTGCGGGACATCGCGGACAGGATGGGTATCAGCTCGAAGCACGCAGGGGTGTTCAGGATCAGGCTGCTGGCACAGGGGGTTATCGAAGCTCCAGCGCGCGGGAGACTGCGATATGCGATTCCCTTTTCGCGTGACTATTACCGGCAACGCTGAACTCAGTCGTACTCGTTCAAGGCGCAGCGCACCTGTCGGGGCGTAAACCTCGCGACTAGTGCGCTGACGCTTGAACGACGCTGGGCCGCTCGACGGGCGAGCTCGCCCTCGCTCGTCAGAGCTCGGGCAGCAGCGAGATCGGGTTCTCGATGCAGTCGGCGACGAAGGTGAGGAACTCGCTCGGCTCCTGACCGTCGCACGCTCGGTGGTCGAAGACGAACGACAGGTACATCACCTTGCGCACCGTGAGCTCGCCGTCGACGACCCACGGGCGGTCCTTGATCCGGCCGAGGCCGAGCATGGCCACCTCGGGGAGGTTGATGATCGGGGCCGAACCGTCGACGCCGAACACCCCGTAGTTGTTCAAGGTGAACGTGCCGCCGGAGAGTTCCGCCGGATCGAACTTCCCCGAGGAGGCTTTCCCGACGGTCTCGGACACGGAGTCGCGCAGCTGCCTCAGGCTCATCTCGCCGGCCCCGTGGACGACGGGAACCATGAGCCCGCGCGGGGTCTGCGCGGCCAAGCCGAGGTTGATGTCGCCGTGGGTGACGATCTCGCCGGCAGTCGTGTCGATCGAGGAATTGATGATCGGGTACTTCTTCAACCCGGCCACGACGAAGCGGGCGACGAGGGCCAGCAGCGAATACTTCTCACCCGTGCGCGCCTCGAGCGCGCGCTTCGTGCCCAGCAGCTCGGTGGCGTCGACATCGAGCCAGATCGTCGCCTCGGGGATCTCCTGCCGCGACTTCGTGAGACGTTCGGACACGACCTTCCGCAGTCCCGTGATCGGCGTGCGGGTATCGCGGTCGGCGTGGGGGATGGAGGCAGGCACGCTCGCCGTGGCGGCCATACCGGATACAGGCACGCTCGCCGAGCCGGCTGTGCCTTCCGTCCCCATGTGAGGCCGGGACGTCCCCGCGGGGACGCGTGTGGCGGCTGCGCCCGCCCCAGATTCGATGGCGGCAAGTACGTCGGACCTGGTCACGACCCCGCCGGGGCCGGTGCCAGGCAGATGCTTGGCACTGATGCCGTGGTCCTTCGCAAGCTTGCGCACGAGGGGTGAGGACACGGGGGAGACGCGGTCGGTCGCAACGGTCGAAGAGTCGCCGGCAGGGGCTGGCGTTTCGGTCGGCGGCTGCGGAGGAGCAGCTGGGATGACGGTCGGAACCGCGGGAGCCACAGTCGGTGCGGCAGTGGATGTCGCGACCGGTGCGGCTGCATGCTTGCCGCCGAACGAGCGCTTCTTCGTCGAGCGGGTCTTCGGTTCGGAGGTGCCGTAGCCGATGAGGTTCGCACCGCTCGACTCGGGATGTCCACCATCTGCGCTCGCCGTCGCGTTTACAGCCTCGCCACCATCCGACGCCGGCGCATCGGCCCCAGCCCCCGCCTCGGCGACGGAGAGCAGCGCCTGACCTGCACTGACGGTGTCCCCGGCGTTTGCATGGAGGCTGACGATGCGTCCGGCGTACGGGCAGGGGAGCTCGACGACGGACTTCGCGGACTCGACCTCGACGACCATCTGATCGACGTGGACCTCATCGCCGATCTCGACCTTCCAGGAGATCAGCTCCGCCTCGGTGAGGCCCTCACCGAGGTCGGGAAGGATGAACTCGCGCGTACCCGTGTCGCGCATACCTGCACTCAGATCAGCACTCATCACAGCTCCCAATCCCAGGACTCGAGCGCATCGAGCACGCGTTCGATGGTGGGCAAGTAGAACTCCTCGAGCTTCGGCGACGGATACGGCACGTCGAACCCGGTGACCCGCAGGATCGGGGCCGACAGATAGGTGAAGTTGCGTTCGGTGAGGCGGGCGGCCACCTCGGCGCCGTATCCGCCGAACTGGGCGGCCTCGTGGATGATCGCCGCGCGGGAGGTCTTGCGCACAGACTGAGACACCGTCTCGTCGTCGAACGGCGAGAGCGTGCGCAGGTCGATGACCTCGATGGACAGTCCGTGCTCGGCTCCCGCCTCGGCGGAATCCAGCGCCGTCCGCACGGTCGGTCCATAGGCGAGCAGGGTGGCGTCGGTGCCCTCGCGGATGACCTGAGCGCGGTTCATCGGTGCCGTGGACACGGGCAGGCTCAGCGTCTCCTTCATCCAGTACCGCGACTTCGGCTCCATGAACACGACCGGATCGTCGGAGGCGATCGACTCCCGCAGCAGCGAATACGCATCGGCCGGATTCGACGGCGTGACGACGGTCAGACCCGGCGTCGACGTCCAATAGGCCTCGGACGAATCCGAGTGATGCTCGACCCCGCCGATGTCGCCGGCATAGGGAATCCGGATCGTGATCGGCAGGCTGACCCGGCCTTTCGTCCGGTTCCGCATCTTCGCCACATGGGACACGATCTGCTCGAACGCCGGATAGGCGTAGGCGTCGAACTGCATCTCGACGACCGGGCGCATCCCGTTCATCGCCATGCCGATTGCGGTGCCGATGATGCCGGACTCCGCAAGTGGGGAATCCCAAACGCGGTTCGACCCGAATTCGGCCCGCAGTCCTTCGGTGACCCGGAAGACCCCGCCGAGGCGGCCGACGTCCTCACCGAAGATGAGCACAGTGTCGTCGTCGGCCAGGGAATCGCGCAGCGCGTGGTTGAGGGCCTTCGTCATCGTCACCGATGACGGGGCGGGGCCGGCTTCGGGGGCCCGCGCAGTGCCGGGTGCGGTGTCGCCCTTCGCCGAGGCGGCCGTGGCTGTTTCGTCGTTCACCGCGGTCGGATCGGTGGTGGGGTCGGTGGTCGGTTCGGTTCCCGCTTCGACGCTCATGCGCAGCCTGCCGCGGCGAGTTCGGTTTCGAGGACCTGCTGCTGTTCGGCAAGGGCCGTGCGCGGGGTCGAATATACGTGGGCGAAGAGCTCGCGCGGGTCGACCTCGGCCTCTTGGTTCATCGCATCGCGCACGGACGCGGCCAGGGTCTCGGCTGCCTCGGCGATCTCTGCGACTGTCGCATCGTCGAGGGCACCGGTCGTTCGCAGATACTTCTCGAGACGGTCGATGGGATCGAACTGCTTCCAGTGCTCGACCTCTTCGGTGTCACGGTACTTCGTCGGATCGTCGGAGTTCGTGTGCGACTCCATCCGGTAGGTGAGGCACTCGATGAGGGTCGGACCGTCCCCGTTCCGACCGCGCGCCAGCGCCGCCGAGACGGCGGCGAACACGGCGGCGACATCATTGCCGTCGACGCGCAGGCCCGGCATTCCGTAGCCGGCGGCGCGATCGGCGAGCATCGTCGCGTTCGTCTGCTCCCGCAGGGGAGTGGAGATCGCGTACTGGTTGTTCTGGAGCACGAAGACCGTCGGGGTCTGCCACACGGAGGCGAAGTTGAATGCCTCGTGGGTGTCGCCTTCGCTGCTGGCGCCGTCGCCGAGGAAGGTCAGGGTCGCTGCATCCTCGCCTTTGAGCTTCGCGGCCATCGCGAATCCGGTGGCGTGCAGAGTCTGCGTCGCAAGCGGTGTCGCCGCAGGTGAGGCGTGATACTCATGCGGGTCGAAACCGCAGTGCCACTCTCCGCGGAAGGCGGCGAGGATCTCGGCGACGGGCACTCCGCGGGTCAGCAGCGCTGCCGAGTCGCGGTACGTGGGGAAGAGCCAGTCGTTCGGGGCCAGCGCGGTGGTGGCCCCCACCTCGGCGGCTTCCTGACCTGCCGCGGAGGGGTAGGTCGCAAGTCGACCCTGCCGGGTCAGGTGCGTGACCTGCGCTTCGAACCGGCGGACGAGAACCATCTGCCGGTAGAGACCGGTGAGGGTGGCATCGCTGGGGATCCGCAGCCCTTCGGTCGGAGTGTCGGTGAGCCGGCCATCTGCGCCGATGAAGCTGATCGGCTGCAGCTGGGGCAGTGAGCGGCCTGTGGTGGGAACGTCAATGGTCATGGCCCCATGGTGGCGTGAGCCGAGTCACGATTCCATGGCTGACGCGCAGGTGAGGACGGGCGGCCAAACGTGTCGCGAACTCGGGACGAAGGGACCGGTTCCGGCAGGCCGAGTGGACATTTGGCTGGACGGTGAGGGAGGCGCAGACTCCGTTTTCGGACTACTCAGATCTCTCCCCGCGCGGTCAGATCTCTCCCCACCGGTAGCCGCGGGAGGTGAAGGCCTCGGCGATTGCAGCCTTCTTGCCTTCGACATCGCCCTTGAATGCCTGATGCCCGCCTTCGGTGACGACGACGAGCTTGCTGTCGGCGAAGTACGCGGTCGAAAACGAGGCGCGGGAGATGCGCAGCGGGTGGTCGTCGTCTCGCCCGATGGTGATTCCGTGTTCATCGACGACCAGGGGTGTCGTCGAGGCGGCGATGAAGAAGGCGGCGATGAGTCCGAGTGCTCCGCCGAGGATCGGTCGGGCGATGACGACCCACGCCTGGTCGAAGCGGCTGAGCTTCTCGATGACGTCCCCGAAAGGAATGGGAAATGTTGCGGCAAGCGATCCGAGGGCCGGAAGGAAGAAGCCGAGAGCCACGCCGATGCCGGTGCAGACGAGGCCGATGACGACGACGTCGGTCCGACTGAGGGCGAACCTCGCAGCGGCGTGGGACTGCTGGGTTGCCGAGTCGTTCTTCTGCGGGGGCTGATCCATCACATGCTCGATCCTCGAAGGCGTTGTCGGTACTCCATGATACCAAAGTGGAACACAGGTGTTCCACAAGTAGACTGCTCTGTATCGTTCGCAGAGTCAGGGAGGGGTTGTGCCGGTGCAGGGAATGCGTCGATTGGGCCGAGAGGCCCTGGTCAGCGAGGCACTGACTCACCTTGCTGCGAACCCTCAGGCGTCGATGATCGAGCTCTCGCGGTCGATCGGCGTCGGCCGCACCACTCTTTACCGACATTTCGGTGAACGGGAAGCTCTCGTCGGCGCGGCGGCGAGGCTCGGGGCCCGGCGATTCGGTGAGGCGGTCATGAAGGCCCGTCCCGGCGAAGGGACCGGGCTGGCTGCGCTCGAACGGATCTGTGCGGAGCTGTTCACTCTGCCCGATGTGCTCACCCTGCTCTTCGCTGACAACCCGATCATCACCGATGAGACCTTCGCCGAGGCGGCCGCCGAGTCCAGCACGGGTGCTGAATCTGCGGGCGACGAAGATGATCCCCTCGAGGCCGTCATTGCGAGAGGGCAGGCGGACGGGTCCATCGATGAAGGAGTGCCGATCGGATGGGCGGCAGCGTTCGTCTACCTCACTATCGGCTCCGGACACCTCTACAGCGTGAGCGTCGGCGTCGACGATCGGACCGCGCGCGCCCAGTCTCTCGAGTTGACCATCAGGGCGGTGCGGAAGACCCTGACGCCTCGTCAGAGGGCTGAGCGCTGACCAGGGCGTGAACACCGACCGGGCCCGCAGAGCTGAGTGCGGTACCGCCGACTCCCGAAATGTGATCTCGGTGAAGCCGCGGGGCCATGCCGGGGCAGTTGTGCGGCCGACGAGGTCTGACTTGTTACCGTTATTGCTTCAGTTCATCCTCGGCAGGAGCAATGCGTGTCTACTTTCTTCGACGGTCCCGAATTCCACGGAATGGCAGCGGGCGGCAAAATCAGCCACGACCCCGGAATGTCCGATCGGATGATGCGGGAGCTGGCGCCGTTCCTCAAGGCCGAAGGAATCGACATCGATGATCCGAATGCGGACTTCACGGAAGCCGAATTCCACGCTGCCATGGAGAAGGCGCAGGTGGAATACAACCGCCGCCTGTTCACCCCGGTCGGTGCCCACCGCGGACTGGCGCTGGGGAAGCTGCGCTCCTTCGCCCTTGCCTTCGCCGAAGGCGATACCAAGCGCGCCGAGGCTGTTGTGGCTTCTCTGCCCTCTGACCCCCAGGACTTCAGCCCGAGCGTCGCGCAGGTGACCGGGGCGGCGATGGGCCTCCTCGACGAATGGTTCACCGACGACGTGCACGGACCGAAGCTCGGCGGAGTGATGGCACCGAAGTGGTCGGTGAAGAAGTCCCGTGCCGTGGCCCGCGACATCCTGGCGCTGGCACATAAGGGCCGCGTCGTCGACAGCCTCGATCGCCTCATCGCCAGCAACAGCGGACGTCCCGTCCTCGAGGGCTCCATGCTCGCCGTAGCCGCCGCGGTCGTGCGGTTGACCAAGCGAAACAAGGTCTCGGAGCAGGACGTCGTCGACGAGCTCATGCCACTCAACGGTTATCCTGAACCGGTTGAAGGCACCTACGGCTCCGCCGGCCGCGTGATCCAAGACGCCCAGGAAGCCGAGGACGGCCCTGCTGCAGAACAGGACCTGCCGGAGTGGCTCGGCGGATCGAGCGCCGAGGCGAGTGCACAGGCGAATCCCCACGCTGACCCGCAGGGCATCGATGCACGAATGGACGAGGTCGAGAAGACCGTCTACGAGATGCCGCTCTACCAGCGCTTCCGCGACTGGTTGGCCGAGACCTACGATGATGTCGACGAGGACTCAGAGGTCTTCGACATCGCCCATCTCCTGTTCTGCATCGCCGTGTCCTCCCGCGCAGATATCGACGAACCGGAGGGGATCGACGACCTCCTCGATCTCCTTGAAAGCTTCGCAGTCGACGGACAGGAGGAAGCGGAGAAGACCGATGGCGAATCGCCTTCGACGGTGATCTTCCTCGACAGCCTCGAAGCTCTCGACAACTATCTCCGTTTCCGCATGGACACCGACGAGAATCCCGAACGCTGGAGTGCCGCCCGGGCCCGCGCCGAGGCCGCGAGCATGCGCACCGATCCGCTGCCTTCGGCCCTGATGGCCGCCGTCGAAGCCAATGCGCTGAGCGAGGAACAGCTCGCAGCACCGATGCCGAACAACCGCCTCGTCGAGGGCGTGGCCGGCATTCTCGACTGGATCGGCGACTCCCGCCCCCTGACCGGTACGGGACGGGTGAAGCGAGCCGATATCGCCGAGGCGGCCGGAAAGTTCGGCATCAACGCCGTCGGAGTCGCGTCGAACGCTCGGTACGAACATGGCGTGAACTATGCGCGCAGCGCCGACGAGGTGCCCGTCCTCGAAGCGATGTGGGCCGTGATGCAGAGCGCCGAGATCACCGAGATCACCGGCACCAAGGTCCGCCCGGGAAACGCCGCCGACGAGTGGAAGAAGGGCGAGGTGAGCGCGGATACCGCACTGCCGGTCATCGGCGCCTTCATCTACGAGCGGCTGCTCGACGTGATCAACCTCGTTCCCGGAGAGGACTACGGCGCCCCGGCGATCACGATCGCCCAGCGCCTCATCGAGATCCTCACTCCCGACTCGGCACCCGAACGCCCCGAACTCGACCTCGGCGAGGTGCGCGGCGAACGGCTCGTCACGCTCTTGGCAGACGAGCTGCAGGAGCTCACCGAGCTCGGACTCCTGACGGCCGACGGAGACACACTGTCCGTCGAGCCGGTGTACAAGCGCATCGTCGCCGGCGCCGCGCTCATGCTGCTGTCGGGGCCGCGCAGCTGAACGGTGACTGCCGCACAGGCAGCGCGACCGAAAAAGTCTCCATCGATCTGTTGTGTACTCACGATCCTCGGGTTAGGCTAACCTGTGAGAATTACGCAACGCTGATCTTTCCTAAGGCGGTTGACACGCTAGCTTGAAGTGTTGGATCCGGCGCCTGCGGTTTTCTCTGTTTCACGTCAAGAAGCCCTCGGCACAAATTCCGGTGCCGGGGGCTTCGCTCTGTCAGGGGGTGAGTGCCCTATCGGGTGGAAGCGCCGCGGTCCTCAGCCGGCGCCAGGACGGTGGCCCTCGGCCTCATCGAGGATGAGGAGCGAGCGGGAGGACACGACGCCCGGGACTTCGTGGATGCGGCGGAGGATCACCTGCGACAGTGCAGTGTTGTCCGGGGCATTGACCGTCACCAGGGCGTCGATGTCCCCGCTGACGGCTTGGACCTTTTCGACGAAGGGCAGAGCGGCCAGGTCATCGCGGACCTGCGGCCAGGGGCGCTCGCCGATCTTGACGACGACGACCGCGGTCACGGTCATGCCGAGGGCCTCGCGGTCCACCTCGGCGGTGAATTTCCTGATCGCACCCGAATCGATGAGGGTGGTGAAGCGCTTATGTGCGGCGGAGCGGGAGATGTGGACGCGTTCGGCCAGCTGGCGCACGCTCAGGCGCGAGTCTTCGACGAGGGCGGCGATGATGCTGCGGTCGATGTCGTCGAGGTCGAATGCCACGGGGCGCTCCTTCACCGTTGCTGTCTGCGTCTTGCCTGCGACCTCTGCGTCCAACCTGCCCGGATGCACTCGCGCGGAGAGGCGGCGATGTCCACCGGGAGGACTGGTCGGTCTGCTTCCCATTCTAGGGCCCCGCCTCGGCGAGGGGATGACCCTGCGTCGAGGTCCCGTCGTCGACGACAGGGGAACCGCCTCGACGAGGAAAGTCCGCATGGTTGCGGAGTCCGATGCACTGGACAAATTCTGTCGATCGTTCGTACAGTTACGGAGATATCTGTGGTGCCTACCACGTACCATGGGTGATGGACATGATCGGTTCTAACCCGGACCCGGTCAACGGACGGAAATCAGCCACCTGTAGATTATGAGACGAAAGTCTCACGCAGCTGGAACTGCTTCACGAACCTAAGGAGTCATCCTTGAAGATCGCGGTGTTGGTCAAAGAGGTCCCGGATACGTACGGCGACCGCAAGTTGAACTTGGAAACCGGGCTCGCCGATCGTGGCGCCTCGGAAGCCGTCCTCGATGAGATCGGTGAGCGTGCCCTCGAGGTCGCCCTGACGCAGAAGGACTCCGACGGCGACACCGAGGTGACCGTCATCTCGATGGCGCCCGATACCGCGACTGCGACGATCCGCAAGGGTCTGGCCATGGGTGCCGACAATGCCGTGCACGTGGCCGATGAAGGCTTGGCCGGTGCGGATCTGGGTCTGACCGCCGAGGTGCTCGCCGCCGCTCTGCGCCGCGGTGAGTTCGACCTCGTCGTGACCGGCAACGTCTCCACCGACGGCAACGGCGGCATGATGCCGGCGATGCTCGCCGAGCACCTCGACTACCCGCACGTGACCGGCCTGACGACCGTCGAACTGGGCGACGGCAAGGTCTCCGGCACCCGCGCGGTCGAGGGCGGCAAGCAGCAGGTCTCGGCCGAGCTGCCCGCCGTCATCTCCATCACCGAGGCGCTTCCCGAGGCCCGATTCCCGAACTTCAAGGGCATCATGGCGGCGAAGAAGAAGCCCTTCGAGGTCATCAGCCTGTCCGATGTCGACATCGATGCTGAGGACCAGTCCGTGGCCCGCTCGATCATGGTCACCGTCGCCGAGAAGCCGCCGCGCGAAGCCGGCGAGAAGGTCGTCGACGAAGGCAATGGCGGAGTCGAACTCGCCGAATACCTCACCAAGAACCGTCTGGCCTAAGGAGAATCGCACATGTCAGAATTCCCGCAGGACTCCATTCTCGTCGTCCTCACCGCCGATGCCGAAGGCCAGCTGGAGAAGCCGGCCGCCGAACTGCTCGGCGGAGCCGCTGAGATCGGCTCGCCCGTCGCCCTCGTGCTCGCTGCCGGCAGCGCCGACGCCGCTGCCGAGAAGGCCGCCGAACTCGGCGCCGTGGCAACCCTGACCGCCGCAGCCACCGAGGGCAACCTCGGCACCGCGGCCGTCGACGCCGTCGCCGCAGCCGCGGAGCTCACTGCTCCCGACGCCGTGCTCGTGCCCAATACTCTCGACGGTCGCGACATCGCCGGTCGCTACGCTGTGCGCAGCGGATCGGCTGTGTCCGTCGACGCCACCGGACTCGAACGCGATTCCGAGGGCATTGTGGCCAACCACTCCGTCTACGGCGGCGGCTACACCGCCTCCTCGGCCCCGACTTTCGGTGCCCCCATCGTCACCGTGCGCCTGGGCTCGATCGAGGCTCGCGCCGAAGCGCAGTCCGCGAACACGCAGGCCCTGGAGGTCGCCGATTCCGGTAAGCGCTCGGCGGCGATCGATTCGTTCGAAGCCGTCGTCGAAACCTCCTCGCGTCCCGAACTGCGCGGTGCGCAGAAGGTCGTCTCCGGTGGTCGCGGCGTCGGTTCGGAGGAGTCCTTTGAGCTCGTCGGCGAATTCGCCGACACCCTCGGTGCAGCCGTCGGTGCCTCCCGTGCGGCCGTCGACGCCGGCTACATCGCCCAGTCGCACCAGGTCGGCCAGACCGGTGTGTCGGTGTCCCCGCAGCTCTACGTGGCTCTCGGCATCTCCGGCGCGATTCAGCACAAGGCCGGCATGCAGACCTCGAAGACCATCGTCGCGGTCAACAAGGACGCTGAAGCCCCGATCTTCGACATCGCTGATTTCGGCGTCGTCGGCGACCTGTTCAAGGTCGTTCCCCAGGCCATCGAATCACTGAACGAGAACAAGTCCTGATATGGCAACCTATTCCAGTTCGCTGCGCTCGGGTCTGCCCCGGGTCGAAGGCGGAGACCCCTGGCCCCCGGAGGGCACCATCGGTGAACCCTTGGAAGAGGGCGCGTCATGGCTGCCGGAGACTGCCGAGACGGAGGAACTGGATGAAGGTTCCCCCGCCGAGGCGGCCGAGTCCGATGTGACCGACGCCGAGGAATCGACGGGGGCAGAGGCTTCCGCTGAAGCGGAGGAGCCAACTGAGGACTCCGTTGAGGACGCGGCTGAGGATTCGGTCGATGAATCGGCTGACGAATCTTCGTCGGGTGCCGCTGTTGCGGCGGGCGTCGGCGCTGCCGGTGTCGCCGCTGGTGCTGCGGGTGTTGCCGCAGCCGGTGCCGATGACGCGGGTGAGTCGGCTGACTCGACTCCTGCCGGTGAGCCCGAGGCCGACGCCGCTCCCGCGGCCGAAGTGCCTCTGCGCCGTGGACTGCCGCGCGTCGAGGGCGGAGAGCCCTGGCCGCCGGAAGGTCTTGCTCCGGCCGGAGTGAAGGCCACCGGTGCCTCAGCTGCTCCTGTCGCGTCAGCTGAATCGGACGAACAGTCCTCGGCCGCCCCGGCTGCAGCTGCAGCGACGGCTGGTGCCGGAGTGGCTGCTGGCGCTGCCGTCGGCGCTTCCGGTTCGGACGATGAGTCGGCTGCGGCAGAACCTGCCGCCACTGATGCTCCCGCTGCCGAATCGGCTCCTGCCGCCGAGGTTCCACTGCGCCGTGGTCTGCCGCGTGTTGCCGGTGGAGATCCTTGGCCGCCGGAAGGCTTAGCGCCCGCCGGTGTCAAGGCCGCAGGTGGATCCGCTGTCGCTGCTGCTCCGGCAGCGGCTGCATCCGCTCCTGCCGAGAGCACTGCGGAGGAATCCGCTGCTCAGGCCGACTCTGCCGAAACACCTTCGGCTGAAACGTCAGCCGATTCCGCTTCCGAGTCCTCGTCCGCTGCTCCTGCGGCGGCCGCCGTAGCTGGTGCTGGCGTTGCCGGTGCCGGTGTGGCTGCAGCAGCTGCGAACGGCTCGGGCTCCGGAGAACTCTCCGATGTACCGTTGCGCCGCGGACTGCCCCGCACCGCCGGGGGAGACCCCTGGCCCCCGGAAGGCTTTGCTCCAGCGCACGCTGCTAAACCTGCCGCAGGCTCGGCCGCCGCTTCGGCTCCGGCTGAAGAGAAGGCCGCCGGCGCCACGTCGACCGATGCCGCATCTGCCGAGGCAGACAAGCCTGCCGAGGCCACACAGTCCGGCGAAGCCGCGAAGCAGGAATCGAAGCCGGCCGCCAAGGCCGAGGACGATTCCGCTGAGAAGAAGCCCCAGGGGCGGCGCACCGGAATCGGCGGCGTCGGTGCCGGCGCGGCAGCCGCAGGTGCGGGAGCCGCCGCCGGCGCAGGTGCCGCAGCAGCGGGAGCCGCCTCGGCGTCGGACAAGTCTTCCGGCGGAGCCGAGAAGAAGCCCGCTCAGCGCAAACCGATGGCGAAGCCCGCGGCGAAGACCACGGACAAGGCCGCTCAGCGCAAACCGATGGCCAAGCCCGCTGCGAAGGCCGACGACAAGGCTGCGGCTCGCACCGCGGACAAGCCGGCCGCGAAGACGGCACCGGCGGCGAAGGCCACATCGTCCGGTTCGGGCAGCGCCGCCTCGGCGAAGCCTGCAGCGAAGAAGGAACCGGTCATGATCGGTTCGAAGTCGCTGGGACAGTGGTCGAAGATCGTCGGGCTGGGACTCGGCGGACTCATCGTCGTGGCCGGGATCCTCATCCTCGCCGCTCGCGGTGTCACGACACTGCCGGGTGTGCCGGAGTTCCTCGAGCGCTACCCGGGCGAATACCACATCCCGGAATTCGTCGATCCCGGCTTCCCGGGCTGGGTGCGGTGGACGCACTTCCTCAACATCTTCTTCATGGTGCTCATCATCCGTTCGGGTCTGCAGGTGCGTCACCAGCAGAAGCCGCCGGCGTTCTACACCCCGAAGAAGGGTGGAAAGAAGATCAGCATCAACCTCTGGCTGCACACGAGCCTCGATCTGCTGTGGCTGGCCAATGGTGTGGTCTTCGTCGTGCTGCTCTTCGTCTCCGGGCACTGGGCACGCATCGTGCCGACCAGTTGGGAAGTCTTCCCGAACGCGCTGTCGGCGGCGCTGCAGTACGGAACGATGGAATGGCCGATGGAAGATGCGTGGGTCAACTACAACGCTCTCCAGCAGCTGATGTACTTCATCATCGTGTTCATCGCCGCCCCGCTGGCCGCGATCACGGGTGTGCGGATGAGCGAATGGTGGCCGAAGAACGCCACGACGCTGAACAAGATCTACCCGGCGCCGCTGGCGCGGGCGATCCACTTCCCGACGATGCTGTTCTTCGTGTTCTTCATCCTCGTCCACGTGTTCCTCGTGTTCACGACCGGACTGCGGCACAACCTTGGCTACATGTTCGCGGGTACCGAGATGCTCGGTTGGGCCGGACTCGTCTGGTTCCTCATCGCGATGGTCGTGGTCGTGGCCGGTTGGTTCGCCGCCAGGCCGCTGCTGCTGGCCCCGATCGCGAATCTCTTCGGACGCGTCTCGAGCAGGTAGGCGACACCGGACGCATCAGCGAAGCCCCGCACGATCGAATGGTCGTGCGGGGCTTCGCTGTGTCGGTGAGTACAGTTCCAAGGCCCGGTCGGACATGCAGTCCGGCAGGGCCTTTCGCCTGCCGCTTTCCGATTGCGCGCAGTTCTGAGCAGAAATCTCTTGACCGGGTGATCGGGACACAATAACCTTAAACGCAACGCAGTTGTAAAGAATGCAACACCGCGTTGTCACCGTTCACAACGATGGAGAAGACAATGAAGTCCGACCTCGCTCCAGAGGACAACGACGCTGTGAAATCAGATGCGTCGGCGACCGCGCAGCCGAATATCGAGCAGAAGCGGACGCTGCGGCGCGTCGTCTCCGCCAGTTTCGTCGGCAACTTCGTCGAATGGTTCGACTACGGCGTCTACGGGTATTTTGCGACGACCATTGCGATCGTCTTCTTCCCTGAGTCCGAAGGCAATCTCGCGCTTCTGTCCACCTTTGCGGTCTTCGCCGTCTCCTTCGTCGTCCGCCCCATCGGCGGCTTCATCTGGGGTCATATCGGAGACAAGATCGGACGACGTTCCGCGCTGTCCGTCTCGATTCTCATCATGTCTGTCTCGACCTTTGCGATCGGTCTGCTGCCGAGCTTCGCGGTCGCCGGCTTCCTCGCTCCGGTGCTGCTGCTCGTCGTCCGCCTCGTCCAAGGATTCTCTGCGGCAGGCGAATATGCGGGGGCCTCGGCGTTCCTCGTTGAATACGCACCACCGCGGCGACGCGGACTGTACGCGGCAGTGGTTCCCGCCAGCACCGCCACCGGATTGCTATTGGGATCGGTGCTCGCCGCAGTCCTCTCGTCGACGCTGAGCGATGGACAGCTGGAGAGCTGGGGTTGGAGGCTCCCATTCTTCCTTGCCGCGCCCATGGGACTGATCGGCCGCTATATCCGAACCCGACTCGAGGACACGCCGGCATTCCGTGAACTCGCTCAGCAGGATGAAGTGATCAAAGCCCCGGTCTTCGCCATGTTCCGGGACCACTGGCGGCCCCTGGTCATCTCGATGTGCGCAGTGCTGCTCAACGCCGTCGGGTTCTATGTCGTCCTGACCTATATGCCCACCTATCTCACGACCGAGCTCGGCTACGGGGCTGCTGAATCATTCCTCGCCACCACCATCGCTCTCGTCACCTATATCGGTTTCATCCTGCTCACCGGTCTGGCCTCGGATCGGTTCGGTCGCAAAAGGATGCTCATCATCGCGTCAGTCACTTTCATCGTCCTCACGGTGCCGGCCTTCATGCTGCTGGACGCCGGCAGCTTCACCCTCGTCGTCCTTGTCGAGATCGGACTCGGAGCCATGCTCACCCTCAACGACGGCACTCTGCCGAGCTTCCTTGCCGAGATGTTCCCGACACGTATCCGGTACACCGGGTTTGCCGTGAGCTTCAACGTGTCGAACGCCCTGTTCGGCGGCACCGCACCTTTTATGGCCACTCTGCTCATCGGCCTGACCAATTCGCATCTTGCCCCCGGTTGGTACCTCATGGCTGCGGCCGCAATCTGTCTCGGTGCAGTCATCTGCGCCAAGGAGACCTTCCATAAGCCTCTGCGCGACGTCTGAAGTCGTCCAGAACCCCACCACACCGCCGCGGCACCGAGATGGCGGTGTCGAACGAATAGGAGAAACCCATGACCACCTTTGCTGACAACGCCTCCGTCGCTGACCTTGAGCGGCTCAAGGTCCTCCACAACGGGTCCAAGACACCGCTGACCTTCTCCGATGGGGAGATGGAGCGGAGACTGACCGGACTGCGCGCCATTATGGCCGAGAAGGAGCTCGACGCAGTGGTCCTCACCTCTTATCACAACATCAAGTACTACTCGGACTTCCTCTTCACCTACTTCGGTCGCTCATATGCCATGGTCGTCACGGCCGACGACACGGTGACGATCACCGCGAATATCGATGCAGGCATGCCGTGGCGAACCAGCTACGGGGAGAACATCGTGTACACGGATTGGCGTCGTGACAACTACTACTACGCGATCCAGGAGGGCCTGCGTCAGCGCGGAATCGGAAACCCGCGCCGTCTCGGCGTCGAAGACGACAACCTGCCCCTCGAGAATCGCAACAGGCTCCAAGATGCCTTCCCTGCAACGGAACTCGTCGACATCTCGAAGGAGTCGATGCGCCAGCGGATGATCAAGTCACCCGAGGAGATCGAGGTGATCAAGCACAGCGCTCGAATCGGCGACCTCGGCGGTGAGGCGATCAAGGCCGCCATCACCGAAGGCATCAGCGAGTACGAACTCGCGCTCATCGGCACTGAGGCGATGACTCATGAGATCGCTAGGACGTTCCCTGACCAGGAAATCCGTGATACCTGGGTGTGGTTCCAATCGGGTATCAACACCGATGGCGCGCACAATTGGGCGACGACCCGCAAGATCCGAAAAGGTGACATCCTCAGCCTCAACTGCTTCGCCATGCCGACCGGCTATTACACCGCGCTGGAGCGCACACTCTTCTACGGAGAGCCCGACGCTCGGTCGCTCGAGCTGTGGAACGTCAACGTCGAAGTGCACAAGCGCGGAATCGAACTCATCAAGCCCGGAGCTGTGTGCAAGGACATCGCCGCCGAACTCAATGAGATCTACTTCGAGCACGGACTCTTCGAAAACCGCACCTTCGGGTACGGACACTCATTCGGAGTGCTCAGCCACTACTACGGGCGTGAGGCCGGGCTTGAACTGAGAGAAGACATCGAGACCGTCATCGAGCCGGGAATGGTCATCTCCATGGAGCCGATGATCACCATTCCCGAGGGGCAGCCGGGTGCCGGCGGTTACCGCGAACATGACATCGTCGTCGTCGGGGAAAGCGGTTCCGAGGACATCACGAAGTTCCCGTTCGGGGCCGAACACAACATCATTCCGGCCTGAGGCACCGGCTGGCGAATATACTCGCACCATGTCCCGACAATCGCCTGACAACCCACGCCGCGGTGCCTCGGTCATCGAAAACACCGTCGCCATCCTGCGCTGTTTCGCGCCGGACCGGCAGGAGCTCGGTGTCACCGAGATCGCACCGCGCGTGGGGCTGCACAAGAGTTCGGTGTCGCGGATTCTCGCCTCGCTCGAGCAGGAGGGGATCGTCGAACAGGCGCCGTCCAGGCGGTATCGGCTGGGTCTGGGAATCATCGCGATCGCGGGCCCTCTGTTGGCCGATCTTGATGTTCGCAGGGCAGCGTATCCCATCCTGCAGGCACTCACGCGGGCCACTTCCGAGACGAGTGCGCTGATGGTGTGGGACGGCGCCGAGGCGGTCACCGTCGAACAGGTTCCAAGTCCCGAGCCGGTCAAGCATACGTCCAGTCTGGGGTCGCGATATCGGACGGAGGGAAGTGCCTCGGTGAAGGTGTTCTGCGACGCCGGCGACGGCCCGGATCGCACCGGCGGTCCCCGCTATGCACTCAACGATGCCGAGACCTCTCCGCACGAGGTCGGCATCGCCGCACCCGTGCACGACCATCGCGGTGAAGTGGTCGCGGCCGTCCTCATCGCCGCACCGAAGTTCCGCACCGATGCGACCCGCATCGCCGAGCTCGGCGAACACTGCGTTCAGGCGGCGGAGCGGGTCTCGCTGCGCCTCGGTGGTTCAGGGCGGCGGCGACTCTGAATCTGTGTGCGATGACGGGACCGTGAAGCGCGGGTCCAGTTCTGGCTGGGCTCAGCGCAAGGTGGCGCGGACGGTCTTGTCGAACTCGCGGACGTGCTCGGCGGCGCGGGCGGCCACGGTCTGTTCGTCCCCGTCGAGGATCGCCTCAAGCAGATCGATGTGCTCGCGGATGTGAGTGACGAGATCCGGGATCCCCGGGATGACGAGGCACCAGATGCGCGTGGCCAGATCGTCGAGGCGGATGAGGGTCTCCGATAGGTGCGGATTGTCCACCGAGCTGTAGATGAGGCGGTGGACATCGAGATCGCGTTCCATGAGGGTCCGCTGCTCGTCGGTCGCCTCGAGTGCCTTGAGACCGGCGATCGCTGCCGTGAAATCCGCGCGACGCTCCGGCGTGAGGTTGCGAGCCGCGCGCCTGGCGGCGATGGGCTCGAGGGCCTCCCGCATCTCTGAGATCGTCGATAGGTCGGTGAGATCGACATTGGTGGCGAAGGTGCCGCGCCGCGGGTAGGACACGACGAGGTGATCGCGCTCGAGGCGCTTGAGGGCCTCGCGGATCGGCGTGCGGCCGACCTCGAGTTCGGCACTGAGGGCCGCCTCGTTGATCGGATCGCCCGGAGCGATGTCGAGCATGATGAGCCGGTGCCGCAGGATCTCATAGGCGTGATTCGCCAAGGACGTCGTCGGCGACGTCGCGTCGGCGGATGTGCTCATGCGAAGACTCCCCATAATCTCTGCGGCAGATGTATTGCGTCGGCTGGAATTCTCTGCATACACTACAGGAACGCACCTGATATATTAGTTGCCGATCAGCCGGGAAGGACTGATCGCAACAGGTCGAAGGAGATCCATGACAGAGCAACTCGCAAACCCCGCCGAAGCCGGCACGGCCAGTGCCCCGACGGGCGCTTCCGCTGGGGCCTTCCCCAGCCGTGAACCCGTCGAACTGAGCACCTCGATCGCTGAACTCGATCCGCAGGTCGCCGGATTCATCGACGCCGAACTGGCCCGGCAGCGCGAGGGCCTGGAGATGATCGCCTCGGAGAACCACACCGCCTCGGCCGTCATGGAAGCTCAAGGGTCGGTGCTCACGAACAAGTACGCCGAGGGCTACCCGGGCCGCCGCTACTACGGCGGCTGTGAACACGTCGACGAGATCGAACGCATCGCCATCGACCGCGTCAAATCACTCTTCGGAGCCGCATACGCAAACGTCCAGCCGCACTCCGGCGCCCAGGCCAACGCCTCGGTCATGCACGCCCTCATCCGTCCCGACGACACCGTCCTCGGCCTCAACCTCGCCCACGGCGGCCACCTCACCCACGGAATGAAGATCAACTTCTCCGGCCGCCTCTACTCGATCGTCCCCTACGGCCTCGACCCCGAGACCGGACGCGTCGACATGGCCGAGGTCGAACGCCTCGCCCACGAGAACCAGCCGAAGCTCATCGTCGCAGGCTGGTCGGCCTACACCCGTCAGCTCGACTTCGCCGAGTTCCGCCGCATCGCCGACGCGGTCGGTGCCTACCTCATGGTCGACATGGCCCACTTCGCCGGACTCGTCGCCGCCGGGCTTCACCCCTCACCGGTCCCGCACGCCCACGTCGTGTCGTCGACGACGCACAAGACCCTCGGCGGCCCCCGAGGCGGCATCATCCTCACCAATGACGCGGACATCGCGAAGAAGATCAATTCCGCCGTCTTCCCCGGACAACAGGGCGGACCCCTCGAACACGTCATCGCCGGCAAGGCCGTGGCCTTCGGCTTGGCCGCCACCGACACCTTCGTCGACAAGCAGAAGCGGACCCTGGCCGGCGCCGGCGAACTCGCCCGCCGCCTGACCGAAGACGACGTCGCCGAACGCGGAATCTCCGTCCTCACCGGCGGCACCGACGTCCACCTCGTCCTCGTCGATCTGCGCAACTCGACCCTCGACGGAGCCCAGGCCGAAGATCTGCTCGCCCAGATCGGCATCACCGTCAACCGCAACGCCGTCCCCGACGACCCTCGACCGCCGATGGTCACCTCCGGTCTGCGGATCGGCACCCCGGCGCTCGCCAGCCGCGGATTCGGCAGTGGAGCATTCGCCGAGGCAGCCGACATCATCGCCGAGGTGCTCAAGGCCGGCACGGACGACAACGGAGCCAGCCCGGAGATCATCGCCGAACTGAGCGAACGCGTCACCCGACTGGCGAACGACCACCCCCTGTACCCCACACTCACCGAGATCGGAGCACGCTGATGGCTGACCAGCTTCCCGAACACCCCGACTTCCTGTGGCGCAACCCGGAGCCGAAGAAGTCCTATGAAGCCGTCATCGTCGGCGGCGGCGGACACGGCCTGGCCACCGCCTACTATCTGGCGAAGAACCACGGAATGACGAACATCGCCATTCTCGAGAGGGGCTGGCTCGCCGGGGGCAACATGGCCCGCAACACGACGATCATCCGATCGAACTACCTGTGGGACGAATCCGCCGCGATCTACGAGAAGTCCCTCAAGCTCTGGGAACAGTTGCCCGAAGAGCTCGAGTACGATTTCCTCTTCTCCCAGCGCGGAGTGCTCAACCTCGCCCACACCCTCCAGGACGTCCGCGAATCTCAGCGCCGGGTGAACGCGAACAAGCTCAACGGCGTCGACGCCGAATGGCTCGATCCGAAACAGGTCAAGGAAGTCTGCCCGATCATCAACATCGGCGACGAGCTGCGCTACCCCGTGATGGGCGGGACGTATCAGCCGCGCGCCGGCATCGCCAAGCACGACCACGTCGCCTGGGCCTTCGCCCGCAAGGCCGACGAAATGGGCGTCGACATCATCCAGAACTGCGAAGTCACCGGCATCGAACGCATCGGCAATCAGGTCGTCGGTGTGCAGACGAACCGCGGACCGATCGCCACCGAGAAGGTCGCTCTGGCCGTGGCCGGCGACTCCTCGGTGCTCGCCGACATGGCCGGGATCCGCCTGCCGATCCAGACCCACCCGCTGCAGGCCCTAGTCTCCGAACTCTTCGAACCCGTGCACCCGACCGTGGTCATGTCCAACCACGTCCACGTCTACGTCTCCCAAGCGCACAAGGGCGAACTCGTCATGGGCGCCGGCGTCGACTCCTACAACGGCTACGGTCAACGAGGCGGCTTCCACGTCATCGAGGAGCAGCTGGCCGCCGCGGTCGAACTGTTCCCGATCTTCGCCCGCGCCCATGTGCTGCGCACCTGGGGCGGCAACGTCGACGTCACCCTCGACGCCTCACCGATCGTGTCGAAGACGGAAGTCCAAGGACTCTACGCCAACTGCGGCTGGGGCACCGGCGGCTTCAAAGGCACCCCGGCGGCGGGCTTCACCTACGCCCACACCATTGCGAACGACGAACCCCACCCGCTCAACGCCCCATTCGCCCTCGACCGCTTCGAAACCGGTCACCTCATCGACGAACACGGCGCCGCAGCCGTGGCTCACTGAGCGGAAGGAAAGAGACACCGACATGCTGCTCATCCACTGCCCGAACTGCGGGCCACGCGACGAAACCGAATTCCACTACGGCGGACAGGCGCACGTTCCCTACCCTGAAGACCCGTACGCCCTGACCGACAAAGAATGGGGCGAGTACCTCTTCTACCGTGAGAACAACCGCGGTGCCTTTGCTGAGATGTGGAGCCACAGCGCCGGCTGCCGAAAGTGGTTCAACGCCATCCGCAATACGGCCACCTACGACTTCGCCGCGATCTACCCGATCGGCTCACCCCGTCCCGACACCCAAGGAGAGGTTCGATGACGAACACCACCCGACTGCACTCCGCGTCTCGACTGCCCTCTGCCACCGGCATCGACACCACCCGCCCGATCGACTTCACCGTCGACGGACAGACATACTCGGGCTTCGACGGTGACACGATCGCCAGTGCGCTGATCGCCGCCGGCCGCATCGACTGCGGCAACTCGACCTACCTGGGACGTGCTCGCGGCATCCTCGGCGCCGGCGTCGAGGAGTCCAATGCGCTCGTCCGCGTGCACTCCCGCTTCCCCGGAGACGTCTCCGAGTCGATGCTGCCTGCCACCCGCGTCGCCATCGCCGAAGGGCTCGAGGCCGACTACCTCGCCGGACTCGGCATCCTCGACCCCGGCCAGGACGAACTCACCTACGAGCACAAGCACGTGCACACCGACGTTCTCATCGTCGGCGCCGGCCCGGCCGGACTCGCCGCCGCCCGGGAAGCCGGCAAGTCCGGAGCCCGCACCCTGCTCCTCGACGATCAGTCCCGGCCCGGCGGCTCGCTGCTCGCGGCGGGACCGGCCACGGCCGAAACCATCGACGACGTCGACGCCCTCGCCTGGGTCGAGTCCACCGTCGCCGGATTCGCCGCGCACGAAGAGCTCACCTACGTGAAGAACACCACCGTCTTCGGCAGCTACGACTCGAACTACTTCGTCGCCCTCGAAGACCGCACCGACGCCGTCGCGGCTGTCGGTGGTCGTGGAGTGCGTCAGAAGGTCTGGCACGTCCGTGCCGGTCAGGTCGTGCTCGCCACCGGTGCGCATGACCGTCCGATCGTCTTCGCCGACAACGACCGTCCCGGCATCATGCTCGCTTCGGCCGTGCGCACCTACCTCGGCCGCTACGGTGTGGCCGCCGGGCAGAACGTGGCCGTGGCGACGACGAACGACTCCGCCTATGACCTCGTCACCGACCTCCACGCGGCAGGCATCACCGTCCCTGCGGTGATCGATTCCCGCACCTCAGCCTCGGCGATCGCCGAATCCGTCACCACCGCCACGGGCACCCGTCTCATCCTCGGCTCCGCCGTCACCGGCACCGCCGGTGACGGACCCGCCGGACGGGTCAGCGCCATCACTGTCGCCGGACTCGACGACGACGGCGTCGCAGCCGAAAACGGTGAGAGCATTCCCGTCGACCTGCTCGCGGTCTCCGGCGGACATTCGCCGGTCATCCACCTGCACGGTCAGCGCAAGGGCACAATCCACTGGAACGGCGACATCGCGGCCTTCGTGCCGACGACGCCCGTGCGCGACCAGTTCACGGTCGGAGCAGTGACCGGGGACTACTCGCTCGAAGCGGCTCTGCGGCAGGGCGCCGAGGCGGGGAACCAAGCGGCGAACCGCACCGGCTTCCCGGCCGCGCTCGCTGTGCCCGCCGTCTCAGCGATGGCCTATGCTCCGGCCCGTCCACTGTGGCTGGTCACGTCGGCGCAGGACGACCACCAGAACCTGAGCACTCACTTCATCGACTTCCAGCGTGACCAGACCGTCGCCGACGTGCAGCGGGCGATGGGCGCGGGCATGCGCTCGGTCGAACACATCAAGCGCTACACCTCGATCTCGACGGCGAACGATCAGGGCAAGACCTCAGCGGTCAACGCGATCGGCGCGATCGCCTCGGTGCTGGGGAAGGCCGACGACCTCGGACAGGTCGGGCACACGACCTTCCGCGCCCCCTTCGCCCCGGTGCCCTTCGCGGCACTGGCCGGACGGCGCAAGGGCGAGCTCTTCGACCCGGCTCGGGTCACCTCGATCCACTCCTGGCACGTCGCCCACGGTGCCGAGTTCGAAGACGTCGGGCAGTGGAAGCGTCCCTGGTACTACCCGAAGCCGGGTGAGGACATGGAGGCGGCGGTGCTGCGCGAGGGCAAGGCCGTGCGCGAATCCGTCGGCTTCCAGGACGCCTCGACGCTCGGCAAGATCGAGATCCGCGGGAAGGACGCCGGGGAGTTCCTCGGCCAGATCTACACGAACGGCTTCAAGAAGCTGGGGGTCGGCAAGGGTCGGTATGGGCTGATGTGCAAGCCCGACGGAATGGTCTTCGACGACGGTGTGACCCTGCGCGTGGCCGAGGACCGCTACTACATGACGACGACGACCGGTGGGGCGGCGACCGTCCTCGAATGGCTCGAGGAATGGCATCAGACCGAATGGCCCGACCTCGACGTCGTCTTCACCTCGGTGACCGAACAGTGGTCGACCGTCGCCGTGGCCGGACCCCGGTCCCGCGACGTCATCGCCAAGCTCGCCCCGAACCTCGACGTGTCGAACGACGCCTTCGAGTTCATGGGCTTCCGCGAGACCACCCTGGCGAACGGCATTCCCGCCCGCATCTGCCGGATCTCGTTCTCCGGCGAGCTCGCCTTCGAGATCAACGTCGACACGTTCTACGGGCTGGCAGTCTGGGAAGCCGTCGCCGAGGCGGGCGCCGAGTTCGACATCACCCCCTACGGCACCGAGGTCATGCACGTGCTGCGTGCCGAGAAGGGCTTCATCATCGTCGGCCAGGACACCGACGGCACCGTCACCCCTCAGGACGCGGGCATGGAATGGATCGTGTCGAAGGTCAAGGACTTCATCGGCAAACGCTCCTACTCCCGGGCCGACACGTCACGGGAGGACCGCAAGCACCTCGTCGGGGTGCTGCCCGTCGACGGCACGACCCGCCTCGCCGAGGGCGCCCAGCTCATCGCTGCGGGCACCCCCGTCACACCGGAGGACGGACCGGTGCCGATGATCGGACACGTCACCTCGTCCTATATCTCGCCGAGCCTCGACCGGCCGTTCGGACTCGCACTCGTCGAGAACGGCCGCAACCGCGAAGGAGAGATCGTCAAGTCCCCCTTCGGCGACACCCTCGTCGACGTCGAGATCACCTCGCCCGTCTTCTACGATCCGGAAGGAAACCGCCGCGATGGCTGACACCACCTATTCCACCCGTTCGACGGCACAGTCCCTCTCGACCGCTGAGACGCAGGCCGCCCACGCGGGCACCGGGTCGAGCGGACTCGATGACCTGCGGGTCTCTCCGGCCGCGCACCTGGCCGGGCTGATGTCCGAGGCGAGCGCGGCGGGCGGCCGCAGCGTGGGCTTGCGCGAACTGCCCTTCACCGTGCAGATCGGCCTGCGGGCACAGCCGGATTCCGCATCATGGAAGTCGCTCGAGGACACGTTCGGCCTGCGCCTGCCCCGCGGCGTCGGTGAAGTCACCGGTGATCCGGCGGCTCAGCACGTGCTGTGGCTGAGCCCCGACGAATTCCTTGCCGTCGACGTCTCCCGCTGCCAGCAGCCCGGCGAGACGATCGTCGCAGAGGCGGGACTCGAGGGACTGCCCGGACAGGCCGTCGATCTCTCTGCCAACCGGACGATCCTCGAACTGACGGGGGAGAAGGCCCGCGAGGTGCTCGAGAAGAGCTGCCGCGCCGATCTCCACCCCCGCGCCTTCGGAGTCGGCACGGCGATCGTCACCGCGTTGGGACCCGTCCCGGTCATCCTCCATCACAGCGGTGAGGACACCTACCGCGTCTACCCGCGGGCGAGCTTCGCGGACTTCACGGTCCGCTGGCTGCTCGACGGAATGGCGGAGTTCCTCACCGAATGAGCTACGACCGGTCGACCGTGCCGATGCCGATCGCCATTATGCGGCAGACTGGGACACCGGGACTTCGCCCCACAGACAGAAAGATACGGACATGCAGGACTACATCTTCACCCTCGAATGCGCCGAGCGCCCCGGAATCACGCATGCCGTGACCGGTGCCCTGCTCACCCACGGCGGAGACATCAAGGAACTCAAACAGTTCGACGACCAGTCGACCCAGCAGCTGTTCCTGCGCATCGACTTCAGCGTCTCCGACGAGCCCGGCAATGGTGTCGAGGCTCTGCGGACCGACTTCGAAGCGATCGGCGAGGAGTTCGGAGCGACTTGGCAGCTGTGGCCGCAGGGGCAGAAGCGGCGGGTGCTCATCATGGTCTCGAAGTTCGAGCACTGCCTCAACGACCTGCTCTTCCGCGCCCGGGTCGGCGAGCTGCCGATCGAGATCGCCGCAGTCGTGTCGAACCACCCTGACCATCGTGAGCTCGTCGAATGGCACCACATCCCCTTCTTCCGGATCCCCGTGACGAAGGAGACGAAGCCCGAGGCCGAGGCGAAGCTGCTCGAACTCGTCGACCGCTTCGAGGTCGACCTCGTGGTGCTCGCCCGCTATATGCAGATCCTCTCCGACGACCTCGCCCGCGAGCTCACAGGACGGGCCATCAACATCCACCACTCGTTCCTGCCGTCCTTCAAGGGCGCGAAGCCCTACCACCAGGCGTGGGAGCGCGGAGTGAAGACCGTCGGGGCGACCGCGCACTTCGTCAACTCCGAACTCGACGAGGGGCCGATCATCGCTCAGCAGCTCGTCGAGGTCGACCATGCCTTCACTCCCGAGGACCTCGTGGCCGCCGGTCGCGACGCAGAATGCAAGGCGCTGTCCAATGCCGTGAAGTGGCACTGCGACGGACGTGTGTTCCTCTCGGGCAAGAGGACCGTCGTCCTGCGCTAGAACCGCTTTCGCACCGACCGCTCAGGTTGCCGTCGCTGTACCGCGTTATGCGGCGAGCGGTCGACGGCAACCTGAGCGGTCGGCGTATCCACGGCGCCGTGGGACTGAGCTCATTGAAGGGGCTGCTTGCTGCCTCGGCGTGGATAGACTGTCGACTATGAGCGAGACCCAGACCGAGATCGGCCCGCGCATCGGCGACCAAGTGTTCGAAGCGCTGCAGGCGAGCATCCTCTCCGGCGAATATCGCAGTGGAGATCGACTGCGGATCCGCCAGCTCGCGGCGTCCCTGGGTACAAGCGTCATGCCCGTGCGGGAGTCGCTGGCCCGACTCGAGGAGGTCGGGCTCGTCGAGACCAGCCCGCACCGCGGGGCCGTGGTCAAGGAATTCACCGCCGAGGAGCTGCTGCAGATCTATTCGGTGCGTCGCATCCTCGAGGTCGAAGCGACGGTCCAGGGTGCGCAGAAGCTCGTTGGGGGGGCCGGGCGCGGCTCGATGAGGAGTTTGCGGCGATGGAGGCGGCTCTCGACTCCGGCGATGCCTCAGAGTATCTCGACCACGACGAAGAGCTGCTCGCGACGATATATTCCGCCTCGGGCAATCCCGTCCTCGTTGAGACGATCCGGACCCTGTGGCTGCGCTGCCGGGCGTACAAACTCGTCGGTGCCAGGCGGGAGATCTCGGCCGACGCCAAGGCGCCGTTGCTCAAGCACCAGCGCCGACTCATGGATGCCGTCGACGCCGGTGATCCGGGGGCGGCCGCCGAGGTGACCGGGGAGTCTTTCGACGACGCCGTCCGCCGCATCCGTGCCGGTCTAGGGGCCTGAGGGCCGGTCGCTGAGCCCATTCCGGTCGGCCGATTTCTGGGAAGGTGCGACCGCTCTGGCTGTTCCAAATACGTACGCACCGACTGCGCACTCAAGCGTCGGTCGTGCCCACTGACCGTTCGAGTTACCGTCGCTGTACCGAGTTATGCGGTGCGAGGTCGACGGCAACTCGAGCGGTCGGTGAAGCTCAGGCGCGGCTGAGGAGCACCGAGTGGAGTTCCTCCGGCAGCTCGACGACCTCGAGGCTGCGTTTGCGGCCGAAGTCGAAGCCGAACCGTGCGTACAGCCGGTCAAGATGCTCGGCGACCCGCTGCGAATAGCCAGGGTCGAAGGCATCGGCCGCGATCGCGATGACGAACAGTCCCGTGCCCGGGCTCTCCTGACCCGAGTCGAAGGCGGGTGCGTCGACGGAGAAGCGGCCCCCGCCGTGGACGGCGAGGAGTTCGATCATGAGCGCGACATTGCTGCCTTTGACCCCGCCGAACGGCAGCAGGGAACTGGCGAGGGCGGCCCCGGCATCGTTCGTGGCCGCCCCGTCGGGTGCGAGGGCCCATCCGTCGGGGATCGTCTCTCCCCGGTCGGCGGCGTTGCGGACGTTGACCCACGCGGTGGCGCTGGTCGCCTGATCGAACATGCGCGGGCCACCGGTATGGGGAACGGCGAACGAGAACGGGTTCGTTCCGGTCGCCGAGCCCGGTGTGCCGAACAGCGACATCAGCGCCGGTGAGTTGGCCCCGGCAAACGCCACCGGGCCCCGTTCGGCGAGCCGCGTCGTATAGCAGCCGAGCTCTCCGGCGGTGAAGGCGTTGGCGATGTTGAGGACGGAGATGCCGAGCGATTCGGCGGACGAGGCGAAGTCGTCGAAGGCTGCATCGAAGGCGAGCTGCGCGGTGCCGCGGTCGGCGTCGACGTGGTGCGCTGCGGGCAGTTTGTTCGTCACTTTCGGCTGCGCCCGCCCGTTGATGCGGCCGGCCTCGAGGCCGTCGAGGTAATCGAAGAGATGCGCCGTGCCCACGGCGGTCTTGCCCCGTCGCTCGGCAGCTACGGTCGCCTCGGCCAAAGACTGCGCCAGCGCGGGTGACCCACCGGCAGCGGTGATCGCTGCAATGCACAATTCACGCAGTTCGGGAATCGTCAGGGACACGGTCGTGGCATCAGGAGTCTCCGGCATGCCCTCACGCTACCGGAGTTCGCGCAGTGCGCTGGAGCCGGACCCGGGGTGAGTACGAAGCGCCCCCAGGCTGCCGCGGCAACACCTGGGGGTCGTCAGCTCTGGGGCCAGCCAGTCACGTGGTGACTCGGGAACCGGGAGCCCGACGTTGCTAGTGGTCAGGCTACCAGGAGGTCAGACCCCGTGCGCATGTAAGCAGATCGGCGCTTCCTGCGGGTGGATCCGTCTCGATCCAATAGCGGATTTCGAGGTGGATCCGCCCGCAGGAGTCATGCGCGAGGGGAACAAAGGCCGCCTCAGAGGTCGCCGGAGTCAGGGGTGAGGTCGGACTGCGAACTGAGCGCCTCGGCGATGGCCTTCGCCTCCCGGCGCAGCAGAGCGACGAGGCGTTCGACCCGGGAACCGGTGACACGGTCGGCGATCGAGGCGATCGACAGGGCCGCACGCGGCCGCGATCCGCGGATGCGCAGCGGAACCGCGACCGCCCACGACCCCTTGGCGAAGAGCCCGGGATTGTGGACGAATCCGTCGATGCGGGCCTGATCGATGATGTCACGCAGATGTGGAACGGAGACCTTCGGATACCTCTCGGCGAGGATCTCGGCGTTGGCCTCGAACTGGGCGTCCACCTCGGCGGGGGAGAGCTCGGAGAGGATCGCCAGCGATCCGGCGCCGATGCCCAGCGGGTGACGGTCGCCCACGGACAGGGCGTTGTTGAAGATCTCACCGAAGCCCTCCTCGCGGCGGGCGCAGATCGAATAGCTGCCCGTGCGCAGGGTGAGGAAGACGGTGTCCTGGCTGAGCTCGGCCAAGCGCATCAGGCTCGACTCCGACTCCGTGACCAGCGGATCCACCGATTTCTGGGCCAGTTGACCGAGGATCTGCGACTGCACGCCGAGGCGGTACCCGCCCTCCTCGAGGCGTTCGACGTATCCCATGGCGATGAGCGCCTGGAGCATGCGGTGGACGCTGGCTTTCGGGCGGCCGCTGATCGAGGCGAGCTCGGACAGGCTCGCGCCTTCGCGCCGCTCCCCGGCGATGAGGCCGACGAGGTTGAGCAGCGTCAGCGCGCGTTGGATGCTCTGAGCGCCGGTGCCCGGTTCGAGGCTGTCGACGGCGTGGGCGACATTGAACGAAGCGGACCGGCGCAGGAGCCGACCGCGCATCTTGATGCGATACTCCTCGCGGAGGTCCTCATTCGAATCGGCGGCGTTGTGCATGACTCCATTATGGCCCGTTGCCGTCGTCGCCTGCGGGGTGCCACCGTGATCCAGGATGTGGAACTCGGTATCGATCGGCGAGGACCGCCTCGGCGACATCCGCGCCTAGACTCGGATTCGCCCTGCCCGAAGGCGGGGCGCATGGATCAACTGGACCGTGCGGGTCCGCGAGAGGTGAGTGAGGCGTGGCCAAGACCGTCCTCGATATCGCTGATGTGACATTCCGGCGTGGGCAGACGCAGATACTCCACGGCATCGATCTGCTTGTCAATGCCGGCGAGCACTGGGTGCTCATCGGTCCGAACGGGGCGGGGAAGTCCACGCTGCTGAGCTTCGCCTCGGCGCAGGTGTTCCCGACCTCGGGCACCGTGGATATCCTCGGATCACGCATGGGTCGGGTCGAGCTCGCCGCGCTGCGCCGCCTCATCGGTCACGTCAATCCACGTCATCCGCTGCGGTCGAACCTCACCGTCCGCGAGGTCGTCCTCACCGGGCTGACCGGCACCGTCGAACGTCCCATGCGGTGGGAGCCCGCGCCTGAGGATGTCGTGAAGGCCGATGCCCAGATCGCCGAGGTGGGACTGACGTCCCGCGCCGACGCCGGGTGGAAGGTGCTGTCACAGGGGGAGCGCGGGCGTGCGCTCGTCGCCCGGTCGCTCATCGCCGAACCACAGCTGCTGCTCTTCGACGAGCCGACCACCGGACTCGACGTGGCCGCACGCGAACAGCTGCTCGAGACCATCGACGCCCTGTCTCTGCGCTCGCCGGAGCTGTCGACGCTGCTGGTCACCCATCATCTCGAGGAGATTCCCGAGACGACCACTCACGCCGCGCTCATCTCCGACGGGCGACTGACCGCCGCCGGTCCCATCGCCGAGGTGCTCACCTCCGAGCAGGTCTCTGCCGCCTTCGACCATCCGATCGAAGTGGGCTTCGCCGACCGCCGCTGGTCGGCCCGCGCAGTTCGGTCCGGTGCGGCACCTCGGACGACCGGTGCAGGGCGGACCGCTGCCGCGCTCGGCTGACGAACCGCGTCCGTGCTGAGGATCGGCTGGGACGATCACCGCGCGCATTGCACGGCTGTGCACTCGGGCCTAGGCTTGAGGCATGAAGATGAGTACCGTGTGGAGCATCATCGGCGCGATCATCGCCATCATCATCGCGTGGTGGGTGGTCAACGTCGCGTTCTCCATTGCTTGGTTCCTCGTTAAAGCCATCATCACCGTCGTCGTGGCGCTCGCGATCTTCGGCCTCATCAAGGCCTCGCTGAAGTCCAAGGACCGCGACCGAACGCGCTGACGTCCAACGTTCGACCATGCTGACTTCCGGCGCTCGAATCGCCGAGGTGGCCGTCCCCGTGATTCAGAGATCGCTGAGGCTCGTGTTCGCCCCGCAGAGGACGACGCAGACCTTCTCTTTTTCGGCCGGAACATAACCGCCCGGCGACTTCCCGTCGCTGGCAGTCTTCCCTCTGCCACCACCGCTGACTCCCGCCAACGCCGTGGCCGCCGCATGCTCGACCGCCAGCCGGTGTTCGTCCCACAGTCGCTGTCGTGCTTCGATGATGGCGTCGTCGCTGACCAGCACCGAGGTGACCAGATCTGATCGCGCCGCCTCCAGCGCCAGCGAAGTGGCACGACGGGCTCCGAGCGAATCCGCTGCCACCGAATCGACCGTGACATCGACCGGTTCGCCCGCTTCGATCGCTGCACTCAGCGCTCGGCAGTTCTCCGGCTCAACCGCGACAGTGCGCACTCCGTGATGAGTCGCGGCCGTCGCGACGCCGGCGAACAGACCGCCGCCTCCGACCGAGACGACGACCGTGTCGAGATCGGGCACCTGCTCGAGGATCTCGGTCATCAAGGTGCCCGCGCCGGCGGCGATGAGCGGATGGTCGTAAGCGTGCGAGGCCAGCGCACCGGAGGACTCGACGAATTCCTGGCAGGCGGCGGCCGCCTCGGCGAATTCGGAACCGACCAACTCCACTCGCGCACCATACGATCGCAGCCGTTCGACCTTCACGCTCGGCGCGGTGGTCGGCAGGAACACGGTCGCCGGTACACCGGCGGCACGGGCCGCCCATGCGCAGGCGAGTCCGGCGTTGCCGCCCGATGCGATCGTCACTCCCGCCTCGGGGAAGGTGCCTTCGGCAAGGTGAGCCTGGATGAAGTTCTGCGCACCGCGGGCCTTGAACGTGCCGGTGTGCTGCATGAACTCGAGGGCGAAGACTATTCCGTCGTTCCCCCGCTGGGTGACCGTGACCGGACGGACCTGCCCGGCGATCCGGGCCGCCGCGGCTTCGATGTCGGGATACGCGAGGGAAGTCGGGTTCGTGTGGTCTGGCAGGGTCATCTCATCAGCCTATGCGAGAGCTGCTGAGTGGGTGCGCCGCCTCGGTGGATTGTTGGGTCGATCCACGGCGTTTCAGGCGGAGGACTCACCGTGGATCGACCAGGAAATCGAGGTGCAGGTGACGAACTGGGGGTTCGCCGCAGCCTCAGTGGTGCTTCGTCAGGCCGAGGTCGTTGCCCTTCGTCTCCTTGACGAGGCTGACGCCGATGAGCGAGATGATGCACACGACGATCATGTAGATCGCGATCGAGATCGATGAGCCGGTCTCGGCGAGCAGAGTCTCGGCGATAGTCGGGGCGAAAGCGCCGCCGAGGATCGCGCCGAGCGCGTAGCCGATCGAGACGCCCGAGTAGCGGACCTCGACCGGGAACATCTCCGCATACATCGCCGACATCGGGCCGTAGGACAGGCCCATGCCGACGGTGAGGACGAAGATGCCGATGCCGTACATCCAGATGTTCGCCATGTCGATCATGAGGAAGGTCGGGATGAGCCACACGATGAGCAGGACGTACCCGATCTGGAAGGTCCGCACGCGACCGAGCTTGTCCGACAACGCGCCGCCCCACATCGTGAACACCAGCCAGCCGAAGCTCGCCAGCGTCGTCGCCAACAGCACGGGTGCCCGGTCGAGGCCGACGGATCCGCCTTCCTCCAGCGGGCGCGAGGCGTAGGCGGCAAAGAACGCGATGATCATGTAGCCCACGGCGTTGTTGCCGATGAAGATGAGCGCGGAGAGCACGACTTCCTTCGTGTTCTTCTTGAACAGGGTGCCCAGCGGAGCCGAGGATTCGGCCTTGCGCTCGGCGAGCTCGGCGAAGACCGGGGACTCCTCGACCTGGCGGCGGATGTAATAGCCGACGAAGACGAGGACGACGGAGAAGAGGAACGGGATCCGCCAGCCGAAGCTTGCGAACTGTTCGGCGGTGAGGACCGTGGTGAGCACCCAGATCACGCCGGTGGCGAGGATCATGCCGACCGGCACGCCGATCTGCGGGTACGCGCCGAAGATGCCGCGCTTGGAGATCGGGGCGTGTTCGACCGAGAGCAGCGCGGCCCCACCCCATTCGCCGCCGGCGGAGAAGCCCTGCAGGATTCGCAGCAGGGTGAGCAGGATCGGCGCGCCGACTCCGATCATCGCGTAGTTCGGGAGCAGGCCGATGAGCGAGGTCGCGGCCCCCATGAGGATGAGCGTGAGCACGAGCATCTTCTTGCGTCCGATCCGATCGCCGAGGTGGCCGGCGATGATCGCGCCCAACGGGCGGAAGAGGAACGAAATGCCCAGAGATGCCCACGCCATGATCTGGCCGAGTGCCGGATTGTCCGCGGCCAAAGGGCCGAAGTACTGGGCGGAGAGGATGAGGCCGGCGGCCTGAGCGTAGATGAAGAAGTCGTACCACTCGATGGTGGTGCCGACGAGGGTGCCGGCGAGGACCTTGCGCTCCTCGCGGGTGGTCGTATGTGGGGTGGCCGGATTCGGAGTGACTGGGCCTGAAGCGGTGGCGGACATGAGCGGAACCTTCTGTTGCTGGGCGACTTTGCCGGGTGCCGTCTCCGGAGGCGGTGGTCCTCGACTCTGAGTGATCGCCGGTGCCTCGGGTCTGGCGGCGGACGGATGGACGTCTGCCTCGACCGACCGGTGAGTTGGCGGCTGACTGCCACATCAGCGCCTGACTGCTTGGTCAGTAATTGAGAACGATCATAGGTCAGAAAGCGCCCCCGTGTCACTCGCGTATCACGAGGCGCACCGAGGATGTGCCGCGGTTTCGTCCGATCGCCCTGGTTGAGACTGCCCATGACAATTACCGACCGATTGGTTAGTATATGTCTAGGAATCGGCAGCGGTGCCGAATGCGGCCGCCGTGGACCGGGAGACGTCGTTTCACCAGGGAGAGCAAAGCATGACCGAAATCCTCAGTTCCTATGTGGCCGGATCCTGGCACACGCCGGCAGCGACCGAGTCCGCCCGGCCCGTCCGCGATGCCGGCACCGGGGAACTCCTGCACTCGGTGACCTCGGCCGGTGTCGACTTCGCCGCCGTTGCCGACCACTCCCGGACCACCGGCATCGCCGAACTGCAGAGGCTCACCTTCCACCAGCGCGGTGTGATCCTCAAGAAGCTCGCGACCTACCTCATGGAGCGCACGAAGGACTACCACGAGATCTCCTTCACCACCGGCACCACCAAGCGCGACGCCTTCGTCGACATCGAAGGCGGAATCGGCACACTCTTCACCTACTCCGGCGTCGCCCGCCGTCAGATGCCGAACTCGACCGTCCACCTCGACGGCGGAGTCGAGCGCCTGTCGAAGAACGGCACCTTCGTCGGCCGCCACATCCTCACTTCCCGGCAGGGTCTCGCGCTGCAGATCAACGCCTTCAACTTCCCCGTCTGGGGCATGCTCGAGAAGTTCGGACCGATGTTCGTCGCCGGCGTCCCCGTCGTCGTCAAACCCGCCACCGACACCGCGCACCTGACCCGCGCGGTCGTCGCCGACATGATCGAGTCCGGTCTGCTCCCGGCCGGTGCGATCCAGCTGGTCTGCGGTGACGTCACCCCGCTCTTCGACGACCTCGCCGAACAGGACGCGATCGCCTTCACCGGTTCAGCGCACACCGCCCGCACGCTGTCCGCGCTCGACTGCGTGACCCAGCGCGGCACCCGCTTCTTCGCCGAGGCGGACTCGCTCAACTTCTCCCTGCTCGGACCCGATGCCGGACCCGGCACTGAGGAATTCGACCTCTTCGTCTCCGGCGTCGTCGCCGAGATGACCGTCAAGGCCGGACAGAAGTGCACCGCGATCCGCCGCACCTTCGTCCCCGAAGCCCACGCCGAGGCGGTCGGTGAAGCCATCATCGCGAAGCTCGCCACCCAAGGTGTGGGCGATCCGCGAGAGAAGTCCACTCGCCTGGGCCCCGTCGTCTCCGACAAACAGCGCACCGACGTCCTCGACGCGGTCGATCAGATCATCGCCGGGGGAGCCCACCTGCTCACCGGCGGGCGTGAGGAATCCGATCGTCTGGCTGCCGAACACGGCGGAGCCTATGTCGCGGCGACCGTCCTCCAGGCCGATGACGCCTGGTCCGATGCCGTCCACGACATCGAGGCCTTCGGGCCCGTGACCTCGATCATCACCTATTCCGACACCGAGGACGCCGTCCGCCTGGCCGCCCGTGGCCGCGGTTCGCTGGTCGGCTCAGTCGTCACCCACGACCGTGAGTTCGCCACCGAATTCGTCCGCAAGATCGCCCCGTGGCACGGCCGTGTGCTCGTCCTCGACCGTGACGATGCCGCAGAGTCGACCGGTCACGGTTCGCCGCTTCCGAACCTCATCCACGGCGGCCCAGGACGGGCCGGTGGCGGTGAGGAGATGGGCGGACTGCGCGGTATCACACACTTCATGCAGCGCACCGCGATCCAGGCCTCCCCGGACATGCTCACCGCCATCGGCGGGGAATGGGTCAACGGATCGGAGCGCCGCCTCGGCGAGCATCCGTTCACGAAGTCGCTTGCCGACCTGCGCATCGGCGACACCCTCGACTCGGAATGGCGGGAAGTCACGCTCGACGATATCGAGCACTTCGCGAACTTCACCGGCGACACCTTCTACGCGCACATGAACGAGGAAGCGGCCGCCGCGAACCCGTTCTTCCCGGGGCGCGTGGCGCACGGCTACCTCATCGTGTCCTTCGCTGCCGGACTCTTCGTCCAGCCGGACCCGGGCCCGGTGCTCGCGAACTACGGACTCGAGGGCCTCAACTTCATCACGCCCGTCTCCCCAGGTGACAAGCTCAAGGTCACGCTCACCGCGAAGCGTATCACCCCGCGTGAGACCGACGAATACGGTGAGGTCCGCTGGGACGCACAGGTCGTCAACCAGAACGAGGAGCCCGTCGCGAACTACGACGTGCTCACTCTCGTGGCCAAGGAATACTGAGGCTCAGGCGGCCCGAAAGCCCTACTGGCAGCACTGGCCGTCACGCGGAACGCCTCGCGCCGAGGATGCAGATCCTCGACGCGGGGCCCTGTCGTTCAGTCGGCGGACATAGTCGTTCAGGAGGTTCGCGGAACGCGGACCTTGAGTGCTGAGGGTCGGATCTTCACGGTGGCAGGGGTCTGCGCGATTGCGTCGCCGTCGACGATGATCTCGATCGGGGCGGCCCCTTCCGGGACGTCGATCTCCACCTCCCGAGCGTGGGTGAAGTGGATATGAGGGTGCCGGTGATGACGGCCGAAACTGTACTCCACGACTTCGACGGCGAGCTTGGGCAGGAACCCCTCCTGGAGCAGGACCACGTCGATGAGCCCGTCGTCGAGGGCCGCCTCGGGGGAGAGCCTGAGCCCGCCGCCGTAGCGCCCGGAATTCGCGAACCCCGCAGTGAGCCCACGAAATGAAAAGCGCTGGCCGTCGATGGTCAGCTCCAGCTCGATGCGTTTGGGCGGCAGCAGCGCGCGGACGACCCCGTAGAGGTAGACCCAGCGGCCGCGGATGAGCCTCGCCGCATTCGCTTGGTGTTGGACGGTCGAGTCGAGGCCGAGACAGACATTGCCGAGACACACCTTCCCGTCGAGGTCGAGCACATCGATGGTCCGGTCACGGCCGTCGGCCATGATGGCCGCGGCTGCCTCGATGTCCTTCGGGATGCCGAGTTTGCCGATGAGATCGTTGCCGCGTCCACCGGCGATGACACCCAACGCGGTGTCCGTGTCGACGAGCCCGGCTGCGACCGAACGCGCCATCCCGTCACCGCCGAGGGAGACGACGAGATCCGAACCCTGTGCGGCGAAGTCAGCAGCGAGCTGCTTGGCGTGGTCCGCGCTCGTGCTCCTGACGAACCTTGCCTCGAGTCCATGTTCGGCGAACGTCGTCGTCAGGGGGTCGATACGTCTGAGCACGGCGCCTTTGCGTGCACTCGGATTGAGGATGATCGGAACCGTCGAGTCGGCAGCGTTCATGGAATTCTTCCCGGGACGTCGCTGTCCAGATTGATGGGGTGAAGGCCCTCAGGCCTCCAGCCCCTGGAAGGCCATCGTCGTGACCGCCTCGGCGATGGTCTCGGGATCGACGGGATAGCTGGGCCGGTACCACTCGGTGATCGAGTTGACCATGCCGAAGAGCAGGCGCGTGATGAGCCCGGGGGTGAAGTCCGAGCGCAGACCGCCCTCGGCGATGGCGGCCTCGACGAGAGCACGGACCTTCGCATCGATATTGCGCCGGGCCTCGAGGGCCTCGCGTTCCAAGGGCGAGTTTCCGCGCACGCGCAGCAGCAGCGTCACCGAATGGTGGTACTCGATGAGGATGACGACGCTGGCGCGCACGGCCAGCTGCAGGCGTTCGAGGGCGGTGACGTTCTCGCGCAGACTCTCGGTCTCCACGGCGGAATCGAGGGCACGGATGCCGCGGCTGATCGCCAGGTGCAGCAGCTCTTCCTTCGACTTCACGTGATGGTAGATCGCGGACTTCGTGATGCCGAGCTCACGGGCGACGGTGTCCATCGACGTGCCGTCGTAGCCGCGGGAGACGAAGACCTCGGTGGCTTTGTTGATGAGCGTCTCCCGGTCGTATCCGGGACGGCCACGGCGCGAGCGTTTGGGGGCGGCCGCCTCGGCGGGGGTGGTCGAGGACGTCGACGCGGTGGTCGTCGATTCCACGGACGACGTCGTCGAGTCCGGGGATGTCGACGCAGGTGAGGACGATTCGGGCATGCGCATCAGTCTAACGGCCACCTCGGTGAGTGCCCTCTCGGACGTCACGAGAGCCTGCGAGGCGCGCCACGGCCGGGTCCGCGCCGGTGAGCCTACCGGCAGGACCTCTTGCCGTGACGCGCGCCGTCGCCGTCATCTCAGCGCACGCCCTCGCGGCGGTCGATGATGCGCTTCATCTTGCCGACCGAGCGCGGCAGATCCCCGGGCATCTTGATGTCGATGGCGCAGGAGACGCCGAGGCGCTCCTTGATGCGGGCGGCCACGAGCTTGTCGAGGCCGTCGAGCTCGACGGCACCGACGCCTTCGCGAGCCTCGACCTCGACGGTCATCTCATCCATCCGACCCGGGCGGGTGAGGACGAGCTGGAAGTGAGGGCTCAGGGGTGCGAACTCGAAGAGCACGGTCTCGACGTTCGCGGGGTAGACGTTGACGCCGCGGATGATCATGAGGTCATCGGAGCGGCCGGTGATGCGCGAGATGCGGCGGAAGTTCGGGCGCGCGGTGCCCGGCAGCAGCGTCGCCAAATCGTGCGTGCGGTAGCGGATGATCGGCAGCGCTTCCTTCGTCAGCGAGGTAAAGACGAGTTCGCCCTCCTCGCCGTCGGGCAGCACCTCGCCGGTGAAGGGGTCGACGATCTCCGGGTAGAAGTGGTCCTCCCAGATCGTCGGGCCGTCCTTCGTCACCGCGGACTCGCAGGCCACACCGGGTCCCATGACCTCGGAGAGGCCGTAGATGTCGACGGCATTGATGTTGAAGGAGTTCTCGATCTCCTTGCGCATCTCGTCTGTCCACGGCTCGGCGCCGCAGATCGCGGTCTTCAGGCTCGTCGAGGTCGGGTCGATGCCCTGCTTGCGGAATTCGTCGAGGATCGTGAGCAGGTAGGTCGGGGTGGCCGTGATGATGTCCGGCTTGAAGTCCTGGATCAGCTGCACCTGGCGCGGGGTCTGACCGCCGGAGATCGGGACGACGGTGAACCCGTGACGCTCCGCCCCGTGGACGCCGAGGCCGCCGGTGAACAGGCCGTAGCCGTAGGCGTTGTGCATCATCTGTCCGCGCTTGCCGCCGGCACCGAGGATGGACCGCGCGATGAGGCTGCCCCACCGATCGAGATCGCCCATCGTGTACCCGACGACGGTCGGCAGACCGGTCGTTCCCGAGGAGGCGTGGATGCGTGCGACCTGCTCCTGGGGGACGGCGAAGAGCCCGAACGGGTAGTTGTCGCGCAGGTCCTGCTTGGTGGTGAACGGCAGCTTCGCAATGTCGTCGAGGCTCGTGATGTCGGCGGGAGTCACACCGAGGTCGTCGAAGGCCCTCCGGTAGAACGGCACCCGTTCGTACACCGAGGTCACCGTCGTCTTGAGGTTCTTCAGCTGGTCGGAGCGCAGCTCGTCCAGGCTCATCCGTTCGCCGGCGTCGAGGTCGGTCTCAGTCATCATCGTCTCCTTGCGAATCTCTTCTGTGTGTCAGATCCAAAGACCGCCGAGGTGGTCCACCGTTCTTCGGTGTCCGGTCGTCGACGGGTGGTTCGGTGGGGGTGGTCCGGCGCGGCTGAGTGCCGGACGCGGGTCGGGAGGTCGTGGGGCCGGCCGGTTCTACTTGCGGGCGGGCAGCGTGCGGGAGCGGCCGCGGTAGGTGGCGATGATGTCGTCGCCGCGGGTGACGGTGACGTCGTAGATGCCCGAGCGGCCCTGCTTGACGACCTCGTGGCCGCGAGCGACGAGCTGATCGCCGAGGTGCGTGGGCTTGAGGAAGTCGATGTCTCCTCCGGAGGCGACGGTGATCGAACCGGGATAGTTGCAGGCCATCGCGAAGGTGGTGTCGGCGAAGAGGAAGACATAGCCGCCGTGGGTGATGTCGTGGCCGTTGGTCATGATGTCGGTGACCGTCATCGAACACTGTGCCCATCCGGGTCCGTGGTCATCGACGGTGATGCCCAGGTGCTGGGAGGCGCGATCATTGGCGAACATCGCGGCAGCGCCGGTGGGCTCGGATGAGGACTTGGGGGTGGCCGCCCCGGCGGGGAACTCGGGGGCCGCCTCGGTGGACCCTGTGGGATCGGTCTGCGGTGCTGCCTCGGCGGGGGAGGGGTCGTTCGGGGTCTGTGACTCCGCGGTCGTCGTATCGTGGGCGGACTGTCCCATGGTCGGCTCCTCCTCGAGTCGCGGGTTCGGGCGCGGTGCACGGGGAGTGCCTGCGCCGCTGCGTATGGACGACGGTGAGAGTTCCCCGTGATCCCGGACGGTCAGCCCGCCGGAGAATAAACGACCATCTGGTCAATAAATATCGTTCCGATCGTCGCCGGTGTCAAGTCACGGGGTGTGGTTGGCGAGGATCCTGCGTCGAATTGCGCACGCATCGTCAAGCGCGGCGAATCGTGTCCTTCCTGCGTCGAATCCCGCGCGCATCGTCAAGTGTCAGCGGGAAAGTCAGCGGGAAATAGGTCGCTATCGGATAGTTCCCGAGAAACATAGGTCGGCATCGGACATTCTTCGGCGCTGAAAGTATCCGACGCTGACCTATATTCGGCGGGCGACGTTCGGTGCCGCGGCTCGACGACGCGGCATGGCGGCGAAAGAGTGTTGCGGGCGCGGGTGCCGGGGCGCTGCGAGAGCGGTCGGGCAGTCAGCGGGGGCGGCATTGCACCCGGGCTGGGGGTGTGCGACACTGGTGGCAACAATACAGAACAAATGGTCAGTAAATGGATGCCCTCGGGCCAGAGGTCTGACGATGGTCGGACCGATGATGAGGTCGGCAGCCGCTGACCGAGGCAGGTCCTGACAAGGGCACATCCAAGGGTGGAGTGGTCATGACAACTCAAGTGAACGACAACCGCTTCGACGAGGCGCAGCTGCAGGAGCAGTTCGACGCCACGATCGAGGGCAAGGATCGGATCGAACCCCGGGACTGGATGCCCGAGGCCTACCGCAAGACGCTCATCCGCCAGGTCGCGCAGCACGCGCACTCGGAGATCATCGGCATGCAGCCCGAAGGCAACTGGATCTCCCGTGCGCCCTCCCTGCGCCGCAAGGCGATCCTGCTGGCGAAGGTCCAGGACGAAGCCGGACACGGCCTCTACCTCTACTCTGCCGCCGAGACCCTCGGTGCCACGCGCAACGAGCTCACCGAGAAGCTCGTCGCCGGCAAGCAGAAGTACTCCTCGATCTTCAACTACCCGACCCTGTCCTACACCGATGTCGGCACGATCGGCTGGCTCGTCGACGGAGCGGCCATCTGCAATCAGGTGCCGCTGTGCCGGACCTCCTTCGGCCCCTACGGCCGCGCGATGATCCGCATCTGCAAAGAAGAGTCCTTCCACCAGCGTCAGGGCTACGAGCTGCTGATGACGATGATGCGCGGCACCGAGGCTCAGCGCGAGATGGTCCAGGAATCGGTCAACCGCTTCTGGTGGCCGGCGCTGATGATGTTCGGGCCTCCCGACGACAACTCGCCGAACACCGAGCAGTCGATGGCCTGGGGCATCAAGACCCACACAAACGACGAGCTGCGCCAGAAGTTCGTCGACATGTCCGTCCCGCAGGCAGAAGCCCTCGGCGTGACGTTCCCCGATGAGAACCTCAAGTGGAACGAAGAGCGCGGACACTACGACTTCTCCACCCCGAACTGGGACGAGTTCTGGGACGTCGTCAAGGGCAATGGCCCCTGCAACACTCAGCGAGTCGCCCATCGTAAGCGCGCCTGGGACGAAGGAGCGTGGGTGCGCGAAGCAGCGCTCGCCTTCGCAGAGAACCAGAACGCCGAGGCGGCCGCCACCCCGGCCGCCCCCGAATCGTCGTCCGCCGACGCGACCCCCGCCGCCGGAGTCGACACCACCACCCCCGAGGAGACAGCGAAATGACCGAGACCAACCCCGGCTCCACCTCGGCGAAGGATGAATCCGCTGTGGGCTCGACCCGTGGCGAATGGCCGCTGTACGAGGTCTTCGTGCGCGGCAAGCGCGGACTCAACCACGTCCACGTCGGATCCCTGCACGCCGCCGACGACCAGATGGCCGTCCACCACGCCCGCGACGTCTACACCCGACGCAACGAAGGCGTGAGCATCTGGGTCGTCCGCGCCTCCGACATCACGGCCTCGAGCCCGGACGAGAAGGACCCGATGTTCGCCCCCAGCGGCGACAAGGTCTACCGCCACCCGACCTTCTACGACATCCCCGACGATGTCCCCCACATGTGAGAAGGGGCGAGAGATGACTGCGAACAACGAACCCACCATCCACGTCGAACACGACGAAGCAGGCACGAACGTCGATCACGGCGACCACGACAACGCGTACTCCGGTCTGCTCGTCAACGACGCGAACTGGGCCTTCGGCACCGACTTCGAAGACCCCCTGGCCGGCGTCGATACGACCGTGCCCGACGGCGTCGACGCCAAGGACCTCGGCGCATACTGCCTCATGCTCGGCGACGACGCCCTCGTCTTCAGCCAGCGGATCTCCGAATGGTGCTCGAATGCCCCTGACCTCGAAGAGGACATCGCGCTGGCGAACATCGCCCTCGACCTCCTCGGGCAGGCTCGTCTTCTGCTCGCCCGCGCCGCCGCAGCCGATCCGGAGCTCGTCCCTGAACTCCCTGCAGGCTCCCCGGTGCCCGATGAGGACCGTCTCGCGTTCTTCCGCAACGACTTGGGCTTCCGCAATGTCCGCCTCGCCGAGGTGCCCAATGGCGACTTCGCCGAGGCGGTCGCGAAGATCCTCATCTACTCCACCTGGCGCCTGTCGATCTTCGAACGCCTCACAGACAGCCGCGACACCGTGCTCGCCGCCATCGCGGCCAAAGGCGTCAAGGAGATGTCCTACCACCGCGACTTCGCCGGACGCTGGGTCGTGACCCTGGCCCGCGGCACCGAGGAATCGAAGTCCCGCCTGGTGAAGGCCCTGAACGGTCTGTGGCCGCTGTGGTCCGAACTCTTCGAGACCCACCCAGTAGAAGCCTCCGTGGCCGAGGCCGGAATCGGCGTCGATCCCGCGACCGTGGCCGATGAGGCATCTGTCATCCTCGACCAGGTGTTCGCCGCAGCCGGAATCGACCGGCCCGAACGCGGCGGTCTGGCCGGAGTCGGCGTCCACGGCGGCAAGGGCCGCGACGGACTCCACACCGAGGCCCTGTCGAAGCTGCTCGCCGAGATGCAGGTCGTCGCCCGGGAGCATCCGGAGGGGCAGTGGTGACCGCCATGCTCGAGACCTATCCGACAGATGCAGCCGATATGGACACTCGTACGACAGACACCGCCGCCGAGGCGATCGACCGTGCCTGGGCCGCCGCCGAACGCGTGACCGACCCCGAGATGCCGATGCTCACCCTCCTCGACCTCGGTGTGCTGCGCGACGTCGCGATCGAGAACGGCCACGTCGTCACCGTCATCACCCCGACCTATTCGGGCTGCCCGGCGATGGCGACGATGCGCGATGACCTGCAGCGCGAACTCCTCCTCGCCGGATTCCCCGACGCCGAGGTGCGCGTGTCCCTGACACCGGCGTGGACGAGCGACTGGATCACCGAACGCGGGAAGAAGGCACTCAAGGACGCCGGAATCTCCCCACCCGGGGCAGCACCGCGCAACTCCGGCCCGGTGGCGCTGACACTCATGCCCACCCGCCGCGCCGTGACCTGCGTGCTGTGCGGATCCGACGACGTCCGGCTGTCCTCCGAGTTCGGAGCGACCGCGTGCAAGGCGATGTACCAGTGCAACGACTGCCTCGAACCGTTCGACCATGTGAAGGAGATCTGATGACACAGACGATCGATCAGACCGCCGAGGCGGCTCCCGCCACCGAGCCCGCCGACGGACGCTCCCGGTCGGCTTTCTACCCACTCACCGTGAAGTCCGTCGACCACCTCACCGAGGATTCGGCCGCAGTGACTTTCGACGTGCCGGCCGAATACAGCGAACTCTTCGACTTCGCCGCCGGACAGTCCCTGACCCTGCGACGCATCATCGACGGCCAGGAGCACCGCCGCACCTATTCGATCTGCGCACCGGCCGGAACCGCCCCGCGCATCGGTGTGCGCGAAGTCCCCGAGGGGCTCTTCTCCCTGTGGCTGGTCAACGAGGTGAAAGCCGGCGACACGATCGAGGTGCAGCCGCCCTCGGGCAGCTTCCGCGCCGACGCCGCAGCCGGTGGCAGACACCTGTGCATCGCCGCCGGATCGGGAATCACCCCGATGCTCTCCATCGCCTCGACCGTGCTGTCGAACCCCGAAGCCTCGGTGACTCTGCTCTACGGCAACCGGCATACGAACACCGTGATGTTCGCCGAGGAGCTCGCCGACCTCAAGGACGCCCGCAACCAGCAGCTCGATCTCGTTCACGTGCTCTCCCGCGAACCCCGCGATGTCGAGCTCTTCTCCGGCCGCCTCGACGCGGAGAAGCTGCGGGATCTGCTCACCGCCATCGTCCCGATCGGCAGCATGGACCATGTGTGGCTGTGCGGCCCCTTCGGCATGCTCGAAGACGCCCGCAAGGTCCTCGCCGAATTCGACGTGCCGAAGGAGAAGATCCACTTCGAGCTCTTCTACGTCGACGAACCCCCACCGGAGGTCGTCCACGCGGACAAGGTCGTCGAAGGGGCCACCAGCGACGTCACGGTGATCCTCGACGGGAAGCGCTCCACCTCGGCGATGTCGCAGGGAAAGACCATCCTCGATTCCGCACAGGAATCCCGGTCCGATCTGCCGTTCGCCTGCAAGGGCGGCGTCTGCGGAACCTGCCGCGCGAAGATCTGCGGCGGCGAAGTCAACATGGTCCGCAACTACGCCCTTGAGGACGCCGAGGTCGAAGCGAACTTTGTCCTCACCTGCCAGACGTTCCCCGTCAGCGACGAGGTCACGGTCGACTTCGACTCCTGAGCGTCCCGAACCCCAGCAGGCGCGGGCCCGCACACCAACGGGTGCAAGCCCGTACCATGTCACCTACCCGAACTCTTCAGCGAGGAGACCCATGCCCGAGGCATTCATTCTGGACGGACTGCGCACCCCCATCGGACGCTACGGGGGTGCACTGGCCGACCAGCGGCCCGACGACCTCGTGGCGACCACGATGAAGACCGTCGTCGAACGTGCGGGCATCGACCCGACCGATATCGACGAGGTCATCCTCGGCTCAGCGAACCAGGCCGGTGAGGACAACCGGAACATCGCGCGCATGGCCGTGCTCCTGGCCGGACTGCCCGAATCCGTGCCCGGGTTCACCGTCAACCGTCTGTGCGCCTCAGGGATGACCGCGATCACGACGGCACGGGCGATGATCGCCGCGGGAGACGCCGATGTGGTCGTGGCCGGCGGAGTCGAATCGATGACCCGTGCCCCGTGGGTGAGCGAGAAGCCCTCGCGCGCCTGGTCGAAGCCGGGCCGGACCTGGGACACCTCGATCGGCTGGCGGTTCACGAACCCCGCCTTCGGTGAGGACACGACCCTGTCGATGCCGCAGACGGCAGAACGCGTCGCTGAGAAGTGGCAGCTGAGCCGTGAGGCCCTCGACGAATTCGCCTATCAGTCGCATCAGAAGGCGCTCGCCGCGCAGAACGCCGGCAGCTTCGACCCGGAGATCCTGCCCATCGGCGAAGTCGCCGCAGATGAGGGTCCGCGCGATTCGACGTTGGAGAAGCTCGGCAAGCTGCGCCCCATCCACGGACCCGGGGGCGTCATCACCGCCGGAAACTCCTCCTCGCTCAATGACGGCGCCGCCGTCGTCGTGCTCGTGTCCGAGGACTATGCGAACAAGCACGGGCTCAGCCCGCGTGCCCGCGTCGTCGCCGGTGCCAATGCCGGTGTGTCCCCGGAGATCATGGGCATCGGCCCCGTCCCCGCGACCCGGAAGGTGCTCGAGCGCACCGGGTGGAAGGTCGGCGAACTCGACGCCGTCGAACTCAATGAGGCCTTCGCCTCCCAGTCGCTGGCGTGCATGGGCGACCTCGGCCTCGACCCGGAGACCGTCAACGGATTCGGCGGAGCGATTGCGCTCGGCCACCCGCTGGGCTGCTCGGGCACCCGCATCACCCTGACCCTGCTCAACCGGTTGGAACAGGCTGGGGCGAAGAAGGGACTGGCGACGATGTGCGTGGGCGTCGGTCAGGGTTCGGCACTGCTGCTGGAGCGCGTGTGAGCGCCGGCGGCCCCGCCGGGGGTATGAACGACGGTGCGGCAGCCGGTGCACCCAGCGGTTCCGGTGGGAACGATTCCGCCTCCCCGCTGCTCATTGAACGCCATTCCGATCGCACGATCATCCGGCTCAACCGACCCAAGGTCCGCAATGCCATCGACCAGTCGATGGTCGATGCCCTTCATGCCGTGTGTGCCGAACTCGAGGCCGAACCGAAGGTTGCGATCCTCACCGGCACCTCCGGTGTCTTCGCGGCCGGTGCCGATATCTCGCAGCTGCGCAATCGTCGTCGTGATGATGCCCTGGCGGGAATCAACTCGAAGATCTTCTCCCGCATCCAGGAACTGCCGATGCCGGTCATCGCCCTGATCGAGGGATTCGCGCTGGGCGGCGGTGCCGAGCTCGCTTTCGCCGCGGACTTCCGCATCGGCACCCCGTCGACGAAGATCGGCAACCCGGAGACCGGTCTGGGCATCCTTGCCGCAGCCGGGGCCGCGTGGCGTCTGCGCGAACTCGTCGGCGAACCTCGCGCCAAGGAGATCCTCCTGGCCGGACGCACCTTGCAGGCCGACGAAGCCAAGGCCATCGGTCTGCTCAATGACGTCGTCGACCCCGAGGACCTCGAACTCGCCGGTCAGGCGCTGGCTGACCGTATTGCGAGCTTCGCACCGCTTGCAGTGCGGCTGAGCAAGTCGGCGTTCCACGCACCGCGTGAAGCCCATCCCCTCATCGACAATGTGGCCCAGGCTGTGCTGTTCGAAACCGATGAGAAGTTCGCCCGCATGGACGCGTTCCTGTCCAAACGCGAGGCCAAGAAGGCGAAGAAGGCAGCCGAGCAGGAAGCGGCCGAGCGCGCACGCGCCGAAGCCGTGGCCACCGAAGCGATCGATCAGCAGAGCGATCCGCGCACCCGAGGAGAAGACGACAACGCATGAGCGACACCACAGACACCCCCGCCGAGGCGGCCCCCACCACCGCAAGAGTCCCTGATGTCGTCGGCGTCTTCGGAGGCGGTCGGATGGGTGCCGGAATCGCGCATGCCTTTGCCACCGCCGGTGCTCGGGTCATCGTCATCGAGAACACCGACGACACCGTGGCCGCCGCCAGAGAGCGCATCGATGCCTCGGTCGAGAAGTCACGGTCCAAGGGCATCGAGGTGCCCGGAACCGTCGTCGTCGACCGCGACCCCACCCTGCTCGACGAGGCGCTCCTCGTCGTCGAAGCTGTGCCCGAGATCGTCGAACTCAAGCGGGAAGTGCTTGCGAGCATCGCGAAGCACGCTCCTGCTGCGAGCATCGGCACGAACACCTCGGCGCTGTCGATCGACGAGCTCGCCGCAGCCCTGCCGCGGCCGCAGGCGCTCATCGGACTGCACTTCTTCAACCCGGTGCCCGTGTCCGAACTCGTCGAGGTCGTCGTCGGCACCCACACCGATCCCAAGCTCGTCGATGTCGCCAAGGAATGGGTGACGGGGCTGGGGAAGACGGCGATCACGGTGAAGGACTCTCCCGGATTCGCCTCCTCCCGCCTCGGCGTGGCTCTCGCTTTGGAAGCGATGCGGATGGTCGAAGACGGCGTCGCCTCGGCCTCGGACATCGACCGGGCCATGACCCTTGGCTACCGGCATCCGGCCGGGCCGCTGAAGACGACGGACATCGTCGGACTCGATGTGCGCCTCGGCATCGCCGAGCACCTCGCCGCGGAGATCGGTGAGCGCTTCACACCCCCGCAGATACTGAAGGACAAGGTCGCCGCCGGTGAACTCGGCCGCAAGACCGGACAGGGTTTCTACACCTGGTGACCAAGGATGCCCGCCCGGCGGGCACCGGCCGCACCGCACTGACAGGACACGCAAAGGAGCATCCATGACCGAGATCCAACTGAAGAACCGCGGCCCGATCGCCGAGCTCGTCCTCGACGGACAGGAGTCCCGCAACGCCCTCGACGCGGACAACCTCCGCGATATCGCGGCCGCCGTGGCCAAGGTCGCCGAGGCGGTCCCCAACGTGCGCGTGCTCGTCATCCGCGGGGAGGGCAAGGTCTTCTGCTCCGGTCGCGATATTGCGAACGTCGACGTCGAGACCGATGATGCGCATGCGTTCCTCGCCGACATCTTCGCCCCCGTGTTCCAGGCGATCCGCGCGCTGCCGATCCCGGTGATCGCCCAGGTCCAAGGGGCCGCGCTCGGACTCGGGTACGGGGTCGCCGCGGCCGCGGACATCATCTTCGCCGCTGATGATGCGAAGTTCGGGTCCCCGTTCGCCGCGATCGGCGCGATGCTCGATTCCGGCGCTCACCACGTGTTCCTCGACCGGGTCGGCTATCACCGGACGATGGACCTCATCGTCACCGGTGATTTCATGACCGGCGCCGAGGCGGCCGCCACCGGGATCGTCTCCCGTGCGGTCCCAGCCGCGGAACTGTCCGACTTCGTCGAATCGAAGCTCGAGAAGATCGTCACCGGACCGGCCGAGGCCTTCGCCATGGAGAAGGGCTTCGTCCAGAAGCTCGCCGACGAACGGCCGAACCTCGCCGAGGTGCTCGCTCAAGAGGCGGCCCTGCAGGAATCGGCGCGCCAGACCCCGGACTACGCCGAAGGCTTCAGAGCCTTCCAGGAGCGCCGCAAGCCGAACTTCGGCTAAGACTCAGGGAGTTCAGGCGTCTCTGCCTGTGCGTGTTCGGCGTCTCGGGTGCGCTTCCAGCGGCGCATCGTGATGATCGTCAGCGTGATGACCAGTGCCCAGGAGATGCCCACGCCGATGCCGTTGAGCACATTCGGCTCCCCGATGAAGGCGCCGACGGCCACGAGGGAGAGCTGACCCGGCAGGGACGAGATGACGGTGGCGCTGAGGAATGTGCGGTTGTCGATGCTCAGTGCTCCGCTGCCGTAGTTGACCGGCCAATACGGGAACCCGGGCATGAGGCGCAGGGCGCACACTGCGTAGAAGCCGCCGCCGGTGAGCTTGGATTCGATCGTCTCGGCATGGGAGCCGAGCAGCCGCAGCACAGTGTCCCGGCCGAGCGCCCGAGCGATCCAGTAGCCGATCCAGCATCCCGCGACGACTCCGACCATCGACAGAATGGTGCCGAACGGCAGCCCGTAGATGAGTCCTCCGGCGGTGGCCATGATCGTCACGGGGATCGGGGTGGCGGCGACGGCCATATAGATGAGGACGAAGACGGCGAAGCCCCAGAATCCGGCGGCCGCGATATCGGCCTGCAGCACATCGACCGAGGGCAGGCGAACATTGAAGACCGCCCACACACCGGCCAGCACGGCGAGTGCGAGGGCGATATTGCGCAGGATCGTCGACCAGTCGAGACGCTCCCGGTTATGCCGGGTGCGGGGCGACCACTCCGCGGGCGAGGCGTCTTCGTATCCGGACATGGCCCGATCTTACGTCTCGCCCGGGGTGGTAGGGCAATCCCACCGTCAGGCTGCGGGACCCTCGGTCAGAGTCACCTCGCTGGTGTGGGACTGACCGTCGGCGTCGGTCCAACTCAGCGACACGGTGTCACCGGGCTTGTGCTCGGCGATGGCGGACGACAGAGCAGTGCCGTCGGTGATCTGCGTCGAACCGATCTGGGTGATCGTGTCACCGGCGGTCAGTCCTGCCTCGGCCGCGGGGGTGTTCTCATAGACACCGGCGACGACTGCGCCTGCGGCCTGAGACGACGAGCCCGACTGGCTTGGCTGACCTGGCTGGCCGTTCGAACTGCCGTCTCCCGGCTGGATCGACTGGCTGCCCTGGCCCGACTGGCTCGACTGTCCGCTCTGCGAATCCTGTTGGACCCCGATGCCGAGGAACGCCGGATAGCCGAGCGTGTTCGTGCTCGTCTGCTCGCCGTCGATGATCGTCTCGGCCGTGGACAGCGCCGACTCGATCGGGATGGCGAAGCCGGTGACGGTGGCCGATCCCGACGAGGCCGCGGTATTCATGCCGACGACCTCGCCTTCGTCATCGAGCAGGGCCCCACCCGAATCGCCCGAGACGATATCGGCCTGGACCTGGATCATATTGTTCAGCGTCTCCGAATCCTCGGAGCCCTGAGCGGTGGTGGTGACGGAGGCGCCGAGGTCGGTGACCGTGCCGTCGGCGGCCTGCAGCTGTCCCTGTCCTTCGGAATTGCCGACGGCGGTGACGTCGTCACCGACCGTGACCGAGTCGTCGTCGACCGTGGCCGGCTGCAGGTCCGAGGCGCCCTTGAGCTGGAGCACGGCGACGTCCTCCGTCGAATCGGAGCCGACGACGGAGGCCTCGTAGGTCTTGCCGGTGGTGGCTACGGTGACGGAGATCTTCGTCGAATCGGCGATGACGTGGTTGTTCGTCAGCACGAGACCGTCCTTGCTCAGCACGATGCCGGTGCCGGCCGCCTCGGCGTTCTCATAGCCGAGCTCGGTGTCGATGAGGACGACGCCGGTCGACTCCTTCTCACTCGCCGGGCTGGCCTCCTGCTGGGAAGAGCCGTCGCTGCCCTGGCCGGTGTCAGGGGACTGCGAGCCGCCGCCGGGAGCGGTGCCTCCGCCGTAGCTGCCTTGGCCGCCGTTTCCCGGTCCGAAGTTCGGGGACTGTGTTCCGTTCTGACCGCTTCCCCCTTGGCTGTTGCCGCTCTGCCCGCTGCCCTGGCTGGGGTCGGTCGGCTGCCCGGTAAAGGGGATGGCTGACTGGGTGGTCACGCCCGCGACCGTGCGGGCATGGGCCGCCGCGGCGGCCGGCAGACCTGCAGTCGTTCCGATGCTCAGCGCCAGCGCCGCTGCCGCTCCGGTGACGGCCAGGGCGAGTCGACGCCTCCGGGGGCGGGATCGGGTGACGGATGCCGCCGTCGTCTCGGTGCCGAATGCGTTCTCACCGTTGTACCCAGCGCCGGTCGCCATCTGTGCTGACCTCATGCGCTTCGACTCGTTCATAGTCTGTGCCTTTCTCCGTTCTGCGGAAGTGCTCTGTGATTCCTATTGAGTACCCGCACGCTGTGGCCAAGCTGTGGCGCAGCTGGAGCGAAGCTTCGACTTTGTCAGTCGAGGGCTGAGAGGGTTGAGCCGATCAGCCGGCGATGACGATGATGCCGATCGCGGCGCCGATGTAGAAGAGGTTGACCGAGAGGATGAAGATGCGTTCGGCGATGCCGAAGAACTTCGGGCGCAGGGGCTTGATGATGAGCACGGCGACGCTGACGATGAGGGACACGAGTGCGAGCCACGAGATCACCTGGAGGAGCTGTGCCAAGGGTGCTGGTCCCTCGGCGGTGAAGAGTCGCACGAAGTTGCCCATGCAGGCGTAGCTGAGGGCGAACCAGGCGATAGCCATGAGATAGTGCAGTCGCCCGATCGTGGTCAGCTTCTCGCCTTCCAGATCGGTGGGGACGAAGGGCAGGGCGAGGAAGATCAGCGCGAGGACCGCGAGGGCGATGCTGACGAACGTCGAATCCTCCCAATCCGGCAAGCCGACGATGACCGCCGCGGCGAGCAATCCCCAGAACGGCACCGTCACCCAGGTCATCGCGCTGCTCAGGCGCCGGGTTGAACCGACCGCATAGTCGCTGACGGCGTGGCTGACGATCGAGTACTCGCTCTTGACGAGGTGGAGAGCGATGAAGAGGACGAGCCGAGCCGATCCGCAGGCGGCCGCGAGGGCGGCGAGGATGAGGGTCATGAGTGGTCCTTCGGGGTCTCGGAGCGGATGGTGCGGACCTCGTCGTGGAGGTCGCGGATCGTGGAGGCCAGAGAGTTCGGGTCGATGCCGATCGCTCGGGCATTGTCGTCGAGGGAGTGTCCGAGCAGGCGTGCGCAGTGCCCGCTCTTGTCTTCCCCCGCCGAGGTGAGGCGCAGTTCCCTACGATTGCCGGATCCCGGAGTCGCGCCGTTGGTGATGAGGCCGTCGGTCAGCAAGGCTTTGACGATCCCGGATCCGGCCGCCTCGGTGACGCCGAGTGATTTCGAGAGCGTGCGCCCGGTGATGCCGGGGTGCTGGCCGACGATGACGAGGGCGACGTACTGGTTGTAGGTCAGTCCCTCGGGGCGCAGCATCTGCTCCGCCCACCGGTCGAGTGTGCGGACCAGGTCGTGGAGTTCATGAGCGAGATCCATGCTGTAAGTTAAGCACTTAAGTTAGTCGGTGGCAAGGTGCCGGCGAAGATTCTTCACTGAGGGGGAGGAAGACGGTCGGGGGTCACAGCAGGGCTGTTCACGGCCGGTCCGACCATGACTGAAGACGACCGATCCCCGGCAGAACCATGGTTCTGCCGGGGATCGGAAGGGGGCCCGCGTCGAGGACGGCGGGTGGGCGGCTGCGTGGGTGCAGCCTCGGCGATGTGACGGTGGGGAACCGCCTTGGCGGGATCCTGTCTCAGGGAGTCTCAGCCGGTGAAGATCGCGACGGCCTTGACCACGGTCAGGGACAGGCCCCAGAGGAGGCCGCCGACCACGACGACGGTCAGCGTCGAGCCGATGGCCTTGTAGGCGCCGCCGACGAGGGACTGCGGTGAACCGGTGTCGGGGACGTGGGCGATGTGGGTGGAATCGTTCATGATCGGACCCTTCCTTCAGTTCTCTTCGAGGGCGGCGGCCTGCTTGGCGGCGACGTCCTCTTCACGTTCGAAGTATTTTTCGCTGACCGGGCGGACGAGCACATTGGCGATGAAGCCGATGACCAGTGCACCGACCATGATGAACATTCCCGGAGTGTAGAGCTCGGGGCCTTCCTTCCCTGCCGCCTCGCCGGCCTCGACGACTGAGTTGACGATGAGCGGACCGGCCACACCGGCCGCCGACCAGGCGGTGAGCAGGGCGCCGTGGATGGCTCCGACCTGGTAGACGCCGAAGAGGTCCTTGAGGTAGGCGGGGATCGTGGCGAAGCCGCCGCCGTAGAAGGAGATGATGATGAGGGTGGCCAGCACGAAGAGGAAGATCGAACCGCCGCCGAACAGCGCGACGACGAGGTAGAGGATCGCTCCGACGCCGAGGTACATCATGTAGTTGTTCTTCCGACCCAGGTAGTCCGAGGTGGTCGACCAGATGAAGCGTCCGCCCATATTGCCGATCGAGAGCAGACCGACGAAGCCGGCTGCCGCGGCGGCGGTGATGCCGAAGTAGGACTGGATCATCGGAGCGGCGTTCTCGAGGATGCCGATGCCCGCGGTGACGTTGAGGAACAGGACGACCCACAGCAGCCAGAACTGCGGTGTGCGGATGGCGTTGCGGACGGAGACATTGCCCTTCGTCTGCATCGGCTTCGCCTTGACCTTCGAGGGGTCGAAGCCCTTCGGGGTCCATTCGGGGTGGGGAACGCGGATGACGAAGGCGCCGGCGGCGATGACGACGGCATAGACGATGCCGAGGGTGACGAAGGTCGGGGTGAGACCGGCGACGAGGTGTTCCGGATCGGAGCCGCCGCCGAAGAGGGCCATGAGCTGGTTCGACATCGGGCTGGCGATGAGGGCACCGCCGCCGAAGCCCATGATGGCCAGCCCCGTGGCCAGGCCCGGACGATCCGGGAACCATTTCATCAGGGTCGAGACCGGGGAGATGTAGCCGATGCCCAGACCGATTCCGCCGATGACTCCGTAGCCGAGGTAGACCAGCCACAGCTGCCCGGTCATGATGCCGAGCGAGGCGATGAAGAAGCCGACGACCCAGCAGGTTCCGGCGGCGACCATCGAGGCGCGGGGCCCGTTCTTCTCCACCCAGGGGCCGAAGACGGCCGAGGAGATGCCAAGCATGAGGATCGCGATCGAAAAGATCCAGCCGATGGAGACCTCACCGGCGTCGAAGTGGGACATGAAGGGGATCTTGAAGACGCTGAATGCGTAGACCTGGCCGATGCACAGGTGGATGGCCAGAGCGGCCGGTGGGATCAGCCACCGGTTGAAGTTCTTCGGCGCGACGATTGCCGAGCGCGTGAGAATGGAAGCCACGGGAAGTCCTTTTCTGCAGTGAAACTCGTGTCACCGTCGACACCGGTCAGCGGACGGATCGCGCGGCCGACGGTCATCCGACCGATCGAATAGTCCACATCAGGGTAAGTTCCACACAAGGAAAATGCGAGGAATACTCAGCGTTTCTTTGAGAAAAGGCGGCAATTTCTTGCCAACTGGGACGGAATCCGTGGCCTCCGGGGCTCAGAGGCGGATCGTGACGTCGGCCTGCTTGCGGAGCTTCTTCGCGAACTTCTGAGTTGCCTCCTGAGACTTCTGGCTCTTCACCTGCTCCTTGAGCTGGGGACGCATCTCCTCGATCGGCGGCATCTCCTGCTGGCCCTGGCCGCCCTGCTGAGCCATCTGCTCCTGCTGGGTCTTCGCCTGTTCGTAGGCCTGCCCGATCTCTTCGCCGCTGACCTTGAACTCACCGTATTCGTCTTCGACGAGGCCTTCGATCTTCAGCTGGTTGGCAAGCTCCGAGCGGACCTTCTTCTCATCCATGCCCTGGTCCTTCATGGCCTTGAGGAAGTCCTTCTCGCTCATCTGCCCCGACTTCGCGGATTCCTTGAGCCCCTTGTCGATGTCCTTGTCCGTGACGTCGATCTTGCGCTTGTCGGCTTCCTGGACGAGCACTTCGGTGCTCACAAGGTTCTCGACCGTCTGCTTCTTCAGGCCCTTCTCATCGACCGGCTGTCCGGACTGCTGAGCCTGCATCTGCATCTGCTGATACTGGGTTTCGAAGAGGGGAACGAACTCGCTCTTCTTGATCTTCTTGCCGTTGACCTCGGCGACCACCTCGGGGATGTCCTTGGTGTTCGGCTTGCCCTGCTGGCCCTGTTGGTCGTGGGCGGAGTCGGCGCCGGGCGACTGTTCGGCTGCGGCCGAGGACTCCTTCGGCGATGCTTCGTCATCCTGACTGCCGCAGGCGGCCAACGCCACCACGGAAACGGACATGGCCAGGCCCAGCAGCCACCGGTTCGTTCGCACATTCACTCCTGCTCATCGGTTTCAGCCTGCCAGGCTAACAGGGCCGACTCCCCGAAGAATGTGTGGAGTATGTGCGTCACTTGGCAAGGGTAGTTGCGGTGGTTGGGCTCGGGGAGGTTCCTGATGCTTTCTGTTCGTCTCGGACTCGTCGATCGGGCGCTGACGGCAGGCCGCCTCGGCGGGTACACTTCGGCTACCGGAAACGCACGGAGCACGGTCCGTGCCATCCGCAGCGAAGGGAGTTGGCCATGGAATCGACGTTTCGCGGGGTGTTCCTCACCTGCACCGACGCCGAGGCGACCGCCGCCTTCTATCGCAAGATCGCAGGGCTGCCGCTGATGACCGAGGGCGATGAAGAGTACTCGTACTTCGTCGTCGAGGCCGGGGGAGTGCAGTTGGCTCTGCATTCGGCCGAGGTGTTCGCTGACTATGCGTTCCCGCCCGTCGCCGAGTCGAATCTCACGCACCTGTACTTCCGGATTCCGGATCAGGCGGAGTTCCTCGAACGGATCAAGAACGCCGGCACTCCGCTCGTGGCGGTCGACGACGTCGTCGTCACGGTCGAGGACCCCGACGGCCGGAAAGTCATGTTCGGCACGGCGTGAGGATTGCCGTCAGGCCGGCCCTGAGGCCAGCGAGGAAGTCGTGCGGCGATGTGAGCTGGTTGCCGGTCAAGCGCTCGGCTCGTAGGCCGAATAGATGATGCCGCTGGGGAAGGACTTCGCATCGATGAGCTTGAGGCGCGGCGGTCTGGCCGAGTGCGCTCCGTCTTGAAAGTAACCGCGTCCGCGACCCTGCCACACCGGATAGGTGAACATCCGATACTCATCGACGAGTCCCTCCGCGATGAGTTCATGAGCCAAGGTGATGCTCCCGGTGACGATGACATCGCGTCCCGGTGCCTCGCGCAGGTCAGCGACCGCGCCCAACGGATCGGAGCTGATGATCTGCGTGTTCTGCCAACCCGGTTCGGTCAACGTCGAAGACACGACACGTTTGTCGACCTGATTGAGGTGGTCCGCGACTCCGGTGGTGTCATCGGTGGCGTTCGGCCAATAGCCGCGGAAGTCCTCGAAGGTCTGCCGACCGAGCAGCAGCACGTCCTCGTTCGCGGACTGCCGCATGAGTTCGGCCGAGAGCTCTTCGTCCTGGGCCTGCGGATCGAACCAGTCGTCGAGCATCTCGACACGACCGTCGAGGGTGATGTTCTGAGTGATGATGATGCGCACGCTCGGTCTCCCCGTTGAGTGACGTGGGTAATCAACACTACTTGACCGTGTAGACCGGCAACAAGGGTGCGTTGACCACCGGAGGGCATAGATTGGTAACAGCAGCCGACCGGAACCGGTCGAACCGAACCGCACGCCACCCACACGATGAGGAGCCCCATGACCACCCCAGATTTCCGCACCGAAGCTCAGGGCCACCTCGGCGATCTCATTTCCCTGCGACGCAAGCTGCACGCGAACCCCGAACTGGGATTCGACCTTCCCTTCACGCAGCAGACGGTGCTCGATGAGCTCGCCGGGCTGGGACTTGAGATCACCACGGGGGAGTCGCTCACCTCGGTGGTGGCCGTCCTCAAGGGCGGGAAACCCGGGCCCGCGGTGCTGCTGCGCGGCGACATGGACGCGCTGCCGGTCGTCGAGGACACCGGCCTCGACTTCGCCTCTGAGAACGGGAACATGCACGCGTGCGGTCACGACCTGCACACGGCGGGGCTTGTCGGCGCCGCACGCTTGCTCGCCGCTCACCGCGAGGAGATCCCCGGATCGATCATCTTCATGTTCCAGCCCGCCGAGGAGGTCGAAGGCGGGGCCGAGCCGATGATCGCCGAGGGCGTGCTCGAAGCAGCCGGTGTCCCGGTCGTCGCGGCCTACGGCATCCACGTCGAAGCCGACGTTCGAGGTCGCTTCACGACGAAGGGCGGGCCGCTCATGGCCGGCTTCGCCGACCTCAACCTGACCATCCACGGAGCCGGCGGGCACAGCAGCCAACCGCAGGCCACTATCGACCCCGTGCCGGCGCTCGCCGAGGTGGTGCTGGCCCTGAATACGATGACCGGTCGGTCCTTCGACATCTTCGACCCCGTCGTCGTCTCGGTCACCCAGCTTGAAGCCGCGCAGGCCAGCAACGTCATCCCGGACTCGGCGAAGCTCACCGCCTCCATCCGCTTCCTCTCCGCCGAGTCTGTGGCCCTGCTGCAGGAGCGGGTGACGGAGATCGCCGAGAACATCGCCCGGGCGCACCGCTGCACCGCCGAGGTGGACTTCCAGGTGGGATTCCCCGTGACCGTGAACAACCCCGCTGAGTCGGCGGCCGTGCTCGAGCGGCTGGGCTCGGTATTCGGGTCCGAGCGGGTCGTCGAGATGGAACATCCGCGGATGGGGTCGGAGGACTTCTCCTTCGTCTTGCAGAAGGTTCCGGGCACATTCGTGTTCCTCGGCGCGACGCCCGAGGGCATCGACCCGGACGCCGAGACGAACCACTCGCCCAGGGTAGTCTTCGACGACGGACTACTCGGCGATCAGGCCGCGGCGCTCGCCCACCTGGCTTTTGCGCGGTTGGAAGATGAGGAGAAGAACTGACGCAAAACAGTGGTCGCAATCGGATACTCAGGAGGTCCTGAAAGCATCCGATTGCGACCACTTCTCACCGCTTCACCCGGCTTTCGGCCATGAGAAGCACGGGCTCAGCGTGAGGTCTGAGAGCCTCAGGCGGAGATGAGGCCGTGCGGGTCGAGGACGAACTTCTTCGCCACGCCCGAATCGAAGTCCGCGTAGCCCTGCGGGGCATCCTCGAGGCGGATCGGTGTCGCATTGACGTTCTTCGCGATCGAGACCTTGTCGTGCAGGATCGCCTGCATCAGTCCGCGGTTGTACTTCATCACCGGGCACTGGCCGGTCACGAACACATGCGACTTCGCGAAGCCCAGGCCGAACCGCATCGACAGCGACCCTTCCTTGGCCGCCTCATCGGCCGCGCCCGGGTCACCCGTGACGTAGAGACCGGGGATGCCGAGGCTGCCGCCGGCCCGGGTGATGTCCATGAGCGAGTTGAGCACCGTCGCCGGCGCCTCGTGGCTGGCGTCCTTGCCGTGGCCGCGGGCTTCGAAGCCGACGGCGTCGATTCCGCAGTCGACCTCGGGCTCGCCGAGGATCTGCTCGATCTGGTCCTTCGGATCGCCCTTGGACACGTCGACCGTCTCGCACCCGAATCCGCGAGCCTGCGCCAGACGATCCTCGTTGAGATCGCCGACGATGACGCAGGCCGCACCGAGCAGAAGCGCCGAGGTGGCCGCCGCGATTCCGACCGGGCCCGCACCGGCGACGTAGACCGTCGAACCTACGCCGACGCCGGCGCTGACGGCGCCGTGAAACCCGGTGGGGAAGATGTCGGAGAGCATCGTGAGGTCGAGGATCTTCTCCATCGCCTGATCCTTGTCCGGGAACTTCAGGACGTTCCAGTCGGCATACGGCACGAGCACGTACTCGGCCTGACCGCCGACCCAGCCGCCCATGTCGACATAGCCGTAGGCCGAACCCGGGCGGTCGGGATTGACGTTGAGGCAGATGCCGGTCTTGCCTTCCTTGCAGTTGCGGCAGCGGCCGCATGAGATGTTGAACGGCACCGAGACGAGGTCGCCGACCTTGACGAATTCGACGTCCCGGCCCACCTCGACGACCTCGCCGGTGATCTCGTGGCCGAGGACGAGACCCTCCGGGGCAGTCGTACGGCCCCGGACCATGTGCTGGTCGGAGCCGCAGATGTTCGTTGCGACAGTCTTGAGGATGACGCCGTGATCGACCTCGCGGCCGATATTGGCGGGATTGACTCCAGGCCCGTCCTTGAGAACGAATTCCGGGTACTCGGTGTCGATGACTTCGACTTTTCCGGGACCTGCATAGCTGATTGCCTTATTGCTCATCGTTGAGCCTCCATGTGTGTGAAACGTGGGAGTTCGACATGCGAGTGCGACGAACAGGGGTCCGTCGACGGTTCTGACATATCAGTCTGACATCAGACTTAGATGCAGTCTCGCCGTCGTGACAGAACTCTGTCAAGCCCCCACCGGAAGATCAACAGCGCACGACGAATTCGTCGCCTCGGGCGGGCGCAATTCTCGTCAGGAGTCCTCGCGCAGGCGCGTGGAGAGGATGTACTGGGACATCGTGCGCAGGTGCTGCATCGATTCCCTGACCAGGGGAGACCTGCGGCTGCCCGTTCTCACGGCGGCGATGATCTTCCGGCTCGGCCGCCCCGTGCCGCTGAGTCGGATTCGGCGAACATTGGCCTCTCCTGCAAGGCTGGCCAGTCTCGGTAGGAGGCTGACTCCGACCCCCGCACCGACCAAGGCCGCCGAGGTCTCCCACTCGACGGCTTCATGGGCCACCGTCGGCGTCACGCCAGCCGCGGTGAACGCGGCGACGAACAGCGAGTGGTACGGCGATCCGGGCCCGGCGGTGATCCACTCCTCACCGGCGAGCTCGGCCAAGGCCACCGATTCGCGTTCGGCGACAGGGTGGTCGGCAGGCACCATGACGTCGAGCGGATCGTCGAGGAGGTCGATGCTCTCGAAGCGATCGTCCCCCTCGACCTGCACATTGCCCTGCATGGAAACGATGACCGCGAGGTCGATGCGTTCGGCGATGAGGAGTTCGAAGCAACGGGTCGGGGTCGCCTCGATGACGTGCACGCGGACCTCAGGGCGCGTCCCGCGCAGCTTCGCGGCTAAGGGCGCGAGGAGGTTCGACGAGGCGGTCGAGAAACCGCCGATGCCGAAGTGATTCGGGGCCTGCTCGCCGGCCCCGAGCGCGCCGGCCCTGATGTCCTCCCACTCGGCCGACAGGGCATCAGAGCGGCGCACGAGGTAGCGTCCCGTCGCGGTCAGCCGCAGCCCGCGTCCGTCCTTGACCAGCAGCGTCATTCCCAGGCTCTGCTGCAGCTCACGCAGCTGGCCGGATACGGCAGACGGCGAGTATCCGGTGAGCTCCGCGGTGGCGGCGACGGTGCCACAGGCGGCGAAGGTTCGCAGGGTCGTGAGTCGAGGATCGAGCATGGTTCATATTATGCAGTTATTCCGCATGATATTGGACCAAATCTCGCGCTTTTCCTGCAAAGTCGAGATCGCTATCGTTACCTACGTGATCGCGCTCACACGGCTCGGTCGCTGCGGTGTACGACGCTGAGGTGTGTCGCCCGTCGTCCGGCCGCAATCGGCAGACATCCAGGGAGATGAGAATTGACCGCTACCAATCTGGCACCGACGAAGAAGGGCTTACCTGCGGGCTTCAGCGAAGAGAAGCTCGAAGAGATCCGCGTCCGACTCGACACCCGTCGGGTCGGCTTCTCGCTCGAGGCACCGTTCTACACCGATGACAACCTCTTCAACCTCGACATGCAGGCCATCTTCGGTCAGCACTGGGTCTTCGCCTGCAGCATCGCCGAGATCCCCGAGCCGGGTGACTATGTCACGCTCGACTACGGTCCGTACTCCCTCATCGTCCTGCGAGGCGACGATGGCGGCGTCAACGTCCTCCACAACGTCTGCCGGCACCGCGGGGCACGAGTCCTCACCGATCCGCAGGGCACGACGGGCAACCTCGTGTGCGGCTACCACTCGTGGACGTATTCTCCCGAGGGCGACCTCATCCACGCCTCGGCGCCGGGGGAGATGACCTTCGACAAGTCCTGCTACGCACTCAAACGCGCGCACGGGAAGATCGCCGCCGGGCTCGTTTTCATCTGCCTGGCCGAAGAGCCGCCGATTGACTTCCATGAGACCGCGAAGATCTTCGAACCCTATGTCGCCCCGCACGAGCTGGCGAAGACGAAGGTCGCCTTTCAGCAGAACATCGTCGAAGAGGGCAACTGGAAGCTCGTGATGGAGAACAACCGCGAGTGCTACCACTGCGACGGCCACCCGGAGCTCGCGTGCTCGCTGTTTCCGACCTGGGGGCTGACCGACGAGACGATCCCGCCGCACCTCGAAGACGTCTGGGACCGCAATCAGCAGGCGCAGGCCTCCCTCGAATACCGTTGCCGCCGCTACGGCCTGCCCTATGAGGTCGTCGAAGAACTCGACACCCGCGTCGGCGGCATCCGCATCTCCCGCGAATCGCTCGACGGAGCGGGAGAGTCCTTCTCGGCAGACGGGCGCCGGCTGTCGAAGAAGCTGCTCGGCGACCTGCCGGACTTCCGTCTCGGGCGCTGTTCGATGCATCTGCAGCCGAACTCGTGGTTCCACCTCCTCGGCGATCACGTCATCACCTTTGCGGCATTCCCGATCAGTGCCTCGAAGACCCTCGTGCGCACCACTTGGCTCGTCGCCGACGACGCCGTCGAAGGCGTCGACTATGACCTGGAGACCCTCACTCACACATGGAAGCAGACCAACCTGCAGGACAAGGCCTTCGTCGAACTCTGCCAGCAGGGAGCGGCGAGTCCGTTCTATGAGCAGGGTCCGTATATGAAGAGCGAGTACCAGGTCGAAGCCTTCATCAACTGGTACGTGCAGCGGATGCGGGAGCACGTCGGATGAGATCGTCCGCTGTGCCCGCGCTGCCGCTGGCCCAGCGGGTGCGCGGACTGGAAATGCCCTGGAACCGCGTGCTCTCGAGCGCCTCGGAGCCGGCCGGAGCCGCCATCGCCCTGGGACCATGGCACCCGCAGGAATTCGCCGCCGAATGTGTGGAGACCATCCCCGAGGCGGGAGGGATGATGGTCTTCGTCTTCCGTCGTATGGACGGGGCGCCCCTGGCGTTCCGATCGGGGCAGTACATCAACATCGACTTCCCCATCGACGGACCCGATGCCGAGCCGGTGTCGCGCAGCTATTCGATCTCCTCGGCGCCGACCGAGCCGTGGACATTCTCGATCACGATCAAACGCGACCCCAATGGCAAGGTGTCGCCATGGGCGCATGACCACCTCCGCCCCGGCACCGTCCTCGACATGCTCGGCCCGGTCGGCGCCTTCCACCTCGCAGATTACGACCGGAGGGCACGGTTCCTGCTGCTCGCGGCCGGAGCCGGGATCACCCCGCTGATGTCGATGATCCGCACCGTGCATTCGCTGCCCGGCCAAGCCGATGTCGTCCTCCTCTACCACGGAGCCGCACCCGACTCCTTCGCCTTCTCCGAGGAACTCGACTTCCTCGCGAACGTGGATTTCCGGATCAAGGTCATCTACTGCCTCGGCGATCGGGAATGCGGCGAGGAATGGGAGGGGCGGACGGGACGGCTGTCGACGGCGCTGCTCGAGGAGCTCGTCCCCGACGCCAATGGGCGACAGGTCTTCGCCTGCGGCCCGGAGGGATACCTCAACTCGGCGACCGAGCTGCTGCGCGAAGTCGGCGTCGACGACACCTCGGTGTTCATGGAGTTCTTCTCCGGTGATCGTGAGATCCGTGCCGAATACGCAGAGGAAGTCGCCATCGCCGGTGAGATAGCCGAGGAGATCGCAGCGACGACCGAGGAGTACTTCGAGTCCCAGCCGGCCGCACTCGACATGTACGAACCCGAGTACGACGCCGACGGTCCGATCGAGGCGCTCGGTGCACCGACCGAAGCAGTCGACGCCCAGGCGGTCGTGCCGGTCGAGGACGACGTCGAGATCGAGGTCGTCGGCGTCACCGATGAGAACCTCGCCGAGGCGGGTCCCGATTCTTCGTCCGACGCTGGGTCCGCGGTCCCGGCTGGGGATGGGGCGGCCGCCTCGGCGAAGGATGCGGGCGACGATGACGAAATCGCCGTCGTCGACCCGGCCGCACTGCCTACTGTGGGGCAGGGTGAGCACACGATGTCGTTCGTGCGCACCGGCCTCAACGTCTGCGTCGGGGAGGACGAAACGGTCCTCCAGGCTGCGCGGAAGGCGGGGGTGAAGATCCCCGCGAACTGCCAGGAGGGCATGTGCGGATCCTGCAAGGTCGTCAAACTCGACGGCGATGTCGAGATGAACCATCTGGGCGGCATCCGCGCCCGCGAGATCGACGCGGGGAAGTTCCTGCCGTGCTGCTCGACGGCGAAGACCGACCTCGTCATCGACGCCTGAACCGCGGCTGAAACCGCGACATCCTCTGCAAAACAGTCCCCACAACTTTCATCATTAAGGAGTACTCAGTGCCGATCTCATCACCACGAGTCGTCATCATCGGAGCCGGCATCGTCGGCGCCAACCTCGCCGACGAACTCGCGCAGCTGGGCTGGACCAACACCCTCGTCATCGAACAGGGCCCGCTGAACATCCCGGGCGGCTCGACCTCGCACGCCCCGGGACTCGTCTTCTCATCAAATGCATCGAAGTCGATGACCGAATTCGCGCAGTACACGATCGAGAAACTCACCTCGCTCAAGGACGCCGACGGGCGCGGATCGTTCCTGCCCGTCGGAGGCCTCGAGATCGCCACCACTGAGGATCGGCTGCAGGACCTGCACCGCCGAGCCGGATGGAACCGCTCCTACGGCGTCGAAGCCGACGTCATCGACCCCGACGAATGCGCGAAGCTCTTCCCCATGCTCAACCGGGACATGGTCCACGGCGGACTGCTCACCCCAGGTGACGGCCTTGCATTGGCGGCGAAGGGCACACAGCTCGTCATCGACCGCGCCCGTGCCGCGGGAGTCGAATTCCGCGACCGCACCACGGTGACCGATATCGAGACCACCGGCGGGCGGGTCACCGCGGTCATCGCCGGTGAGGACCGGATCCCCGCCGATATCGTCGTCTCCTGCGCTGGCTTCTGGGGACCGAAGATCGGTGAGATGGTCGGCACCCCGATCCCGCTGCTGCCGCTGGGACACCAGTTCGCCTGGACCACCGAGGTGCCCTCCTTGGTAGGTGCGAACGAATTGCCGGCCGGGGCGAAGCGACCCATCCTGCGCTACCAGGACAAGGACCTGTACTACCGCGAATGGGGCGAGCGGATCGGCATCGGTTCCTACGCGCACCGGCCTATGCCCGTCGACCTCGACACGCTGCAGACCTACTCGCCCGACGAGATCACGAGTGAACGGATGCCCTCGAGCCTCGACTTCACCCCGGACGACTTCGCCCCCGAATGGGAAGCGACGAAGACTCTGCTGCCTGAACTCGCACAGACGCAGATCCAGCGCGGGTTCAACGGCATCTTCTCGTTCACCCCGGACGGCGGTTCGCTCGTCGGACAGTCCCGTCAGGTCGACGGATTCTTCGTCGCCGAGGCGGTGTGGGTGACCCATGGTGCCGGTATTGCCCGGGCCGTGGCCGAACTCATCGCGGAAGGGCGCTCACGCACCGACCTGTCCGGCATCGACCTCAACCGCTTCGAGGATGTGCAGACGAACGCCGACTACGTCAGCGAGACCTCGCAGCAGAACTTCGTTGAGATCTACGACATCATCCATCCTCTGCAGCCGCGGGTCTCGCCGCGTGACCTGCGGTCGAGCCCGTTCCGGCGGCAGCAGGAGGAGCTCGGGGCGTTCTTCCTTGAGACCTCCGGCTGGGAGCGTCCGCACTGGTTCGACGCGAACGCTGCTCTGCTCGCGGACATGCCCGCGGAATGGGCGGCACCGGAACGAGACGCCTGGGCGGATCAGTTCCATTCGCCCATCGCCGCGGCCGAGGCCTGGAAGACGCGCACCTCGGTGGCGATGTTCGACATGACCCAGCTCAAGCGCTTCGAAGTCACCGGCCCCGGTGCCGGCGAACTGCTGCACGGGATGACTACCTCGTCGATGCTGCGCAAACCGGGAGCGGTCAGCTACACGCTGCTGCTCGATGAGGCAGGCGGCATCACCAGCGACATCACGGTCGCGATCCTCGACGAGGAGACCTACCAGGTGGGAGCGAACTCGAACATCGACCTTGCTTCCATCTCGCGGGCGGCCAGGCACCAGTCGGCCGCCGACCCATCGAAATGGGTGACCGTACGCGAGACGACACCGGGAACCTGCTGCATCGGACTGTGGGGTCCTCTGGCCAGGGACGTCATCTCCAAGGTCACCGACGAGGACTTCAGCGACGCCGGACTCAAGTACTTCCGCACGAAGCCCGCAGTGCTTGGGGGAGTGCCGGTGACGACGATGCGTCTGTCCTATGTCGGCGAACTCGGCTGGGAGATCTACACCTCGGCCGATCTCGGGTCGCGACTGTGGGACGTGCTGTGGGAAGCCGGTGAGGAATTCGGCATCATCGCCGGAGGCCGCGAAGCCTTCAACTCGATGCGCCTGGAGAAGGGGTTCCGATCCTTCGGCACCGATATGACCAGCGAACACGAACCGGTTCAAGCCGGCCTCGGATTCGCCGTGAAGGCTTCCAAGGCCGACGACTTCATCGGCAAGGCCGCGCTGGAGCCGAGGGCGGCTGAAGCGACGACGAAACTGACCTGCCTGACTCTCGACGTGCCCTCGGACGTCGTGCTCGGCAAAGAACCGGTGTACGTAGTCAGCGGGGAACGCTCGGGTGACGCGGATGGCGGGGCCGCCTCGGCGAAGTCGGACGGATCGGCCGGGACGGTCGGCTCGGGTGTCGCGGATGGGTACGTCACATCGGCGGCCTACGGCTACTCGATCGGGAAGTCGATCGCCTACGCGTGGCTGCCGAACACCCTGGGAGTCGGTGACGCCGTGGAGATCGAATACCTCGGTCGACGGCTGCCGGCCACGGTCACTGCCGAACCGCTCTTCGACCCGGAGATGACTCGCCTCAAAGGCTGAGCGGGCACGTCTTCCGGCCGGAACTCATCGAAAAACGCACGGAGCGTCGAGACACGGGGGAGCGCACCCGTGCCTCGACGCTCAACGCGTTTTTCGACGGACTGGTGGAGAGCTCAGTCGTCGGTTGAAGGATCCAGTGAGGCTACCGCGGTGATCGCTGCGGCGATCGGCTGGTCGAGCCAGGCCGGGATCTCGCCGCCGATGAGGCCGCGCACCATGCCGTACGGAGTCTCGCGGCAGGCCAGGGCGACGAGTTCGACGCTGCGAGGGGTGACGTCGCCGAAGCGCCGTCGCGTGAGTTCGGAGATGTGGGCGACTACGGGATCGTTGAGTCCTGTGAGGTCATCGAGCAGTCCCTTGGGAGGGCCTGCGAGCAGTTCGGAGTGCCGGTAGAGGGTGAGAGTCCGCGCCTTATCGGGGTTCTCCCGGCAGAACCTGGGGATCAGCAGACCGGTCTCGACGATCGCCTCCAGCGGATCGTCGACGTCCGTGATCGTGGCGAAGGTGTCATGGAACTGATGGACGCAGCGGATCCAGGCAGAGGCGAACAGCGACTCCCGAGTGGGGAACCGGTGGTAGATCGATCCCGAAGGTGCACCGAGCTCGTGCGTCACATCGGCCACTGTGGCGGCGTGACCACGTCGGCCGACGGAGCTGATGGCCGCCGAGAGAATATCGTCCCGCGAATAGAGCGCGCGTTTCGCCATTTTTGTCACGTCCTCTCGCTCCAGCGAATCGGAGAATCTCGTTCAAAGGGTTGACCCTCGAGGAACCGTACCTCAGACTAGAGACTAGCATCTAGAGAACGTCCTCTAATTCGGGAGTCGCCGTGGCGAATACACGGACATCAGCACCTGCCCCTGTCTCTTCGCTGCAGCGTGCCGCCATCGTCACGGCGATCGTCGCGGTTCTGCCGTATGTGATCTTCAAGATCCTGTGGCTGAGCGGCTCATCTTTCGGATCGACCACCGCGAGCGGAGGCGAGGGGATGCTCACACCGCGCTTCCTCATCGGAAACACCATCACTCTCGCGATGATGGTGACGGGCGTGGCCTTCGTGGTGGCGCTGACGCGGCCGTGGGCGCGCCGCATTCCGGCGCCCGTGGTGTTCGTGCTCGGAGCCGGAGCCGCCGGGCTGCTCGGGCCGATACTGCTGGGACTTCCACCGGGCATTCTCATCCAGGCGCTCATCGACGGGGAGCTGCGGCTGCCCGATTCGGGGATGCACCCGTGGGTGTTCGGCCTCGTCTACTCCGGATTCTGCGCTCTGGGCGCGGCGATAGCGATCGTCGTCGGCGCCTACGTGATCCGGCGCTGGGGCGATCTGTTGGATACGCCGCCACCGGCTCCGTCGCTGATCATGACCGTCTGCGGTGTGCTCGGCGTTCTGCCCTTCAGCTGTGCTATGGCCGTCTGGGCGATTGCGGGACCGGGAAGCACCGGACCGCAGGGGATGGAGCAACCGGCGCAGAGGATGGTGCTGGCGGCGACAGCTCTGCTGGGCTTTCTCTCCCTGCTGTGTCCGCTGCTCTCCCGCCACCTTGGACGATGGCCGCGCGCGGCGTGGCTGGTGACGTGGACCGGGTGCTGCGTTGTGGCTCTCCAGGGACCGACGCAGATCCTCCTCGCTCAAGGCGGAGAGGTCGCGCCGGTGGTTACCGGCATCGCTGTTCTCGCGACCCCGGGTGCCAGCCTCTACGGCATTGCTGTGCTCAGGACCCACCTGCGCCGCCAGTCCCCGCTTCGGCGCGATGACGCGAAGCAGCCGACGTGATGCCGCCCTGGCTCATCGTCCTTCTCGCAGTTTCCTTCGTCCTCTACACAGACGACTACGTCATCGCCGGCATCCTGCCTGAGATCGCGACCGATCTCGGGGTGACCGAAGGCCAGGCCGGGCAGCTCGTCACGGCGTTCTCGGCGACCGTGGCAGTGGCCGCGCCGGTGGCAGCTGTCGCGCTGGCTCGGGTCCCGCCTCGGCGGCTGTTCCTCGTTGCCCTCATCATCTTCGCGGGAGCGAATCTCGGTGCGGTGGTCGCCTCGTCCTTCGGCGTGCTGATGGTCCTGAGGGTGGTGGCGGCCGCGGCTGCGGCCAGCGTCACTCCGGCCATCTTCGCTTTCGCTGCGTCGCACGCGCCGGCTGGGAAGACCGGACGGTACCTGGCGACGGTCTCTCTCGGGGTGACCGGATCCATCGCGCTGGGAGTCCCGCTGGGTACGTGGATCGGCGGAGCGTTCGGCTGGCGGGCGACCTTCCTGGCGGTTGCCGTAGCCGGGATGCTCGCGCTCATCGGTGTCCTCCTCACCGTTCCGGGAGGCGGGCGTGGAGATCGTTCTCCACGATTGTCGGAACAGCTGCGCAGCCTCACGCGTGCGCCGATTGCCGTGAGCCTCGCGGCAAACTGTCTGCTCATGGCTGGAACGATGATGGTCCTCACCTATTTGGCGCCCTATCTCAGCGCGACTGCCGGAGCGGGAGTCGAGGAGCGGGGAGTGGCATTCGGACTCTCCGGGTTCGCGGGCATGGCCGGAATCTGGCTCGGCGGTCAGGTCGCAGACCGATGGGGCCCGGGGCGAGCACTGTTCTTCGGGATCGGCGTCATCATCGCCGCCATGGTCGCGATGTGGGGGATGTGGGCATTCCGGCCCGTGCCCATCTGGCTCGTGCTCATCGTCACGACAGTGTGGGGCGGAATGGCCTTCTGGAACTCACCGGCGATCCAGATGCGCCTGCACACGTTGGCCGGGCCATTGGCGGGACAGGCGTTGGCACTCAACGCATCGGGGACCTACCTGGGCATCGCGTTCGGAGCTGCAGTCGGCGGAGTCGTACTCACCGAGGCGGGTCCCGGGATTCTGCCTTTGGCCGCGGCGGGATTCGGACTGGCTGCCCTGATTCTGCTGGAACTCGTCCGTCGGTCGCCGCCGGCCGGAAGGACGCGAAACAGCGATGAGACGCCGCCGGTTGGCGAGCCGTCACACGGCAGCAAATCCTCGAACCACGGCAATGAATCGCACCAGCGCAACTCATCGAGGCACACAGAGAATACAGGAGAGTGACACCATGACCGCCTACGCGATCGCCCACCTGCAGCAGTTCACGCCCCATCCCGAGGTCGCCGAGTACATCGACCGGATCGGCGAGACCTTCGAACCCTTCGGCGGACGGTTCCTCGTCCACGGCACCGCCCGCGAGGTGATGGAAGGCCAGTGGCCGGGACACGTCGTCATGATCGCCTTCCCCGACGCTCGGCTCGCTCACGAATGGTGGGACAGCCCGGCCTATCAGGAGATCGCCCCGCTGCGTTCGCGCCATATCGACACCGACATCGTCATCGTCGAGGGCGTGGCCGAGGGCTACGATCCGCGGACCACGGCTCAGGCCCTGCGCGAACAGCTCGGCTAGCCGCCGCGCTGGCGGGGCTTTATCGAAAAACGCACGGAGCGTCGAGAAACGGGTGTGCGCGCCCGTTTCTCGACGCTCCGCCCGTTTTTCGGTGGCTAGGCCAGGGGTGGTGTGTCGAAGGCCGACACCAATGTTCCATATGGTGGATTTTCTTTGACCAGCAGATGGGACCGGGAAAGTATGAGAGGACAGTGCTCGTTGTGCAGAGCCCAGTACCCGAAGGAGTGTCCATGTCCTCACCTGCGATCATCGGCTGGTCCCACGGAAAGTTCGGTCGGTCCGAATCACCGCTGCCCCAGATGATGGCCGACGTCGCCCGCGACGCCATCGCCGAGGCGGGACTGGAGCCGGCCGACATCGACGTCATCCACGTCGGCGTCTTCAACAACGGACTCTCCCGCCAAGGCTTCGAAGCCGCACTGCCGGGCACCGTGTTCCCCGAACTCGCCCGCACACCGGCCCACCGGCACGAGAACGCCTGCGCCACCGGTTCCGCCGCGATCTTCGCAGCCCATGACTCCATCGCCGCCGGCCGCCACAAGACCGCCCTGGTCATCGGCGCCGAACGCATGACCCAGGCCTCCGGCCACGACGTCAACGAAGTGCTTCTCAGCGCCAGCTTCCGGGAAGAGGAAGAGCACTATAAGTCCTTCGCCGGAGTCTTCGGCGAGATCGCCCGCCAGTACTTCGACCGCTACGGCGACCGCTCCGAAGCACTCGCGAAGATCGCCGCGAAGAACCACGCAAACGGATCGCAGAACCCACTCGCCCATATGCAGAAGGACCTCGGCTTCGATTTCTGCAACACCGTGAGCGAGAAGAACCCGTACGTCGCCGAACCCCTGCGCCGCACCGACTGCTCGATGGTCTCCGACGGGGCCGCAGCCCTGGTCCTGGCCGCCGAGGATGTCGCCGCCTCCGCACCGCAGGCCGTGACCTGGAGAGGCATGGGCAACGCCAACGACGTCCTGCCGCTGTCCCAACGCGACCCGCTCGAGATGGCCGGCGCCCGGGCCGCCATGAATCAGGCGCTGACAGCCGCCGGCATCGGCATCGACGACCTCGATTTCCTCGAGACTCACGACTGCTTCACCATCGCCGAACTCCTCGAATACGAAGCCTTCGGGCTCGCCGCCCCCGGCCAGGGACACACCCTGCTCGACGAGGGTGCCACCGCGGTCGGCGGCCGCCTGCCCGTCAACCCCTCCGGCGGACTCAAGGCCAAGGGCCACCCCATCGGCGCCACCGGTGTGTCCATGCACGCCCTCGCTGCCGCGCAGCTGACCGGTCGCTCGCCCGGCATCCAGATCGAGGCACCGGAACTCGCCGGAGTCTTCAATATGGGCGGTGCCGCCGTGTCGAACTTCGCCTCCGTCCTCGAACGCGTCCGCTGATGCGCGCCATCTCCCAGACTTCCCCGGCCAAGGACTTCACGCCCACGCCTCGGCGCGGGGTCAACGTCTCCCACTTCCTCACCCAGACCGCCCGCCGAATCCCCGACCGCCTCGCCGTCGTCGACGACGATCACGGGCAGCGGTGGACCTGGGCCGAACTCGACGCCCGCGCCGAGGCGCTCGCCGCTGCCCTCCAGGCCGGTGGCGTCAACCGCCGCGACACCGTCCTCCTCGTCTCGGCCAACCACGCCGAGGTGGTCCAGTCCTTCTGGGGGATTCTGCGCTCCGGCGGCGTCATCGCCCCACCGAATGCGGCCCTGTCGACCGAGGAGCTGCTCGGCATCAGCGCCGAAGTCGCCCCTGCCGCCGTCATCGCCGACCGCGCCCACACCGACTTCGTCACCGCCCTCAAAGACACCGGCTTCACCGGCCCCGTCTTCTGGATCGGCGACCTGCCCACAGCCCAGGCGGCAGCCGCACCGGCAGAGGCCGTCGACTCGACTGTCGACGAGGACGACCCCTGCTGGTACTTCTTCACCTCCGGGTCGACCGGGCGACCCAAGGCTGCGACTTTCACGCACCGCCACCTCGGTGCGGTGCTGATGAATCACCGCTGCGACCTCTTTCCCAACGAGGACGAGACGGGGGCGTCCCTCGTGCTCGCGCCGCTGTCGCACGGTGCGGGCATCCACATGCTCGGTCAGGTCTTCGGCGGCACCCCGTCGATCATCCACCCCGGTGGCAAGCCCAGCGTGGAGTCCCTGTGGCCGGCGATCGACGCCTACGGGATCACGAATGCCTTCACCGTCCCGACCATCCTCAGCCGCATCGCCGCCGGCTACCCGTCGGGCCGCGGACCCGAGGACCACACCCTCGAGCGGGTCATCTACGCCGGAGCGCCGATGCTCGCTGCCGACCAGGCCCGGGCACTCGAGCGGCTCGGACCGTGCCTCGTCCAGTACTTCGGGCTCGCCGAGGTGACCGGAGCGATCACGATCCTCCGCCCCGAGGATCATGGGGCCATCCCCGTCGATGGCGCCGGCATCGGCACCTGCGGCCGAGCCCGCACCGGGGTCGAGATCGTCATCGTCGGCGAGACCGGCGCACAGCTGCCCGCCGGTGAGCAGGGCGAAGTCTGCGTGGCCGGGCCGACCGTGTGCGCCGGCTACCTCGGCCGCCCCGATGCGAATGCCGAGTCCTTCGCCGGAGGGCTCTTCCACACGGGCGACGTCGGCTACCTCGACGAACGGGGGTACCTGTTCCTCACCGGCCGGAAGTCCGATATGTACATCTCCGGCGGTTCGAACGTCTACCCCCGCGAAATCGAGGAGCTCCTCCTCACCGACACCGAAGTGGCCCAGGCCGTCGTCGTCGGCGTGCCCGACCCGCAGTGGGGCGAGATCGGCGTGGCCGTCATCGAACGTGCGCCGTCGACCGGGAACGAAGGTGCCCGTGACAGAAGTGCGGGCGACGGAGGTGCCGACGCCGATGACCTGGCCGAGCGGCTGACCGCGCTGTGCAAGTCGGGGCTGGCGAATTACAAGGTTCCCAAGGAGATCCACTTCGTCGAGACCATGCCGGTCACCGCCTACGGCAAACTCGCACGCAAGGAACTCAAGGCCGAATACTCCCAGGGACGGGGCAGCGCACGATGAATACGACAGAGACGGCAGCCGTGTCAGTGCCGATGGGTAGGTTGGTCGGCACGACGATCATGGCAATCGGCTGCGGCACTCCGGACGGGGAGGTGAACAACGGCTTCGCTGCGGCGATCGGATTCCTGCGCGAGGGAGCGAAGGTCTGCATCGTCGACCGAGACCCAGGTGCGCTTGACGAAGCGACACGGGCCCTCGCCGAGGCGGCTGCCCAGGTCGACTCGAACGGCGCGGTCACGGCTGGGCGGGGCCGCCTCGACGGGGTTGTTCCCAATACGGAGGTCGATCTCGACGCTCAGCTGACCACGGTAGTCGCAGATGTCGGCGACGAAGACTCCCTGGCAGCGGCGTTCGCTCACTGCGCCGACCGCCTCGGTGGACCGACTGTGCTCCATTACAACGTCGGAATCGTCGTCAACGGAGGAGTCGACGAACTCGACACCGACGGCTTCAGGCGCGCCCTCGACATCAACCTCACCGGGGCGTTCTCGGCGATCAAGCATGCACTGCCGCATATGCGCGCGGCCGGGCGCGGGTCGATCATCACGGTGTCCTCGGTCGGCGGCATGCGCTATATGGGGTATGACTACCCGGCGTATGCGGCGTCGAAGGCGGGGCTGATCGAGCTGACGAAGGTCGTCGGCGCGCAGTATGCCTCCGAAGGCATACGTGCGAACTCGATCGCCCCGGGCCTCATCGAGACCCCGCTCATCCACCGTTCGATCTCGGGCCACTACGGCTCGGTCGAGGAGATGCTCGCCGCCCGGCATGCGCAGTCGCCGACCGGGAAGATGGGCAGGCCCGAGGACGTCGCGGACCTCGCGGTGTTCCTCGCATCCAGCGAATCGGCGTACATCAACTCCACGCTCATCCCCGTGGATGGGGGACTGACGCATTACGCGGGGATGCCGAAACGATGAGGCTGCGGTTCGCGCGACCGGCGGCGGTCGCCCCGGCGGGGGCCTGACCCCACCGAACCCAACGACAGTGAAATAACAGAAATCAAGGAGGCAATGGTGCCGAGAACACGGACGACGAGGACCATGCTCGTCTGGTCCGCCGTACTGATGGTGTGCGCCCTGCTGCTGGCAGGGTGCGGAACGAACTTCGGCACCACCGACGACGGAAAGCAGCGCTACCGGTGGAAGATGACGGTGACGACCGGGTCGACCTCGACGTGGTACCTCGCGGCGGAGAAGCTCGCCAAGGACCTCGAGAAGGAGACCGACGGCCGGATCACCATGAAGATCTTCACCAGCGAACGACTCTCTGCAGGTGAACCGACGGCCGGAGTCGAACAGCTCATGGACGGGGCGAAGGACTTCTCCTACAACTCGCCGATCATCTACGCCGGCGTCGACCCGCGCTTCGGCGCTGTCACCGCTCCCTTCATCTTCGACTCCGTCGAGGACGGCCAGAAGGCGCTCGCCGGAAAAGGCGGGGACGTCTACGGAGACTACCTCGCCGAACGCGGAGTGCATCTGCTCGGCTTCGGCGAATCCGGAATGCGGCAGCTGACGAACACGCATCGGCCCATCCACACGCCCGACGACATGAAGGGCATGAAGTTCCGGATCCCCGGCTTCGGCATGTACACCGACCTCTACCGCGGACTCGGCGCGAACCCGACGACGATGCCCTTCGGTGAGGTCTTCACGGCCCTGCAGCAGGGAGCCATCGATGGTCAGGAGAACCCGATCGACGTCATCTACTCGGCGAACCTGCAGGAGGTCCAGCCGTACCTGACGCTGTGGAACTACTCGTACGATCCGCTCATCCTCGGCATCAACAAGGACCTCTTCGACTCCCTGACGCCTGAGGACCAGAAGCTCGTGACCCGCCTGGCCGGCGAGGCCAACGACTTCCAGATCAAGAAGAACAGGGACGGCGAAGAGAAGCTCATCGCCGAACTCGCCGACTCCGGCATGGAGGTCAACGAACTCAGCGACGAGGAGAAGGACGCCTTCCGCGCCAAGCTGGGTCCGATCTACAGCGAATACCGCAAGGTCTGGGGACCGGACTTGTCCCAGGCGTTCATCCCGAAAGGACTGTGAGATGAGAGTCATCAGATTCTTCGAGGACTGGGTCGTCATCGCCTCATTTATGGTGATCGTCGTCGTCACCTTCGTCAACGTCCTCTCCCGCTACATCTTCAAGGCCTCGCTGGCCTTCTCCGAGGAGATCACCATCAACCTCCTCGTCGTGCTCACGATGATGGGAGCCGTCGTCGGGATCCGCCTCGGCGCGCATCTCGGATTCACCTACCTCGTGGAGAACGCAAAAGGCAGCGTCCGCCGCGTCCTGCTCATCACCGGCACCACCCTCATCGTCGTCTTCCTGGCCGTCCTGCTCATCTGGGGCGGCGAGATGACGATCGCGCAGGGACTGCGTGGCCGGGCGACGCCGTCGCTGGGCATCCCGCAGTGGCTGTTCACCCTGTCGATTCCCTTGGCCGGGCTGCTCGGAATCATCCGCAGTCTTCAGGCCCTGCGGACGGCTCTGCATGAGGACACCTCCGCCGAGGCAGTCGTCGAGCGGCTCGCCAGCGAAGCCGCTCCGACCATCGACTCGTCCGAATTCTCCTCCGATCGCGAAGGGGGCCGGAAATGATCGCGCTTCTGCTCTTCGGCAGCTTCTTCCTCTTCCTCGGCCTCGGGATCCCCGTCGCCTTCGCCCTCGGCCTCTCCGCCGTCGTCACCCTGGTGACCACCGACGGTGTGCAGGTCCTCGACGTCGTGCCCTCGGTGATGTTCCCGTCGATGAGTTCGGGCACGCTGTTGGCGATCCCGTTCTTCATCCTCGCCGGCATCGTCATGCAGTACACGGGCATCTCGCAGCGACTCGTCGACCTCGCGTTCCTCATCTTCGGACGGCTGCGCCACGGCCTGGCCGCAGTGACGATCATCTCCGCGTTCTTCTTCTCCGCCATTTCCGGATCCGGTCCTGCCACCGTGGCCGCGATCGGTGCGATCCTCATCCCCGCGCTCGTGCGCAACGGGTACCAGAAGAAGCACGCGGTCTCCCTCGTCGCGGCCTCCGGTTCGATGGGCATCGTCGTGCCGCCGTCGATCGCGTTCATCATCTTCGCCGTCGTCGCCGCCGAGTTCGGCAAGATCTCGATCTCCCGACTGTTCATCGCCGGCATCGTGCCCGGCATCATCATGGCCGTTGCGTTCTTCATCGCCGCCCTGTTCGTCCCTAGGGTGCGTGAGCTCGCCGGTCTGCCGGTGAGAACGAAGCCCGACGCCGAGGCGGTCACGGGGTCGACGTCGACCGGAACGTCGGCGTCCGGTTCCGCCGGTGCTGACTCCGCCGGGAACGGCGGTTCGGGTGACAGCGCGGCAGGGAGCAAGACCCAGCTGCTGACGGCGAACGGGAAGGCCGCCTCGGCGAGTTCCGGGGTTTCCGGGACTTCGAGGTCGGTCGGGTCCGGGTCGGTCGGATCGGCGGATCCGACGGTCACGGTCAACCCCGAGGGCGGGTTCGGCGAGATCATGGCCGCACTGGTCAAGGCGATCCCGGGCCTGCTCATTCCGGTGATCATCCTCGGCGGGATCTACGGCGGAATCTTCACCCCCACCGAGGCGGGAGCCGTCGCATCCGTGTACGCGCTCATCGTCGGGGTGTTCGTCTACCGGGAGCTGGGTTGGAAGGACATGCCGAAGGTATTCCTCGAATCCGGGGTCTCGACCGCGGTCATCATGTTCATCGTCGGCGTGGCCAGCCTCTTCTCCTACGTCATCACCGTCGAAGGCGTGGCCGACCGGATCTCGACAGCCGTGCTGGGCGTGACGGACAACAAGTACCTCATCCTCGCAGCGATCACGATCATCCTGCTCATCGTCGGCGCCTTCGTCGACGCGATCAGCGCGTTCTACCTGTTCATCCCGATCCTCGTGCCGATCCTCATCGGCGTGGGTGTGGACATGACGACTATCGGTGTGTTCATGACCGTCAACCTGGCGATCGGCCTGTTCACGCCGCCGGTCGGGCTCAACCTCTATGTGGGTGCGGGCATCGGAAAGGTCAAGCTCGAGGAGGTCGTGCGCGGAATCATGCCGTTCCTCATTTGCGCGATCATCGCTCTGCTGCTCATCACCTACATCCCGGCGATCTCGAACTGGCTGCCGGACCTGCTCGGGGTCGGGTAGTTCACGCCTCACTCAACTCTGTCGAAGGAGAATCATGGAACCGTATCTGCTCACGAACAAGACGGCCCTGGTCACCGGTGCCGCGCAGGGCATCGGCCTGGCCATCGCCACTGCACTGGCCAGGCGGGGTGCCTCGGTCGGCATCGTCGATCTTAAGGGCGCCGAGGAGGCCGCCGCGTCGTTGGCTTCGGAGTACCCGGACCAGCGGTTCGCCGCGTTCTCACTCGATGTCCGCGACGCCGAGGAAGTGACTGCCGCGGTCGGGTCGTTCGTGTCGACCTTCGGGGGTCTCGATATCCTCGTCAACAATGCAGGCACTGCCGCGCGCATCGGCATCGATGGGATCACCGCCGAACAGTGGCAGCGCGACATCGAGACCAACCTGGGTGGGACGTTCAACTTCATCAAGGCCGCCGTCCACCCGCACATGTGTGATGCGGGACGCGGGTCGATCATCAACATCTCATCGATCTCGGGCATCAACGGCGGAGCGGTCTCCGACGGGGAAGCCGGGGCAAGGTCGGGGCCGGCATATGCGGCGAGCAAGGGCGGGATCATCGCCCTGACGAAATGGGTGGCCAAGGAGTACGGACGCCAGGGCATCCGCTGCAATTCGGTGGCACCGGGGCCGGTCGAATCAGCGCTCACCGTCGGTCAGACTTATGACACCTCAGGGCAGGCTCTCGATCGGATGGGCCAGCCGGATGAGATCGCCGAGGCGGTCGCCTACCTTGCCACCGATGGGGCCGCGTTCACGACCGGACAGATCCTCCGCATCGACGGCGGGGCCGTGATGTCGTGAGCGTTTGAGTGTTCTGAGCTCGAACGGACGATCCCCGCATCATCCTCAAGATGGTGCGGGGATCGTTGTCTCTGCGGACCTGTCTGGCTGGGCGACGTGTCCGGTCAGGCTGTGCGGCGGACGAAGAGTTCGAAGGTCACGGCCACGGGGTTGGCTTGAGGCTTGAGGGTGCCGGAGCTGACCTCTCCGGCGACGTCGACGACTTCGCCGGAGAGGGTGATCCGTGGAGTTGAGTTTCGCGCTCCGGTCACGGCGCCGCTCAGATGGGTGAACTCGACGGCCGGCCACGGGGCGGTGCCATCGGTGAACACGGCTCCGGTCGTACTGCCGAGACTCGCGACCACCTCGGCGGAGTCGAAGCCAGCGGTGCGGCAGACGGCGAGGACCGCCTCGTCGAGGATCTCACCGGGACGTACGCGGGTGACGACGGCTTCAGCGGGGCGGGCCGCCGCGGCGAGATCGGGCGCGGTTGATGATGACGCGGCGGCGTGTGCCGGTGTGACCAGGTGCGGTGCGAAGGCGGAGAACCCTGTCTCGGGATCGACGTCGCTGATCAGGTGGGCATCGGGCAGGGCGAAGAGCCGGATGGTCAGTCCGAACGGTCCTGCCAGGGTGCCCGGGAGCAGGTGGCCGCCCTTGGTTTCGCCGTCGGCATTGGTCCACGATGCATGGACGTGGCAGAAGGGGGAGTCATCGCGCCAACCGATCGTGGCCGAGGCGTGGCGCAGGCGGCTGGGGTCGTCGACAGTGAAGGCTTGAGTGAAGGACATCGGGTGCTCGGCGTCGGGGCCGTAGGCCGGATGAACATAGTCGATATGGCCGAACTGTCCGGAGACGAACTCGGCCATGATGCCGGGAACGGCGAAGTCGGTCAGGGATGCTTCGAGTGAGGCGAACAGGTCCGCGCCCTCCGGCAGTTCGAGGACATGCTCGGTGCAGCGGGTCGGGACGGAGACGATGCGGGGGCTCTGTCGCTGACCCGCGTGGACGACCGCGGTTCCGGGAGCCTTCAGCGGGAAGGTCGGCTGCTGCAGTGCTGTCGTCTCGGCTCCATCGCTCATGTCTCGATTATGGTTGGGGGTCACGGCCGGTGTCGCCGAAGATCCAAGTGGTGGAACATGAGCTCAGACATCTGACGGAACGGCGGCGGCCGCCTCGGTGCCGCGCATGATCATCACGGTACCGATGATGCCGATGCCGCCGAGGACGGCGATGCCGGCACCCATCGTCATCGCACCGGTCGCGCCCGGACCGCCGACGGCGACGAACACTCCGACAAGTGCTGAGGCGATCGTGTTGCTGATGAGCTCGGCGGTGCCGAGCCCGGCGGCCGCCTTGGATCCTTCGACGGGGTCATCGCTGCTGCTCATCGCCGCGACGTTGAGGTGCGGAAAGGCGAGGCCGATTCCGGAGCCGGCGAGCACCAGACTTACGGCCCAGACCCAAGCGATCCACTCCGCGTCGACGAATTGAGTCGCGGCGTAGATGACCAGCCCCGCGGTCACAAGGATGGGGCCGAGGGTCATGAGCCTCCGGCCGGTGCGAGAATCATCGGTACTCGCGCTGAACAGCTGGACGAAGCTCCAGCCGACCGAGATGCTAACGCCGAACACAGCCGCCAACAGTGGCGGCATGCCGACGAGATCTTGACCGAACTTCGGCAGAAAGATCTCCACCATCGCCGCGGAGCTGAGGACCCCGATGACGAGGTAGATCCACTTGAGCGGATTGCCGCGCTGGTAGGTGATGTGTGGGAGGACTGGAGAAGCGGAAGTCCGTTCGACGGCGATGAAGGTGATGATGAGTGCCGCTCCTGCAGCAAGAGCGATCGTCGTGGGCCAGCCCGTGTGAACCACTGCGGCAATACTGAAGGCAGCGGAGGCAAGGACGAGCAGCGACAGCGAGGGGATCGGAAGGCGGCCGAAGTCCCGTTGACCGGAAGCCTCGCGGGGAAGGCTGCGCAGCGCCATAAGGCAGAGCACAACCGATATCAGCGTCAGCAGACCGAAGGCCCCGCGCCAGTACCCGACCTGGGCGAATGCTCCGCCGACGGCTGGGCCGATAAGTGTGCCGAGCCCCCACATCGCCGAGACCAGTCCTGTCGCGCGAGTCCAAAGGCGCTTCGGCAGGGCATCGCGGATCACCGAGTAGCTGAGCCCGGCGAGCAGACCTCCGCCGAGTCCCTGAACGACCCGCGCGATCACCAGCAGCTCCATGGTAGGAGCGAGCGCGGCGCCGAGCGAGCCGACAGCGAAGAGGCCGAACGCGAGCAGGTACGACCACGCAGCGCCCATCGAACCGAGCACTCTGGCGACGAGCATTGAGGCGAGCACAGAGGCGACGAGGAATGCCGTGGTCACCCATGCGAAGTACTGCTGCCCGCCAATGTCGGCGATCGTCGACGGCAGAAGGGCTGCCGTGACGAAGGTGTTCATCGCGAACACCGCGATGCCGCCGGCGAGGACGAGGGAGGCGCTTGCATGCTCGGCGCTGAAGAGTTCCCGCCAGCCGCCCGTCGACTGCGCTGCGGCGGCATCCGCGGTTGCGCCTTCGGAGGGGTGTTCGGGAATCGCACTCTCGTGTTCGTCTCTCATATCGATTACGCTAGAACCTCAACTTAAGTTGAGGTCAATAGGTCTCTGCTGAGCGAGGAAAAAGAATGTCCATGAGCGACAAAAAGCCGTCGCCGACCGACATCCTGTCCGTGGGCGATGTGGCCGCACGGACGGGAGTCGCCGTCTCTGCTTTGCATTTCTACGAACGGCAGGGCCTGATCGCCTCGGTCCGTACTGCCGGAGGCCAGCGCCGATACGCCCGTCATGTGCTCCGCCGGGTGTCGGTGATCCAGGTGGCGAAGAGGATGGGCATTCCCCTGGCGGAGGTGGCCGAGGTTTTCGAGGACCTCCCTGCGGACCGGATGCCGGGAAAGACTGACTGGCGACGAATCAGCGAGCGCTGGAGAGGCAAGTTGGAGGCCCGTCGCAAGGAGATCGAGCGGATGGAGAGCGAGCTCGTCGAATGCATCGGCTGTGGCTGCGTCTCCCTGCGCAGCTGTCGAGTACTCAACCCGGATGACGCGCTCGGCTCGAACGGTTCGGGCCCGCGCCTGCTTCCTGAATTCCCCTCCGAGTGAGGGGATGAGCGGTTCTACGAGAAGAAGAGTGTGAAGAACCCGGAACATCTCACAAGCTGGTCTTCAGAGCCTCCACCATGAGGTCGAGACCGTGGGAATCGCGGCGCGGATCGGCTTCGAGGACCTGAATGTAGCGCGATTCGATATCCGGATCGACGATCGGAATCGCTTTGCAGCCAACTGCATTGAGGTTCGTCGGAATGGTTCGACCGGCCATCATCGCGATCATCGACGTTCCCACGAGAGAGCGCAGCATGAGAACCGGACATGTGGCCTCAAGTGACGGGGAGAAGACCTGCCCCTGGGCCCGGACTGCCTGCTCGATGCGCATCCGAGCAGTGTTCCCGGCGGGAAGTGTTCCGACAGGAAAGTCCGTCATATCGCTGATGAAAAGACTGGACCGGTCAGCCAGCGGATGGTGTCCGTCGAGAATCGCAAAGTTCGTCGCTTCCACTTCGGCGACTTTGCGGACCCCCGGTAAGGTTCCGAATTCGTGGCTGGAGACCGAGAAATTCACGCACAGGTCGGCCCGACGGTTCCGCAGCACCTGCAGAGCTTCGACCGATCCGCGGTCGATGATGCTGACCTGAACTCTGTCAGTCATCCTCATCAGTCGGTTGATGGCATCGGCAACCACGGTCTGCCCCAACCCGGTGCTCGTCACGATCGAGACTGTTTCGACCGCGCCCGAGTACTCCCCGAACGAGTCGGCGAGCAGTTCCGACTCGGCGATGGTTCGGCGAGCAAAATCCGCGACGGCAAGGCACTGTGCTGTGGGATTGACTCCGGCACTCGTCCGTTCGAAGAGCTGTGTGCCGTAATGCTCTTCCAGGCTCCTGATCTGACGGCTCGCTGTCGAGTGCGAGATGAAGATCGACCTCGCGGCAAGATGGATCGACCCGTATTCGACGACGGCAAGCAGGGTCTTGAGACTGCGGAGATCGGTCATCGTGGTCGTCCTTCGGCCGGGTGCGACTCCAGAGTACGTCGGTGGTGCAGCAAACGCACCACCTCGGTGCGGGAAACGCACCTGGGTGTGGACGGATCCGGGTGTTGTCGAGCCGTCTGCTGGGCGATGCTGACAGTCATGAACGCAGAGAACACTGTCCGCAAGGGTGCAGAAGATTCCCCCGAAACCCGAACCGATCTTGCCCGACGTGCGGGCGAATTCGTCCGCAGCGCAGACTTCATCGATCGGCTCTCCCGCAGAGTCGCCCGGCGCACCGAAAGCCAAGCACCCGGAGGCGGGCCGGCAGCGCTGGCCTACCTCAGCGAAGAGCTGGTTCCAGAACTCGACGAACTCGATTTCGTTTCGACCATCCACGACAATCCGGAATCGGACGAACACCCGCTTCTCATCACCAAGCGCGTCGAGGACCCGAAGCTGCCCACGGTGCTGCTCTACGGCCATGCCGATGTGCAGTTCGCCCACGATTCGCAGTGGGCCGCGGGCCTCGACCCCTGGGTGCTCACTCGTGACGGTGACCGCCTGTATGGCCGCGGCACTGCCGACAACAAAGGCCAGCACAGCGTGAACACGGCGGCATTGAAGACCGTGCTCGACGGCCTCCGTGCAGAGCACGTAACCGGCAAAGCCAGGCTCGGCTACAACATCACGATCCTCATCGAGACCGCTGAAGAGGCGGGGTCCAAGGGCTTGCGCTCGTTTGCGGCCGCACATGCCGATGACCTCTCGGCCGAGCTCTTCCTCGCCTCCGACGGACCACGGATCGCCGCCGAGGTCCCCACGCTGTTCCTCGGCTCCCGTGGGGCACTGAATTTCCGGCTCATCGCCCACGAGCGCGACGGCGACCACCACTCGGGCAACTGGGGCGGTCGGCTGCGGAACCCGGCCACGGTCATCGCCGCCGCGATCAACGCTCTGGTGGATGCCAACGGCGTCATTCGGATCCCTGCGCTGCGCCCTGACGATCCTCCCGCCTCGGTGCTCGATGCAGTGGCGAAGCTGCCTGACATCGCCGAGGAAGGTGCACCGGAGACCGATCCGGACTGGGGTGAGCCCGGCCTGAGCCCTGCTGAACGGGTCTTCGCGTTCAATGTGCTCGAGGTCCTCGCCCTCGATGCGGGCGACCCGACTCAGGTCGTCAACGCGATTCCCGGCGCCGCCTCGGCGAGCATGCAGCTGCGATACGTCGTGGGCACGGATGTCAGCGATTTCGAGAACCGGGTCCGGACCTTCCTCGAAGAACAAGGGATCCATGGGGTCGCGGTCGAGCTCGAACACTGCATGCCGGCCACACGTCTGGACCCGGAAGCACGAGTCGTCACGGCAGCGGTGGACTCGATCCGCGAAACGACCGGACTCGACGTCGCCGTCGAGCCGAACCTCGGGGGAACCATCCCGAACGATGTCTTCGCCGAAGTGCTCGGGCTGCCGACCGTCTGGGTGCCGCATTCCTACCCAGGATGTAACCAGCACGCACCGAATGAGCATGCGCTGGTGTCGATCCTCGAGCAGGGTGCAGAGATCATGACGGGAATGTTCTGGGACATGCGCATGCGTCCGGGCGACTGGTTCTCCTCGAAATGATCCCGCCAGCTGTCGGAGACCCCATGTCGCCGATAACCAAGCCATCCCACAATCACACTGCTGGCAAAGGAGCCCAGTCATGACAGAACAGCTGTCTGCGCAGAATGCCGCTGAGGACAAACCGGTGAAATCGTGGAAGGTCATCACCGCGGCCTCGATCGGAAACGCCCTCGAGTGGTACGACATCTCGGTCTATGCGTACTTCTCCGTCTACATCTCCGTGGCGTTCTTCCCCTCCGAGAGTCATGCGGTCTCAGTGATGCTGGCCTTGGGCACTTTCGCTTTGTCCTTCTTCATCCGCCCGGTCGGAGCAATCGTGCTCGGCAGCTTTGCTGACCGGAAGGGACGCAAACCGGCACTGACGCTGACGATCTGGCTGATGTTCGCAGGCACCCTGATGATCGTGCTCATGCCACCGGCTCATGTCATCGGACTGGCTGCGCCGCTGCTCATACTGCTTGCGCGACTCATTCAGGGGTTTGCCGCTGGCGGCGAGTTCGGTTCGGCGACCTCGCTCATGGTTGAGCACCTGCCCGACCGCCGAGGGTTCGCTGCAAGCTGGCAGTTCACCTCGCAGGCGATGTCGACAATTCTCGCCTCCGTCATCGGTGTGGCCGTAACGACGACGCTGACGCAGGAGCAACTCGAGACCTGGGGCTTCCGCCTGCCATTCATCGTCGGACTCCTCGTCGGCCCGGTCGGACTCTACATACGTCGGCATGTCCCCGAATCTCCCGAGTTTGCCGCTGCCCAAGCTGAGAAGCCCAAGGAAGCAGCAGCAATCGGAGGGGTGCTGCGACATCACAAACTCGCGGTGCTGTTGGCGATCGGTGCGATCGCTGTCTCGACCTGCCTCAACTACTTCATCACGTATGTGCCGACTTACGCTGTCGACAACCTCGGTATGAACAGCTCCGCAGGATTCTGGGCAACGCTTGTGTCCGGACTCGTGCTGTTCCTCTGCACACCGGTCGCCGGCTACTTCTGCGACAAGGTCGGACGGTTGACCTTCATGATTCCAGCGGCGCTCGCGGTCATGGTGCTCACTTGGGTCCTCTTCACCTGGGTAGTCGCGGCCAACGCGCTGACGGTGCTCATCGTCGTGGTCGTCATCTTCTCGATCCTGAAAGCCGCCTATTACGGGCCGCTGGCCAGCGTCATGGGCGACATCTTCCCGACTGAGGTGCGAGGGACCGGGTTGTCACTAGGCTACAACGTCGGCGTTGCCATCTTCGGAGGACTGACCCCGCTGGTGGCGGCCTGGCTCATCGGCGTCACCGGTGACGCAAAAGCCCCGGCTTACTGGGTGCTGCTCGCCGGAGCGCTGAGCGTGGCGGCGATCCTCGTGGTGTGGAAGAAGCTCGGGGTGCGGTGACGCCCAGGGTATGGGTGCCGCCGTGAGATCGGGGCCGTGGCCGACTGCAACCACGGCCCCGACTGGGCGGATACGGAACTCAGGCGTTCGAAGGAACGGCGGCGGCCGCCTCGGCGCGGGTTCGTCTCTTCTTTTCCCCGAGGTGGCCGATCACGGCTGCGGCGGTGATCATAACGGCGACGAGGGCGATGCCGATCCACTGATTGAGCATGAGCGTGGCGGCACCGGCCAGCGCGCCGATGAGGATGAGGACGACGGCGAGGGCTCGGCGGATCCACCGAATGTTGTCCCCGCCGGCCAACCTCGAATCAGCGGCGAGACCGACGATCGTCGAGGTCACGACCACGGTGGTGACGTCGGCGATCTTCATCTTCCGTGCGGCTGCGGCCTGCGCGCCCATGAGCGCGGACAGGGCCGAGGTGAAGACCGTGCCGGCAAGGCCGATCTCGGGATCGGGGACGATGGCGACATAGACGGACAATGTGGCACAGCCGACGGCGACGCCGGAGAAGATCACGGTCGTCCGATGGTGCCAGTTCTCGCCGATGTCGCCGAGGATACGACCCGACAGCGCCGCACCGACCATGAAGAACACGAGGGCAAGGGCGGGGCGGAGGACCGGAACGCCGTCGGCGCCGGCGAGGCCCATGCCGAGGATGACGACGTTGCCGGTCATATTGCCGGTGAAGACCTTGTCGAAGCCGAGGTAGCCGATGGCATCGACCATGCCGGTCGAGAAGGTCAGCAGCAGGAGCATGGCCAGGTCGAGGCGACGAGTCATGGTGTCCTTTCCGGGCGAGTGGAGCCGGCAGCAGTGCCGGAATGTCGCCATGAGGTGTAATTTGTATACAAAACTTTAATCAGGTGACAGTTGGCATGCAATCGAGGGGCAACCAGAATTGTCCGGGTATCGTCGGTATCGACAGCTGGCCAAGGCTTGCACGCCGAACCACGATCAGCTGACCACTGCCGAAGGACTTCGCCCATGACCTTTACCCCGCCCCCAGCGTTCACCACGCGCCCCACCCTCGAAGGTCACTTCGGGATGGCGGCATCGACGCACTGGTTGGCCACTGCGACATCGCAGGCGGTGCTCGAACGCGGCGGGAACGCCTTCGATGCTGCCGTCGCCGGAGCCTTCGTCCTCCACGTCGTCGAACCCCACCTCAACGGACCCGGCGGTGACATGACCGGGATCTTCGCCACCGACGCCGAGCCTTCCCGACCACAGGTGATGATGGGCCAAGGGCCGGCCCCGGCTGCGGCGACGATCGAGCATTTCCGCGGCGAGGGCCTTGATATGGTTCCTGGCTCCGGGGCTCTCGCTGCCGCTGTTCCCGGAGCTGTCGATTCGTGGCTCAATCTGCTCGAACATCATGGGACGTGGGAGCTCGCAGACGTCCTCGACTTCGCCATCGACTATGCCGACAACGGGCATCCGATCCTCGCCCGAGCAGCCGGGACGATCGCGAAGGTCAGCGAACTCTTCACCGATCACTGGCCGACCTCGGTCGCACAGTGGATGCCCGAAGGCCGAGTACCCGAAGCCGGCGAGCTGGTGTTCAACCACGCCTACGCCGATGTGCTGCGCAGACTCATCGCCGCCGGTGACGGCGCTGCGACACGGGAGGAGCGGATTCGAGCGGCCCGGCAGGAGTGGAAGTCCGGATTCGTCGCGCGGGCGATCACCGACTTCATCACCACCGCGCACAGACACTCGACCGGAGGCGACCACGCCGGAGTCATGACTCTGAAGGACATTTCCGTCTTCGACGCTGGGTTCGAAGATCCCGTCACCATCGACTTCCGCGGATATCAGGTCGCGAAGATCGGCGCCTGGGGTCAAGGTCCGGTGCTGCTGCAGACTCTGAAAATCCTCGAGGGCTTCGACGATGACCGCCTCGACCCGTCGACCGAGAGCGGAGCGCACACGATCCTCGAAGCGCTGAAGCTGGCCATGGCCGACCGTGACACCTACTACGGCGATGCCGACGTCGACCTCGACTGGCTGCTCAGCGACTCCTATGCGGTCTCCCGACGAGAGCTCATCACCGAGCAGGCATCGGCGGAATTCCGTCCCGGGCTTGGCCGGGATGGGGCGGCGCCGGTTTTCACTACTCCGCTCATTCCCGAAGGAGCAGACAAAGAGGAGCTCATCAAGGCCGGTATCGGGGAGCCGACCGTGCAGAATAACGGCACCAACAACGGCGACACCTGCCACCTCGACGTCGTCGACCGGTGGGGAAATATGATCGCGGCGACCCCGTCCGGAGGGTGGCTGCAATCCTCGCCGACCGTTCCCGGGCTCGGATTCTGCCTCGGCACCCGGCTGCAGATGATGTGGCTCGACGAGGCGGCTCCCTCGGCGCTGCGCCCGGGCAGGCGTCCGCGTACGACATTGACCCCGACGCTGATCTCGAAAGACGGGCAGCCGGTCATCGCTCTCGGATCACCGGGCGGTGACCAGCAGGAACAGTGGCAGCTGCTGCTGGTCCTGCGCATGCTGGTCGGCGGCTACCGTGCGCAGGAGGCCATCGATGCGCCGGCGCTGCACACGACGTCGTTGGCAGGGTCGTTCTGGCCGCGCACCTGGGTTCCGGGTGGGGCGGTCGTCGAGGACCGCCTCGGCGAGGATGTCATCAACGGGCTCATTGCCCGCGGTCACAACGTGACCAGGGCGGGGGAGTGGGAGCTCGGGCGGCTGTCGTGTGTGACCAGGGATCCGGCGACTGGGCGGCTGAGCGCCGGAGCGAATCCGCGCGGGGCACAGGGTTATGCGGCGGGGAGATGACCATGGCTGATTCGCACGATGCGCCACTGGATGTCGCCGCGCAGATCCGCACCGACATCATCAAGGGCAAGCTCGAGCCCGGGACCAAGCTGCGTGAGGTCGCCCTGACCGAACGCTACGAAGTGTCGCGGATTCCGATTCGGGAAGCGCTGCGAACCCTCGAGGCCGATGGGCTCGTCGAGTCCCGGAAGTTCAGCGGTTCGGTTGTCGCGCCCTCCCCGGCCGAGGATGCCGAGGATCTGTTCGAGATCCGCATCGTGCTCGAATCGGCCACCGCGAAGCGCGCCGCCCGCCGGGCCGCCGAGCTCAGTGCCGGCGGCGAGCATGATGCGAAGTGGTCGGAGATCCGCGCAGAGATCAACGAGATCCTCGAGGCCGGCGACGCCGTCATCGCTGATGAGCGCTTTGAAGACCTCGCGGTCCTGAATATGCAATTCCATTTCGCGGTCGCCGAGCTCAGCGGGAGCCTGTCGTTCATCAGCCTGCTGCGTCAGATCTCCGGCAAGATCGAGTGGCTGTACTCGCTCAACCTCATGCGTCGAGGCCCGCAGGCGTGGCCGGAGCATCGCGAGATCATCGCTGCCATCGATGCTGGCCAGGTCGAGCAAGCCGCCGGGACAATGGCCCGACACGTGCGCCGTAGCCGCGATTCCTACTTCGCCACCATGTCCGAACGCCCCTAATTGCTACCTGACGGCGGCCGAG
>NZ_JBPIZD010000007.1:0-176724 GCF_051172395.1 Brevibacterium sp. H602 | reverse complement strand
CCTCGCGCGAGGTTGCTGGGCCGCCGTCGGGTAGCAATTGGGAGGGTTAGGTGAGGAGGAGGGCTCCGCCTAAGGCGATGAGGGCGACGATGATCGTGACCAGGGCGGCCAAGGCGATCGGTCGGGCACCGAGGTTCTTCAGCGACCGCCACTGCACTCCGCGGCCGAGGGCGAACATCGCCATTGCCAAGCACACGGTCTGGATCCAGCTGAGTCCGGTGACGGCGAACTCCGGCAGCAGGCCGAAGGTGCGCAGAGCCGCCATGACGAGGAAGCCGACGACGAAGAGCGGAACGATCGGCGGACGCTTGCCGTGCGCCGGAGTCTGCTTCGTCGCAGTCGACACCGCCCCCGCGGCCGATGCACCCGACCCGTTGCTCTCTCCACCCGACCCCGCGGCTGCGGAGGTCTCGGCGGAACCGGCGGCCGCCTCGGTGCCGGTGTTCGTCAGTGCCTTGTCCTCGCTGCGGCGCACTGCATAGCTGAACACGGCGACGGTGGGGGCGAGCATGATGACACGGGCGAGTTTGACGAGGACGGCGATCTCGAGGGCCGCAGGGCCGATGATTCCGCCGATCGCTACGACCTGGGCGACCTCATGGGTGGCGGCACCTCCCCACATTCCTGCGGTCTCCGGGGACAGGCCCATGGCGGTCGAGAGTCCGGGCACGATTGCGATCATCAGGGTGCCGAAGAGGACGACGAGGCCGATCGCGGCGGCCACATCCTCCTTCTTCGACTTCAGGGTCGACTCGACTCCGGCGACGGCGGCGGCACCGCAGATGCCGAATCCGCTGCCGATGAGCACGGCCAGGGGGCGGTCGACCTTGAGCGGTCGGGCCAGTGCCAGGGCTGAGAGGATTCCGGCGGCGACGATGACGGCGGCGAGGAGAAGGACAAGCCAGCCGAGGTCGAGGATGTCGCCGAGCACAACCTGCGCGCCGAGGGCGACGATGCCCAGGCGCAGCAGCGGCTTTGCGGCGAAGTTGAGTCCGGGCATGAACGCCTCGGGCAGGTTGGGCACTAGATTGCCCAAAAGGATGCCGAGCACGATCGCCACGAGCAGCGGTGAGAGCACGGGGGCGAGCATGGAGATCGGCCACGCGACGGCCGTGGCCACAGCGGCGACGGCGAGTCCGGGTAAGAGGGAGACGAAGCGGTTCATGACTTCAGTCTGTCAACGCCTGCTCGGTCGCAGTAGACGGTGATTTCTTCGCAACCCATATGGATCTGATATGTCATGATGAGCATATGCACGATCTCGGGAATATGAAGAACTGGCCCGAGCTCCAGGCTCTGGGGCTGCTGGTGGCCCTCAGTGGCAACGCCAGGTCGATCGGCCAGGCCGCGGCGAGACTCGATCTCGCCCAGCCGAATGCCTCACGCAGTCTGCGCAACCTCGAACGCGATCTCAAGGTGCCGCTGCTGCGGCGCTCGCCGCGAGGAACCGAACTCACCGTCGAGGGCCGCGCCGTCGCCGAATGGGCGTCGAAAGTCATCGAAGCCTACGACACGCTCTACGCCGGGGCCCGCGCCATCCAAGACGCCCGCGCCGGAACCGTCAAGGTCAGCGCCTCGCTGACGGTCGCCGAATACCTCATGCCCCATCACCTCACGACCTTCCGCGCCGCGCATCCGAAGATCGACATCGGGCTGTCGGTGGAGAACTCTGCGACCGTCATCGACCGGGTGCGCCGGCAGACCTGCGACCTCGGGCTCATCGAGTCCGTGTCCCTGCCGCAGGATCTCAACGCCGAGGTGGTCGGCCGCGACCGACTCATGATCGCCTGTGCCCCGGACTTCGCCCACGCCTGGACGAAGCCGATCACCGCCGAGGAGCTGGCGCAGGTGCCGCTGTTGGTGCGTGAGATCGGGTCGGGCACGAGGGAGGTCATCGACGCGGCACTGGTCGGAGCGGGGGGAGTGCGCGTGGCGGGGGAGTACGGATCGAACTCCGCCCTGCGCATCGCCGCCGCCACATCCGTGGCTCCGGCCGTTCTGTCCGAACTCGCTCTGCGTGATGACTTCCGGGCGGGACGTCTGGTGCCGTTGCCGGTGGCCGACGACGTCGACCTCACCCGTGAACTCCACGCCGTATGGGCGCGGACCCGGCGACAGTCACCCGGGGCACGTCTGCTGCTTGAGCACATGGTCGACAACCTCGAGTGACGGAGCCCGATTGACGGAAGCCGAGTGACGGAAGTCGAGTGGTGGGGCTCGAGTGACGGAGCCCGAGGGGGCCGTAATCTGCGCGCTGTCTGAAGCCGTGGACACCGGGCGAACCCTTCAGAGTTGCGGAAAAGTGTCCGAAATATCGCTGTCGATTCCGTGTGATGCGGTGAGGCATATATTGGGGACATGACACAGCCTGAGCCAGCCTCCTCACCCGCCCGTCATCCTGAGTTCGCTCCGGACACCATCGTCGTCGAGACCGGACGACCTCAGCGCGTCGACGGCGCCTCGGTGAACCCGCCGATCGATCTGTCCTCGACCTTCGTGAGCGCGGGCGACATCTCGAATTCGCCCTATGCCTATGCCCGCTTCGACACTCCCGCATGGACGCCCTTCGAAGTGGCGCTCGGTCAGCTCGAGCATGCGAGCCTGCCCGGACTGGTCTTCGGCTCCGGTCTGGCGGCGATCTCGGCCGTGATCAGCCTCGTGCCCGCCGGAGGCACCCTGATCATCCCCACCCACAGCTACCAGGGAGCGCTCGCCTCAGCCGAGCAGATCGCCGGGCGGCAGAACTTCGACCTCGTCACCGTCGACATCGCCGACACCGAGGCGGTCATCGCCGCCCTCGATGAAGCGGGGCAGTCGACGTCGGGCCGGGTCCCAGCGGAGGGGGCGGCCGCCTCGGCGGGGGCCGCTGAGGGAAGGACCGCCTCGGCGACGGCGCCGGGAATGCTGTGGATCGAATCGCCGACGAACCCGATGCTCGAGGTCGCTGACGTGCCCGCCCTGACCGCGGCTGCCAAGGACCGCGGATTCCTCGTCTCCGTCGACAACACCTTCGCCACCCCGCTGCTGCAGACCCCGCTCGACCTGGGCGCCGATATCGTCGTGCACTCGGTGACGAAATACCTCGCGGGGCACTCCGACGTCGTCCTCGGTGCGGTCGTGACCAGCAGCACCGGACTGCGCGAAGAACTGCACACGGAACGTTCCATGCGCGGCGGAATCGCCGGTCCCTTCGAGGTCTGGCTGGCCCTGCGCGGACTGCGCACCCTGGCCGTGCGCCTCGACCGCGCGCAGGCCAACGCCCAGGCCATCGCCGAGCGTCTCGCCGCCCACCCGGCCGTCGTCGAAACCCGCTACCCGGGCCTGCCGAACGACCCCGGCCACGCCCGCGCGGCCGCGCAGATGAACGGTTTCGGCGCGATCATCTCCTTCACCGCAGAATCCGCGGACAAGGCCACCGCCATCGCCGAGGCGGTCCGACTGTGGACGCCGGCGACCTCCCTGGGCGGGGTGGAATCCCTCATCGAACGGCGCCGCCGACACCCGTCGGAACCGGTGACCGTGCCCGAGGGACTCATCCGATTGAGCGTCGGCATCGAGAACCTCGACGACTTGTGGGCTGACCTCGAGGCGGCCCTTGCCTGATGAGGCAGACGCCCGACTATGTGCTCGACCGGCCCAGCGCGGATGACCTCGACCAGTTCTTCTCCATCGACTCCGACCCGCGGGTCTGGACGCACCTGCCCAGCGGCCGTCTGACCGATGAGGAAGAGGCCGAAGCGATCCTTATTCGACTGGCCTCTCAGTGGGAACTCGACGGAATCGGACCGTGGATGGTCAGGCAGATTCCGGGCGGGAACATCCTCGGCCATTGCGGCTGCTCCCTGCGCGGAGTCTCCTGCCCCGGTGCCTCACGCAGCACACCCGGAGCGTTCTGGAACCTCGGATACCGGTTCCGGCCCGAAGCACAGGGGCGTGGCCTGGCGACAGCGGTCTCGCGGGAGGCGATGGAGGCCGCGGCAGGCATCGACCCCGAACTGCCGGTCGTGGCGTATCTGCTCGAGGCCAATACCGCCTCGGCAGAGGTCGCCCGCAGGCTCGGACTCGAACTCGTTCACCGCGCACCCGACGCCGGCAATCCCGACTCGACCGCCGTGAGACTGGTCTTCGCCGACCGGGAACTCACCGCCGCCCAGCTCGACGCCACCTTGGCCTGAGCACCGCGCATTCCGCCGAGAAACGGGCTGCGTGTCGAGACACGGGTGTGGGCGGGCGCTTCTCGACGCTTGTCCCGTTTTTCGACGACGGTCGAAGCAGCGCGGACGTGTGACGCAGATCAACTTAACGTACGTTAAAGTGACGGTAGACGCTTCCGCCGGCCCGAGCGCGGACGGAAGCAGAAGCCCCGAAAGCTACCCGGATCATCGGATTCGTACGAAGGAGTCGCATTGTCCACCAGCGTCCTCACCGAAGTCAGCGGTGATGTCACGACCGTGACCATCAACCGTCCGGAGAGCCTCAACGCGCTCAACGAGGAGACATTCCAGGCCATCGGCACCGCGTTCACCGAGGCGGCCGCGAACTCCCGTGCCATCATCCTCACCGGCAGCGAACGGTCCTTCAGCTCTGGAGCTGATCTCCAAGGAGGAGTGGCGAAGCGCGAAGGCATCGACCTCGCCGGAGCGAATAAGATCATCGCTGCGATCCTCGACCTGCCCATCCCCACGATCGCGGCGGTGTCCGGGCCGGCAGCCGGCATCGGCTGCTCCCTCGCCCTGGCCTGCGACTATCTGGTGATGAGCGAGAAGTCCTATCTCATGCTTCCCTTCACGAAGATCGGGCTCATGCCCGACGGAGGCTCGACCGCCCTGGTCGCCGCCTCGGCCGGACGTCACCGGACACTGCGCCTGGCGCTGACGGGAGAGAAGCTGCAGGCTGCTGACGCCCTCGACTGGGGACTGGCGAGCGAGGTCGTCCCGGCGGGACGCCATCTGGAACGTGCCGGAGAAGTCGCCGCGGTCTTCGCGCAGGGCCCCACGCGCGCCCTGGCAGCGTCGAAGCGAGCGATCAACCGGGCCAGCCTGGCCGAAGTCGACGCGTCGTTCGCCCGCGAGGTCGAAGGCCAAGATGCGCTGCGTTCGAGCAAAGATTTCGCCGAGGGGGTCGCCGCCTTCCTCGACAAGAGAGCACCCGGCTTCACCGGGGAATGATGCGGGATGGCGCGGACGAACCGGTTCATGACTGCCGGACCGCCCAATGGTCCGTAACGGCCAGACCGCGGACCGGTTGATAACTGTTTGACCACGAATCGAGGCGTCTGCAACCGCGCCGCCTCCGCACCTGATGTGATGGTGACGACCGCCCACCACGAAACCGGCGATCACGATTCTTCTCCCGTCGCGGCCACAGCGACGAGGAGGGACCGGAGCAAGAACGAAGGAGTCTCATGCTGACAGGAATTCCGTCCACCCTGGGCGACAGCTACCAGCTCAACACCACCAGCCTCATCCGCCATGCAGCCACCGTCTTCGGTGATGCCGAGGTCGTCTACCGTCGTTCGGACGGCTCTTGGGGCCGGTCGAACTACGCCGACGAGTTCAAGCGCATGGCGCAGCTCGCCCACGGACTCGCCGACCTCGGCGTCGGCGCCGGATCCATGGTCGGAGTCCTCGACTGGAACTCCCGCCGCCACCTCGAGCTCTACTTCGCCGTGCCCGGTGTGGCCGCGACCATGCTCCAGCTCAACCTGCGCCTGGCTCCCGAGGACCTCGCCTACGTCGTCAGCCACTCGAAGTCGGACTGGATCTTCGTCGACGAATCGCTGCTGGCCGTGGCCGAATCGCTGGCTCCGAAGCTCGATGTCAAGGGCTGGGTCGTCATGACCGACAAGCCGAGCGCCGAGATCGAGACGAGCCTGACCAATGTCGTCTCCTACGAAGACCTCATCGCGGAGAAGTCCGAGACCTACGACTGGCCCGTCGTCGATGAGAAGACCGCCGCCTACGCCGGGTACACCACCGGCACCACCGGCCGCCCCAAGGGTGTGTACTACTCGCACCGGTCGATCTACCTGCACACGATGGGCGGTCTGGCCGCACTCCACGCGAACTTCGACGACTGCGTCATGCCCATCACCCCGATGTTCCATGTTCTGTCGTGGGGCTTCCCGCAGAATGCTGTGGCCGCCGGCGCCAAGCTCGTCCTGCCGGGCAAGTTCGCCGCCGAGGAGTTCGGTGCCATCGCGCAGGCCTTCGTCGAGGAGAAGGTCACTCTGGCCAACGGCGCCCCCGCCATCTTCGGGCCGATGCTGCAGATGATGAAGAAGATGCCTCAGGCTCCGGATCTCAGCGGTGTCCGTCTCGTCTCCGGATCGTCCGAGCCGCCGCTGTCGATGATGCGCGGGTTCAAGGAGGTCACCGGGGCCGACGTCATCCACGGCTACGGGGCGACCGAAACCACCCCGCTGGCGTCGACGAACTGGAAGATCCGTCCCGGTCTCGACCTCGACGAGGAACAGAAGTGGGACCTCAAGCGCTCGCAGGGCCTGCCGATCATCGGTGTCGAAATGAAGACTGTCGATCCCGAGGGCAATGAGCTGCCACGCGACGGAAAGTCCATGGGCGAGCTCCTCATGCGCGGCCCGTGGATCACCGAGTCCTACTACCAGCTGCCCGACAATGCCGACAGGTTCCTCGACGGCTGGTGGCGTTCGGGCGACGTCGGCACCATCGACCAGTACGGCTACCTGAAGATCACCGACCGACTCAAGGACGTCATCAAGTCCGGAGGCGAGTGGATCTCGTCGATCGACATGGAGAACGCGATCCTCGACAATCCCGACGTCAGCGAGGCCGCCGTCATCGGCGTCCCCGATGAGAAGTGGGATGAGCGCCCGATCGCCTATGTGGTGGCCAATCCCGGCGCCGAGGTGACCCGTGAGTCGATCGTCGAAACGCTGAGTGCTCGTTTCGCCAAGTGGCAGATGCCTGACGAGGTCAAGGTCGTCGAGGAGATGCCGCGCACCTCGGTGGGCAAACTCGACAAGAAGCTGCTGCGCAAGAACTGGGAACAGTCCTGATCTCAGCTGGTTGAGCAAGGTAGGGACTGATCCGGGCAGGGATCGGTCAGTCCTGACCCGGGTCGAGACCGGTCGGTCCCTGGGCTCGAGCGGTCACAGCAGCAGCCAGCCGAGCACTCCGGCGCCGATCACCGTCGCCCACGCCGGGGCCTTCCACATGGTCCCGGCGACGAAGGCGGCGACGGCCAGCGCCAGGGTCGCCGGTGAGGTGATCCCCTCGACGAACACTGGATCGTAGAGCGCGGCCCCCAGCAGCCCCACGACGGCGGCATTGACTCCGGTCAGTGCCGCCGTCGCCGGTTCCCAAGCACGCAGCCGCTCCCAGAACGGCAGGATCCCGACGACCAGCAGACCCGCCGGAAGGAAGATCGCCAGCAGGGCGATGCCGGCACCGAGGATGCCGGCCGGTCCCGTTGTCATCGACGCTCCGAGGAACGCCGCGAAGGTGAATAGGGGACCGGGGACTGCCTGTGCGGCACCGTAGCCGGCGAGGAACGTGTCGTGGTCGACCAGCCCGGTGGGCACGAGTTCGGCCTCGAGCAGGGGCAGGACGACATGACCTCCGCCGAAGACCAGGGCCCCTGCCCGATAGAAGATATCGATGAGGCGAATGGTCGCATCCCCGGTCGCCGCGGTGAGTGCGGGCAGTCCGAGGAGCAGAGCGGCGAAGGCGATGAGGGAGGCGATGCCCAGCCGTCTGGCGCCGCGGGAGCCGACCTTACTCCCGGGGGATTCCTTCTCTTTCCGACTTTTGTCGGGCCGTTTCAGCCACACGAGGCCGAGGACTCCACCGAGGACGATCGCAGCGATCTGGACGAGCGCCGTCGGCACCATCGAATTCGGGATGACGAGCATGAGGATGAGGGCGGCAGCGGCGATGCTCGCCCGGCGGGCATCCGGGGTCAGCGTTTTCGCCATCGACTGCACGGCACCGGCGACGACAGCCACCGCGGCGGCCTTGAGTCCGAGCAGCCACCCGGCATCGCCGAGGTCACCGAAGGCCGAGAGCCCCAACGCGAAGAGGGTGAGCAGAATCGCCGACGGCAGAGTGAAGCTCACCCACGCGGCCGCGAGCCCGGGCAGGCCCGCACGGCGCAGCCCGAGTCCCATGCCGACCTGGCTCGACGCAGGGCCGGGCAGCATCTGGCACAGGGCCACGAGGTCGGCGTATTCGCGGTCGTCGAGCCAGGAACGGCGGCCGACGAAGGTCTCGCGGAAATACCCGAGGTGGGCGACGGGGCCGCCGAACGACGTCAGGCCGAGGCGCAGGAACGATCCGGCCACCTCGGCGAGGGGTGCCGCACCAGGCTGATGTGTGGCCGCCGCATCACTGTTCATCGGTCCTCCGCTTCGCTTAAGTGAACACCTCAGTGAACACGGATCAGGTGACGCCGAGGTGAACGGGGCAGCTGCCGGCAGCGCGAACAGACCCGCCGCGCCGGGCGAACGGGCAGCGAAGGTGAACTCTCAGGGATGGTGGAGGAGGTAGGTGCCGCCCTTGAGGCAGGTGTCGACGACCCAGCCGTCGCCGACGAGGCCGGTCAGCGCCGTGCGCAGCGCCAGTCGCCAGCGGCTGGCGAGATCGGCATCCTGGCCGCGCAGATCCTCGATATCGGAGGGGAAATCCAGCGAGACGAACTCGGTCTCCTTCGGCACCTCGCTCAGCAGCGGTTCGCCGTCGTCATCGGCGCGCAGGCAGGGGAAGGCCGATCCGGGGTCGACGACCGAGGCCCGTGCCGGACGGTCGAGCGGCCAGGACACCATCATCCGGTCGCTGGCCTGGCCGGAGTTCACTCCGTCGCGCATCTGCCCGTAGAAATCCTCGAGGTATTCGACCATGCCGACACCCAGACGCTGGAAGTTGAAGTACGCATTGCGGGCGATGAGCGGGTCGAAAGTCCAGGTCATCTCGGTGATGCCGAGGTTGAGGCACCACAGACGCTGGTGCAGCTTCATCGCGGATCCGGCACCGCGGCCGATGATCTGATGGCGGACTCCGGCGATGTGCGAATGCATGACCGAACCCAAAGGCTGACCGAAGAAGCCGATGGTCACACCGATCATCTCGTCGGGTTCGTCGACGCTGTACGCAGCGGAGACATAGTTGCCGGCGTGGGCGAAGGCGATGATGAGACTGGGTTCGAACACGTTCGTGCCGGTCTCGTCGACGTTCCAGACTTCGTCGAGCAGCAGTGAGGCCTTGGCCGCCTCGTCGGCGGTGTGGATCTCGCGCACCTCGATGCGCGCGGTTTCCGCCGCGGCGGCGTATTCGTCCTCCGCCAGGGCGATGATCTCCGAGTCCACTGTTCTCAGTTCTGGGTTCGCGCTCATGGTGACATTGTGCCACCAGGTCGTGGCCCGGGCGGGAAGCGCACGGCAACGATTCGACTACGGTCAACGCGTCGATGCCGGCCGGCGCATGCTTGGGTGAATGCCCTGGCACATCCCAGTGAACTTCGCCGCCCGAGCAGGTGGGGCAGGTATAGCCTGGTCGCATGAGCTCAACAGTCGCCGTCATCGGCGCCGGAACCATCGGCCGATCGTTCGCCTTCCTCTTCGCCCGCAGCGGGTACACGGTGCGGGTCTTCGACCCGCGTCGCGACCTCGCCGAGGTGGTCGCGGGACTGCAGGCGGACGTCACCGCCGATGCCTCCGCCAGAGATGAGCTGGCCTCGCAGGTCGGCACCGTTGAACTCGCCGAATCCGTCGAGGCTGCGGTGGCAGGTGTCGTCTTCGTCCAGGAATCCGGTCCTGAGGACCCCGAATCGAAGCCGGTGCTGTTCTCTCAGATCGCCGAGGCGGCTCCGGCCGGAGCCGTGTTCGCCACGTCATCGTCGACGATCCCGGCCTCAATGATCGCGGCCGCACTGCCGGAGTCCGCGGCAGCTCGCGTCATCGTCGGCCACCCGTTCAATCCGCCGCACCTCATGCCGCTCGTCGAGGTCGTGCCGTCGCCGCAGACCTCCCAGGAGACCGTGGAGGCCGCGGTCGAGTTCTACCGCAGCTGCGGGCGCGAACCGGTGGTGCTCGGGCGTGAGATCCGCGGATTCGTCGGCAACCGGCTCCAGAACGCGCTGATGAAGGAGGCGATCTCGCTCGTGCAGAACGGAGTCGTCACCGCCGAGGGACTCGACACCGTGATGAAGAATTCGCTGGGTCTGCGCTGGTCGGCCATCGGTCAGTTCGAAGGCATGCACTTCGGCGGGGGAGAGGCCGGGATCCGCGGGTTCATGGACCATATCGGCCCGGCCTTCGCCGCCATCGAGGATCTGCCCGTCGACGTCGACCCCGCAGGCATGGAAGACGTCTTCGAGCAGGTCGAAGAAGCCTATGGCCCGACGCCGACTCCACAGGCCGCGGCCGTCCGCGATCGGATCCAGAAGGCGGTGCTCGACGCCCGCGGTCAGGGGCGCTGAGGCCGGGGCTCAGACCGCTGCTTGGTAGAAGTACGTGGTGCGTTCGGCGATGAGGCCCTCGGTGTCGAAGAGGAAGAAGTCCGCGAAGCCCACCGAGGTCTCAGAGCCGTCCTTGAGGCGGCCGCTGAAGACGCCGCGACTGGATGCGCGATCACCGTCGACGAGGATCTCCTGCAGCGAATGCGCACCGGATTCGATGACGCGTTCGCCGTGGTAGAAGTCGGTGATCTGCTGGCCGACCATCGTCGGATAGCCCGGCCGATCATAGCTGGCATCGGCGGCGAACAGCGCCGAGGTGGCGTCCGCGTCTCCGGCATCGACGGTGGTGTAGTAGCGCTTCACGAGTTCAGTCACACTGGCCATAGCACCACCGTAACAGTGACTCAAGCCATAGTCGGGACCGGCCGTCGGCCCCACACCGGCCCGTGAGTCTCCCTTCGTCACCGACGGCGACCTCATTTCGCATATCTGCCTCACATCGGGTTAGTATCGACCTACTAATGATAACGAGTCTCACTAACTAGAGAGTGCGAATGATGAAACGACACCACACGATGCTCGGATCTGCGGTGGTCGCCTCGGCGCTGCTGCTCACCGGCTGCCAAGCCGGCGACGACGCCACCGACTACGACGCGGGCAGTGCGGACAAGAAGACCGCAGGCACCGCAGACGACAAGGACGACACAGGGCACGCCCAGGAGCTCGCCGCCGCCCAGCCGCGGATCGTGACCACCTACGACGGAGGGATCCTCACCCTCGACGCGACGACGCTCGAGGTCATCGACGACACGAAGATTGAGGGCTTCAACCGCCTCAACCCCGTCGGCGACGGCCGCCACCTCATGGTCTCCGTCGCCGAAGGCTTCCGCCTCTTCGACGCCGGAGTCTGGACCCAGCCGCACGGCGACCACACCCACAGCTATGCGGCCGACCCGCAGCTCACCGACACCGTCTTCGACACCGAACTGCCCGGACACGTCGTCAACCACGGCGAGACCAACGTGCTCTTCGGCGACGGCGACGGCAAGATCCAGACCTTCGACACCGAAGACTTCTCCGACGGTGCCCCGAAGCCCCAGGTCGCCGAGGCCGATGAACCCCACCACGGTGTCGCCGTGAAACTCGCCGACGGGTCGATGCTGCACACCGTCGGAACCGAGGACGAACGCTCGGGTGCGAAGGTCGTCGACAGCTCCGGCAAAGAGATCGCGAGCAGCGACGAATGCCCCGGAGTCCACGGCGAAGCCGCTGCGAAGGACGAGGTCATCGCGCTCGGCTGCGAGGACGGAATCCTGCTGTACAAAGAAGGGAAGTTCGAGAAGATCGACGCTCCCGACTCCTTCGGTCGCATCGGCAACCAGTCCGGAAGCGACGAATCGCAGTACATCCTCGGCGATTACAAAGTCGACGACGATGCCGAACTCGAACGTCCCGAACGGGTGAGCGTCACGGATACGAAGACCGGCAGGCTCTCGCTCGTCGACCTCGGTGCCTCCTACAGCTTCCGGTCACTGGGCCGCGGACCCGACGGGGAGGGCGTCGTCCTGACCACGGACGGAAAGCTGAAGATCATCGACCCCGCGACCGCCTCGGTGACGGAGGAGTACCCGGTCATCGACGAATGGGAAGAGCCCGCCGAATGGCAGAAGGCCCGCCCGACGCTCTTCGTCCAGGGCGAGGTCGCCTATGTCAGCGATCCGGCGGAGAAGACGATCCACATCGTCGACCTCGAATCCGGTGAGGTGATGGCCGAGAAATCGCTGCCGCACGCACCGAACGAACTCACCGGCGTCACCGGCTGAGGGATCGGGACGAACCCGACCGGCGGACCAGGCCCGACCGGCGGAACGGCCTCGACGGACTCGGCCGGCGGCGTTGCTGAGCGCACCGCCGGTCGGGTCGGCCGCCTCGGTGATGGCTGGGAATCTGCTCAGGAGGTGAGACCACCGTTGCCGACGCCGGGGTTCCGCCATAGCGTGGGGGATGGACCTGCGATCACACCATCGGTGATCGCCTCAACCCCGTCGAAGTGAAAGAGGACAGCCATGACCACCATGTATCGCGTCACCGACCCGGCGACCGGCCAGGTCGCCGAAGAATTCCCCACCGCCACCGATGCCGAGATCCTCGCCGCCCTCGATCGTTCGGCGACGACATTCGACGAGTGGAGCCGGACCACGGTAGCCGAGCGCGCCGCACTGCTGACCCGCGTGTCCGAGATCTACGCCGAACGCGCCGAAGAGCTCGCCGAAGTCATCAAGCTCGAAATGGGCAAATCCGTGCCCGAAGGCAAGGGCGAAGTCCAGCTGTGCTCGATGATCTACAAGTACTTCGCTGACAACGCCGAAGCCTTCATGGCCGACGAACCACTGCGCGGACCCAAGGACGCCACCGCCATGATCCGCCGCAAGCCCGTCGGCTCGCTGCTGGGCATCATGCCGTGGAACTTCCCCTACTACCAGGTCGCCCGCTTCGCCGCCCCGAACCTGGCCCTGGGCAACACCATCCTGCTCAAGCACGCCCCGCAGTGCCCCCGCTCGGCACAGATCATGGAAGAGATCTTCATCGAGGCAGGCCTGCCCGAAGGCGCGTACATCAACATCTACGCCAGCAACGAGCAGGTCGCCGACATCATCCTGCCCGACCCGCGCAACCACGGAGTGTCCCTGACCGGTTCCGAACGCGCCGGTGCCGCCGTCGCTGCCGAGGCCGGAAAGAACCTCAAGAAGGTCGTACTCGAACTCGGCGGATCCGACCCCTATATTCTGCTCGACACGGACGACGTCCAGAAGTCCGCGAAGACGTTCTTCGACACCCGCATGGGCAACACCGGCCAGGCCTGCAACTCGCCCAAGCGGATGATCGTCATGGACGACATCTATGACGACTTCGTTTCCTCCATCACCGAGGCGGCCGCGAAGGTCACCCCGGTGACGCCGGGTGAGGAAGGCTCTCGCCTGTCCCCGCTGTCGTCGGTGGCCGCCGCCGACCGATTCGTCGAGCAGGTCCAGGACACCGTCAGCCAGGGTGCGACCCTGCTCGCCGGCGGCAAGAAATACGACGGCGGCGGCGCCTATGTCGAACCCGTCGTCCTCACCGATGTGCAGAAGGGCATGCGCGGATACTACGAAGAGCTCTTCGGCCCCGCCGTCATCGTCTACAAGGTCAGCAGCGAAGAGGAGGCCGTCGAACTCGCCAACGACACCCCGTTCGGACTGGGGGCCGCCGTGTTCTCGACCGATATCGCCCGTGCCGAACGCGTCGGAGACCAGATCGATTCCGGAATGGTCTTCCTCAACGCTCCCGAAGGAAGCCGCGAATACCTGCCCTTCGGCGGAGTCAAGCGCTCCGGCGTCGGCCGGGAACTCGGGCCGCTGGCGATGGACGAATTCGTCAACAAGCAGCTCGTGTACAAACAGGACTGACCGATACGATCGGAGCCTGAGGATTCGAACGCCGATCGTGACCGGGTTGTGATCGCGATCAGGGCGCTGTCTCTTACAGGGACAGCGCCCTGATTGTATGCTGAGACCACGCACAGCCAATTCTCATAATTCTCAGCGGGAGGTCTTCCCATGTCGGCACCGAAGCCGTCGACCCAGGTCAACGCCGCAGCCTCAAAAGGGATCATGCGGCCGGTCAACCGATTCCTCGAACAGTGGATTCCCTCGGCCCTGACCTTCGCTATCGTCCTCACCCTCATCGTCGCCGTCCTTGCGTTCATCTTCACCGACGCCGGACCGACGGACGTCGTCACCGGCTGGGGTGAGGGACTGGCCGGTCTGCTCGAGTTCATGACGCAGATGTGCCTGATCCTCCTGCTCGGGCACATCCTCGCCAACACCGGACCCGTGCGGAGGCTGCTGACCTGGCTCGCTCGCGTTCCCGGCAACGCCACCTTCGCCTATGTCTTCGTCTTCGTCGTCGCCGCGCTCGCCAGCCTCATCACCTGGGGCCTCGGTCTCGTCGTCGGCGCCCTGCTCGCCCGTGAGATCGCCGTGCAGTCACGCGAACGCGGCATCAAGGTCCACTTCCCGCTGCTCGTCGCCGCCGGCTACTCCGGATTCGTCGTCTGGCATATGGGCTATTCGGGATCGGGTCCGCTGACCGCGGCCACACCGGACTCCTTCCTCTCCGAATCGCTCGGCGGACAGACGATCCCGGTGTCGGAGACGATCTTCGCCGGCTGGAACCTGCTGGCGATCGCCGGAGTCATCATCGTCTGTGCTCTCCTCTTCTTCCTTGTCGCACCCAAGGCCGGCGCCACCGTCTACGAACTCCCCGCCTCGGTGAGCTCGGAGAAGCAGTCCGAGGTTGATGAAGAAGTCGTCACCCCCGCCGACCGCATCGACGCCTCACGAGTGCTCACCCTCATCGTCGGTCTCGCTCTTGTCGCCTACCTCATCATCCACTTCGCCCAGGGCGGGGGACTGACCCTCGACATCGTCAACTGGTCGTTCCTCGCGCTCATCCTCCTGCTTGTGCGCAACCCGTTCGAGCTCATCCACCTGACGAAGGAGGCGGCGTCGAACGTCGGCGAGATCCTCCTGCAGTTCCCGCTCTACGCCGGAATCCTCGGCATCATGTCGAGCACCGGACTCATCGCCGTGTTCTCCGATGCCTTCGTCTCGATCTCGAACACCACGACCTTCGGTGTCCTCGCCCTGCTCTCGGCCGGACTCGTCAACTTCTTCGTCCCTTCCGGCGGAGGCCAGTTCGCCGTGCAGGGGCCGATCATGCTCGACGCGGCCAATCAGCTCGGCGTCGATCCGTCGATCGCGATCATGGCCGTGTCCTACGGCGACCAGTGGACGAACATGCTCCAGCCCTTCTGGGCGCTGCCGGTGCTCGCGATCGCCGGACTGAAGATGCGCGACATCCTCGGCTACACCGTCATCACGTTCCTCGGCTCCGGGGTGGTGATGGCTGCCGCGCTGCTCTTCGTCTCCCTGTGAAACCCGGTGATCCTTCTCACTGAGGTGGGCGGAAAGGAATCGTCGATACGACGGCCGGGAGATACCCCCTCGGCGAGGGTGAGTCGCTGATCTGAAGATTCGCTTGGCATAACAGGATAAGTGACCCTAAGTGTCTATGTGGTAACCTCCGTTGTTGGCCGTCCCCGGGGAGCCGGGGATCGGCGAGGACGGAATCTCATTCAGCAACAGCCGTTGATCATGCTCGGTTGAGCACCCTGTTCGACCGGGTCCGATGCCACGACGCAGCAGCGTCCGGATAAGGAGCACAATCATGTCAGCATCAGTCGACACCCCGCCGGGTGAACCGAAGGGAGAAGCGAAGGCCGAGGTGAAGCCGTCGCTGCCACCCGTGAATAAGCGGGTGTTCATCGCGACGGCCCTGGTGGCAATCGCCATCACCGCATGGGCCCTCATCTCACCGACCAACGCCGAGGCGGTCCTCGGTGCCGTCGTCGGCTGGACCTCCGATTGGTTCGGTTGGTTCTACGTCCTCCTCGTCCTCGCCGTCCTCGTCTTCGTCATCTACCTGGCGGCTTCCCGCTACGGCAATACGAAGCTCGGCCCCGAACACTCGAAACCCGAATTCGGGCTCGTCGCCTGGGCGTCGATGCTCTTCGCCGCCGGCATCAGCACCGATCTCATGTTCTTCGCCGTGGCCGAACCGGTCACGATGTACCTCACCCCGCCGAGCACCGAGGCCGAAACGGTCGACGCCGCTCGCGAATCCACCGTGTGGGCGCTCTTCCACTACGGTTTGAGCGGCTGGGGACTCTACGCCCTGATGGGCATGGCCCTGGCCTACTTCGCCTACCGGATGAACATGCCGCTGGCGATCCGTTCGGCGCTGGCCCCGATCTTCGGCAAACGCGTCCACGGTGTTCTGGGCGAGACGGTCGACTTCGCCGCCCTGCTCGGCACGATCTTCGGTGTGGCCACCTCGTTGGGCATCGGCGTCGTCATGGTCAACGTCGGCCTCAACACGGTTCTCGGGATCCCGATCGGCACCGCCACTCAGGTCGGCATCGTCGTCGTCGGAGTCGGTGTCGCCACGCTCTCGGCAGTCTCCGGTGTCGACAAGGGAATCAAGTTCCTCTCCATCCTCAACGTCGTCCTCGCGATCGCTTTGAGCCTGTGGGTGCTCGTGGCCGGAAACACAAAGTTCCTGCTCAACGCCCTCGTCCTCAACGTCACCGACTTCGTTCGACTGTTCCCGAACATGGCCGGGCAGACCTTCGCCTTCGAAGACACCGGGACCTGGATGACCGACTGGACCCTGTTCTTCTGGGCCTGGTGGATCGCCTTCGCCTCGTTCGTCGGCCTCTTCCTCGCCCGCATCTCTCGCGGACGCACCATCCGCCAGTTCGTGCTGGGCACCCTGACGATCCCGTTCATCTACATCTTCATGTGGATCTCGATCTACGGAAACTCGGCGCTGGACATCATCCGCAGCGGTGACAAGAAGTTCGGTGAGGCGGTGATGGCCAGCCCCGAAGGCGGCTTCTACGACCTGCTCTCCCGCTACCCGGCGTTCGCCTTCATCGCCGGTCTGGCTACGCTCACCGCACTGCTGTTCTACGTCACCACCGCGGACTCCGCTGCCCTGGTCATGGCGAATCTGTCGTCGAACCTGCGCAACCCCTCCGAGGACGGCCGCGGCGGACTGCGCATCTTCTGGGCGCTGTTGACCGGCGCCCTGACGGTGGCGATGCTGCTCGTCGGGGGAATCGGCGCGCTGCAGAACGCGACGGTGATCATGGGCCTGCCCTTCGCCTTCGTCGTCATCCTCGTCATGATCGGTCTGTACAAGGCATTGCGAGTCGAGGCGAACCGCGTCGACAGCGTCGATACGACCCTGCCCGGCTCGCTGGCTCGTCGCTCTCGGGGCCCCGGTCACGAGACCTGGCAGCGGCAGCTCGGACGGGTGCTGTCCTTCCCGAACCAGGCACGCGCGAAGGAATTCGAGCAGAAGGTCCTCATCCCCACCCTCAACGAGGTGGCTGAAGAGATGGAAGGCCGCGGAATCTCGTCGCGGTGCGGTCGCGTTGATTCCGAAGGCGTGTTCGTCGACGACGGCGAACTCTTCCAGTTCGAGGTCGACGGAGACGGGGAGTATCCGTTCCGCTATCAGGTGTGGCCGCACAAGGTCAGCGTGCCGTCATTCGGTGGAATGGTCCCACGCGGAACCGGCGAGGACTACTACCGGATGGAGGTCTACCTCGACGGCGGCACCGGTCAGGGCTACGACATCATGGGCTTCTCGAAGGAGCAGATCATCGATGACGTGCTCGACCAGTACCAGCGCCACGTCGAATTCCTCCAACTGCAGGAGAACATCATCCACGGCGATGACTGAATCGCGATGTCCGGATGACTGAAACCGGCGGGTGAGAGCAGCGCCCGGGATCTCTGGCCTGACGGCCGGCGGTCCCGGGCGTCGTCGTTTCACTCACCGAGGATGCGTCGATCGCCGGCGCCGAGGCCGGCGGACGCTGCGTGGTGGGCTCGGGGGCGGCCAGGCGATCACCCCGCCATCACGGTGCGCAGGGTGCGGGCGACGGACAGGGCCGGGAGCCCGCTGGTGTCAGAGTTCTCCGGGCTCGGCGTCGATCGGATGTCGAAGGCGAATTCCCCTGCGGCCCCGGACGCCCGGATTCGGTGGGCGGACTGGGTCTGCCCGGCGATCGCCTGGAGCACGACCCGCACCCTCTCCAAAGAGTCACCGAGCAAGTCGGCATCGGTGCGTTCAGGCCCAGTGTCGGTCGACGCCGCTCTGACTCCTGAGTCTGAGGCCGATGGAACAGAACTCAGTCCGCGGGTGGCCCAAGCGAGGGCGACGGCGATGTTGACGTTGGCGGGGAACTTCTCGATCGCCTCGGCGGGATTGCCCTCAAACACCGTCAGAGGGCCGTCCTCGGGGCGGAGACCGCGCAGACGCTCGGCTTCGTTCTCGGACATCCACGGTCGGATGAGTCCGCTCGCCTCCTTCGCAGTGGTGATTTCGACGCTGTCGAGGCCATCGGACTGAGCCGCCGCCTCGAGCACATCGACTCCGCCGATCGCCCCATTGGTCACATGCAGGTGGCCGGGTCCGCCGAGCAGACCCGCGCGGGTGTCGGGACCGGCCATGGCTCCGACACTGGTGAGCACGAGAGGGCGACCGGCCGCGATGACGGCGGGGCCGAATCGGGCAGCAGCGGGAACCCCAGCGCATTCGACGATGACATCGAAGCGGTCGAACATCCTCGGCCACGGTGATTGCGTCGACGACGGAACAGGCAACGACGGGGCCGGTTCGTGAACCGGGGTGGTGAGCGTGGGGAGGTCGACCACCTCGGCGCCGTGATTCGGGCGACCTCTGTGCTTGGTCCGATCCGAGACCAGGGCGGTCAGGTTGAACGCCCCGGCTTCGAGCTCGGGAGAGAGCAGCCGAGCGACGTGGCGGCCGATGGCACCGAAGCCGAGGAGGAGCACTGAAGGCATGGCCGCACCCTATCGGAGACGGCTGACACTAGGCTCACAACGGTGAGATCACAGCTGCGGGTGGCCGGAGTGTTGGGGGTGCGCGGGCAATGTCAGTGCGACGCGATACGGTTGCAGGATGGACGACGAATCACAGCCGAGCGCATCAGGGGGAGCCGTCACCGGTGACGATGGACTTGCCCGCACCCCGTGGGCATACGGTGACCCGATGCTGCTGGACTACTACGACAGCGAGTGGGGTCTGCCCGTCCACGACGAGGCGGGGCTGTTCGAGCGGATGAGCCTCGAAGGGTTCCAGGCCGGACTGTCGTGGCTGACGATTCTGAAGAAGCGCGAGCGGTTCCGCGAGGTCTTCGCCGGATTCGATCCCGATGCCGTGGCCCGCTTCGGCGAAGGCGAGATCGAACAGCTGCTGACCGATTCCGGGATCATCCGCCATCGCGGCAAGATCGAAGCCTGCATCAACAATGCCGCGCGCGTGATCGAACTGCGTGAAGACGGCGGACTCGATGCGTTCCTGTGGTCGTTCCAGCCTGCGCAGACCCCGCGACCGCGTACCATTGCCGAGATCCCGACGACCGGACCGGAATCCGTGGCACTGTCGAAGGCGCTGAAGAAGAAGGGGTTCCGCTTCGTCGGGCCGACGACGATGTATGCGCTGATGGAGGCCATCGGCATGGTCGATACGCACCTGCTCGATTCCCACCGCCGAGGCGCGTCCGGAGTGTGGTCGGAATGAATGACATCCGCGTCTCCGCGCTCGTCCTTCTCCACCCGCAGCGCCGGGAACTGCTCATGGTGCGCAAGGCAGGGACCAGTTCCTTCATGCTGCCCGGCGGCAAACCCGAAGACGGGGAGACCGCTGAGGACACCATCGTCCGTGAGATCGCCGAGGAGCTCGGACTCGATCTGGACCGTCACCGACTGCACGCCTTGGGCACTTTCGCTGCCGCGGCGGCGAACGAAGCCGATCACCGTGTCATCGGTGACGTGTTCTGCTATGACGGTCTGCCGGAAGCACTCGATGTGGAGAACATCACGCATCTGGCCGAGATCGCCGAAGCCGGATGGTTTCCCATAGACCCGCTGCCCGCGGACACCGATATCCGCCAATTCGCGCCGCTGACCCGCAACGAGGTCATCCCGACACTGCAGGCCGCGGGGAGATCGGTCGGCTGATCGGGTGAAAGGCTGTCGTCCTACCCGGTGCGACGCTGCTTTCAGGCTGGACGGGGTGCACTTTGGCAATCCGGCGCTGGTTTCATGCGGTGCGACGCTGGAACCCGAGGTCGAGTGCGAACAGGTGCAGGGAGTGCACCAAGGTGATCGCGGCGATGAGGAAGCTCAGCGAGATGTCGATGATGCCGAAGATCGTCAGCGCCGGTGGACTGACGTAGCCGGGTGCCTGCAGGAGGGTGCAGCCGATGACGATCGCGCCGGTGAGGATCGCGATCAGGACGGCGATTGTCGTGCGGCCCACCGCTGCCAGGCACAGCAGCCCGGTGGTGAACAGCAGAGCGAAGAGCGCGAAGACATCGACGCCGCGACCGATGATGAGAACTTCCTGCCACAGGTTCCCGTACGTGACCGAACTGTCCGGTTCGGGGGAGTAGTAGGGGAAGAACGATGCGGCGATGACCAGCATGACCAGCGGCCCATAGAGGCGGGCATAGATGATGTTCGTACGGCGGATGCGCTTCGCGAGGTCCTCAGCGCGGCGGAGATGCCCGGTCGTCATCGAGCGTCCGTCGTCTGTTGCTGTCACTGCGGCCTGCCGTCGGAATCGAGTGTGATGGCACGAGGACTCGTTGCTGTGCCGAAGCACGGCAGAAGCATCTCATTTCTCCGATCAGAGGATTAGGGATTGTGGCTGACAACGGCCCGAATGGATTAGTCGCCATCAAGCGAGCCGATACCTGAAACGTATCCAGGAAAGTTACCGTCCGGTGTTCTCAGCCGACAAGGAATGGTCATGACTCACCTGTCATGCCCGCGAAATTTCACATATTCGCACAAAGGCTTTTATGCGGGGTTGTGACTTTATCCCTATTTCGCTGCTCGGCGAACCGCATTCTTCGCTCGGGAAGGTGCGCTGTCGGGTACCGCCTGGTCATCGGCCGCGCGGCCGAGTTGGACCGAGAGCCGGTGGAGGCACTCGCGGAGGTCGGGACTGTCGACGACGGTGAAGTCGGTGTCCAAACGCGCCAGCGCCAGGGCCATCGTGGTCAGGCTCTGGCCGCCGACAGTGACGAGACACCGGTCGCCCTCGAGCGCCTCGACCGTGCCTTCGGCGGACGCGAGCTTCTTCATCACCGAGGCCGCCGGGGCATCGACGACGACTTGGGCCGAATGCCGCCACCTGGGTTCCGTGGCGTGTCGTTCGACGAAGTCACCGATGTCCACGGCCGGCAGCGGACGTGGAGTGAAGCTGGGGCCGCTCGGGGTCTTCGGCACGATGCGTTCTGCGCTGAAGACTCGCCAGTCCCCGGCCCTGGGATCGAAGGCCAGCAGGTGCCAACGGTGCTGACGATTGACGAGTCGGTAGGCCTCGACTTCCAGGTGGACCTCGTGTGCCGAGGCGCTGCTCGGGTCGTCCCGCTGTGGGCAGTCACCTGTGTCTGGGTCCGCTGCGCCTGGGCTTGTGGCGCATGAGTCGCCTGTGTTGCCGGGCGAGTGGTCGGACGGTTCACCGAGATACGCGAAGCGCAGGCGTTCGCGCCGGCGACAGTGATCGATGAGAGTGACGATGAGGTTGGGGTCGACAATCGGCATCGGCTGATTGCCGACGACCGGAACAGTGAAGTGCGCGAGACTCTGCACCCGTGCTCGGACTGCGGCGGGGAGAATCGTCTCGAGCTTCGCCAGCGCCAGTGCCGAGGTCTCTTCCATTCCGCCGATGATGCAGCTCAGCCCCGAGTGGAGGCCGACGGCGACCGCCACCGCTTCATCTGCGTCGAACATGAGCGGCGGGATGCCCACGCCGTTCGAGGTGAGACGGTATCCGCCTTCGGTTCCGCGTGTGCCGTCGATCGAATAGCCGATATCGCGGAGCGTGCCGATATCGTTCCGGACGGTCCGCGGACTCACTTCCAGACGATCTGCCAATTCGGTTCCCGACCAGGTTCGGGGCACCATCAACAGTGACAATAACCCGAGCAGTCGTGCTGCAGTCTGTGACATCTCTGCGTCTTCTGTCGTTTAGGAAGACCTCCTGCCTGAACTCAGAATAGCATTATGCAAATCGTTCCGGGGCAGAGCGAAAACAAAGAAGTGGCTTCCCCGAAATCGGAGGAACTAACAAAATTGATGCACGATCAGAAGAATATTCAGAGCATTCCTTCCCCAGAGACAACTGAAACAGAATTCGATGTCGATGACTATCTCGAGTTGTATTCGTCGGCACGGAAGAAGGACAAAGGGTGGATCCTCGACGAGGTCATGATCCTCACCGGTTGGTCACGTGACCATGCGCGGCGCCGCCTGGCGGCCTTCCGCGTCGGAGAAGACGATGCCTACGATGATCCGCCCGCCGACCAACCGTTGTCGAGGTGCTGCAAATACTCACCCGAATCGCGTGCACTCCTCGTCCGGATCTGGGAATGGTCCGGGTTCCAGAGCGGTAAGTACCTGGCCGCAGTGATGCCGCAGCTGCTCGATGCGGCCGAACGCCATGGCGCTCTGGTGCCCGACCGCGACGGCTACAGCCTCGAGGTCCGGGCCGAGCTGCTCGCCGTCAGTCCGGCATCGATCGACCGGTACCTGCGCACCGCGCGAGCCGAGGACTTCCGCGACCGTCGGGTGTCGACGAAACGGTTCACCAGTCCCAGCGAAGACTTCCTCGACTTCGCTTCGGGACCGAACGAGTACGAACCCGGATTCTTCCTCGTCGACACCATCGCCCACGCAGGACCGACCCGAGCCTCGAACTGCGTCTTCACGATCAGCGCCTCCTGCCTGCACACCGGTTGGGTCTTCACCCGCAGTCTTGCCGACAATGGTCCGGACACTATGGTGGACGTGCTGCAATGGTCACTCGATGAGGTGCAGGGGATTCCCTTCTGGGTCAATGCCATCGAGCTGAGCAATGCCGATGACACCGTCCACGAGGCGACCGACAAGTGGGCGCGGGGACTGGACATCCACTTCAGTCCGGTGCTCAAAGATCTCCGCCGCGATCGACTTCCGGAAGCGTCGCGGCATCAGCATCTCGTCCATGAGTACGCAAATATCCGCCGCTATGACACCGACGAGGCCCGGTCTGCACTCAACGGACTCTGGCGCGCGGTCGATGACCGGCTCAATTACTTTACTCCCACGCGCAAACCGGCTGGCTGGTCCGATGGCGGTCATGGCGAGCAGCGGCGAATCTACGACGAACCGCGCACACCGTTCGAACGTCTGCGGGCAGCGGGAGTCATGTCACCGACGCAGGAGGACGAGCTCACCCAGTACGCGGATGGTCTCGACCCGGCCCGACTGACCGAGGAGATCGTGTTCTGGCAGAGGCGTCTGCAGGAGCTTGCCGCCTGAGTGCGGTCCGTTCCCACGCTGTCGGCAGAGCCGCACGGTCGTCGGCTGACGGCTGAACCAGACGTTCCCTGACCGTCGGCAGAGCCGAGCCCGGGAACTGCAGCCTCAGTCCCGTTCCCGTCGCGAATAGGCGATGAGAGCCCGATACAGGTCGATCGGCGCGCAGTTGGCGCCCTTGGCCAGGGACTTCATGAGTTTGCGGTAGGTCTGATAGTCCATCTGCGCCGGATTGTCCGTGGACACGAGATTGAAATCGTGCAGAACGGTCAGCGCCCGGGAATCCATGATGGAGAACTTCTTGAGATTGGCGACGGTGAGCAGCGTGCTGGCCATCGGGATTCCCACTCCGGGCAGCATCTGCAGCAACGGCAGACGGAAGCGGTTGGGTGTGTCGTCGTCGAGGGCAACGCCGGTGACGAAATCGATGTCATCGGACGAGATCTCTTCGAGGCTCGGCAGAACTCCTAGGGCCTTCCACTCGGCGACCTTGAGGAAATGCTTGCGTTTGAACGATTCGCGGACCTTCGTCTTCGGACCGATGTCATTGAAGATCTCTGACTCGAGATCAGTGAGGACATAGAGCGGTTCGAACTTGAGGACGAAGGCGGTGTCGATGGTGCCGCTGGGAGCGTCGCGCTTGAGGTCCGAGCTGAGTTCCGATGAGTTCATGAACCGATGATAGGCGACGTTTCTGACGCGCAGGTGAACACTTCTCCGCTGCAGGAGAGGCAGACGATTCTGATACGGCAGATGCAGTGCCGATGTCGTAACCTCGGACTATGAACCCCGAACAGCCGTCTCAGGCGACGTACACCCCGGCCCTGCTGGGCTTGGTGTGGACGGCGATGTTCGGGTTCTCCGCCTTCTTCTTCAGCTATTCGACGATGGTGACGATTGCGTCGACGGACGGACTGTCGACCGTCACCGGCGGGACCGTGCTGACGACGATGATGATCGGCGTCATCGTCGCTCAGCCCTTCGCTCCGTGGGCCGGTCGGGTCTTCGGTTTCAAGGCTTCGCTCATGCTGGCTCTCCTGTTGCAATTCATCGGCCAACTCCTCGGCCTCTTCGTCACCCCGCCCCTGTTGGCTCTCGTCCTCGCCGGACTCTGCGGAGGCGTCGGGTTCGGCCTCTTCGTCGTCCTCGCCAACGCAGCGGTCCCGGGGACGACCTCGCCGGGGCGGATCGGCAAGGCGCTGGGCTGCTTCGGTGGGATCACCTCCCTGGCAGCGGCAGTCGGAGCTCCGCTGGGACTGTGGCTGGTCGAGTCGATCCCGATCTGGATCTTCCGCGTCATCGTCTGCGCCTGTCTCCTCTTGGCCATCCCCACTGTGCTCAAATACGTACCCGGTCGGCGGCCTCGGCGAGGAAAAGGCGATCCGGGAGAACCGGTCAACGGCAGCTATACTGTCGGGGTTCGGCCCGGTCGCAATGAGAGCCGGAGCCTGCGGAAGGTGGGACGCCGGGCGGGGGAGGCCCTCGGGCTCGTTCTCATGCTCTCTCCGTTCCTCGTCGGCATGATCGTCTTCGGGATCATCGTCGGCTTCGGTCCGGGCGAGGACGTCGCCGTGGCGGCACTGTTCATCGCCGGGATGCAGATATCGGCGGTCATCGGACGCTTCGTCGTCGGGGCCGTTTCGGACAGCTTCCCGCCGTTCGCCCTCAACATCTTGGGACTCGTCCTGACGTCGATCGGGTTGGTCTGCGCCGTCGTCTCCTACGGTGGGACACTGTTCGTCTCGATGCTCATCATCGGACTGGGTCTGGGTGCCATGCAGTCGGCAAGTCTCGTCATGGCCTTCGCCTCGGTCAGTTCGCCGAGCCGGGCCAGCGTCGCCTGGAATATGAACTTCGACATCGGTCTGGCTGTCGCCGGTGTGGTCGGCGGACTCGGTTTCACCTATCTCGGTTCGTCGTCGACCTTCCTGGTGTGTGCTCTGCTTCTGCTGTTCACCGGTGCCCTGTCGTGGATCGCGCGGACTCTGCAGATGCGGAACAACGGGCACGGCTGAGCTGTCAGTGTGGGCGCTGCTGACCCGGAGACTGCGGGGTGCGACTGAGCCTGTGGTTGAAGGGTAGGGCTGAATCGTCAGCGCTGGGAATCCTCATCGAGCTGCGCGAGCAGTCCGACGGCCGCACGTGTGTACTCACCGATCCAGCGATCGTGGATCCGTTTGATCGGGAGCGGTGCCAGAGCCAGCAGTCGTGTGCGTCCGTCCTTGCGCCCCGTGACCAGATCGGCGCCTTCGAGCACCCGAATATGCTGCAGCACCGTCGTGCGATCGAGGTCGGGAAACGCTTCGCAGACATCGCCCGTCGTGCGCGGACGAGCCTTCAGCAGATCGAGGACACGTCGGCGGGTGGAGTTGGCCAGTGCTTTGAACACTGCGTCATCGGATTCGTCCGAACCTGTTCCCTCCAACTGCGACATGTGGTAAAAATATCACATGACCGATGAGCAGAGCACCCAGAACACACCCGCCGAGCAGACTGAACAGTCCCGCCCGCTGGAGGAGCTGTCCTTCACCGTCACCGGGTATATCTCGAAGACTCCGCACGAAACCTACGAGGCGGTTGCCGATCCCGAACAGCTCTCGCACTACTTCACGACCGGCGGCGCCCGCGGCCGTCTGGAAGCCGGAGCCGAAGTCACGTGGGATTTCGCCGACTTCCCGGGCAGATTCCCCGTCGAGGTCGTCGAGAACATTCAGGACGAGAAGATCGTCATCCGCTGGGAGGGGTCCGACGACTCTGTGGATACGGACACGACGACGACCTTCGAGTTCACTCCCGTCGATGACGGGGCGCGGACTCTCGTGACGATCACGGAGAAGTCCTGGAAGCTCACCGAGGGAGGAGCCCAGGGCGCCTTCGGCAACTGCATGGGCTGGACCGGAATGCTCTCGGCGCTGAAGGTCTGGATCGAGCACGGAATCAACCTCCGCGAGGGCTACTACAAGTGAGCTGATCCGAACTCTTGCCAAGTTCCTTAACGCAATCAGGTCGAAGCCGAGGCTGAACCTCCAAGGCGCATTCTTGGATTCTTCGAACTTATACCTTAGTTGGAGTGAGAAGGCGAAGTTCGGCATTGCGAAGGTGGGGAAGCGAGCGATGCTGTGACGGGTCGAGTCCCTTCAGCCAGGCTTCCATGATTTGCAGTACGTCGCCATGAGCCACGAGGACGATTTCAGAAGCTTCATCTTCGGGATCGTCAATGAGTGACTCGATAAGTGCACGAGTCCGCGCGGCGACATGTCGCGGAGTCTCAACGCCGTCGGGCCAGCCTCGATTTTCGGAATCTGCTGCCCACACCTCGTCATATCGAGCTGCCGGGCCATCTTCGAGGGAACCGAAATCCCTCTCTCGTAAGCGCGTATCGATCCTTACGGGACGGGTTCCCCAGGCCGTGGCTGCTATCTGAGCGGTTTCGTGGGCGCGCGCAAAATCACTGGTGATCAGAAGCGAGCCCGAGGGCATTCGATTGTTTCGGGCGGTCTCTTCTGCTTGTTGCCTTCCCCGGTCGGTCAGCGAGGCCCACTCGAAGGCAAGTCGGCCTGGGCGGCTGACAACAATCTGCTCGACGTTTGCTCGGCTCTCTCCGTGCCGCAGTCCCCACAGTCGATTGCAGCGGTTGTTGAGGATGTCGTCCACAGCAGCCTCCGGTCCTTCCATGACTTGAACGTGAACATTATGTGTCCTCATCTGACCCCAGAATGAAGGGCAGGAGTCGATTGGATTTCAGGCAAAAGTTCTATTGTGCATCGCGCAACAGCCAGTGTAGCGTTTAAATCGATTTAGACCCCGAGATTACGAGACTTCAGACGAACACCTATTTGGTGGTTTTCCATCCCCGAGAGAGGGCGGATCATGAACTTTGACGGCTTCGAGAGTCCACAGACGAAACGGTTTCAACGGAAGGTGACTGTCCTATCTGCAGGCGGCACATTCCTTGACGGCTTCGATTTGACGGTCATCGCTGTGGCTCTGCCGATGATTGCAAATGAATGGGATGTCAGTGCGGGCGAGAAGTCCCTCATCACCAGTTCGGCGATCATAGGCTCTTTCATCGGCGCCGCCGTACTCGGCAATCTCACTGATCGTTTCGGCCGCAAGGCGATGTATGTCATCGATCTGCTCGCCTTCGTCGTGTTTGCGGCCCTGACAGCATTCTCACAAGATGTCTGGCAGCTCATCATCTTCCGATTCCTGCTCGGCATCGGAATCGGTGCCGACTACCCCATCTCGGCGACCATTGTCTCTGAATTCGCCTCTAAGAAGGGGCGAGGGAAGCTCTCCACGTCGCTCGGTGCGATGTGGTTCGTCGGAGCGGTCGCCGCATATCTGGTCGGGTTGGTTGTGCTGCCGCTGGGAGATTACGCCTGGCGCGCGCTCTTGCTGGTGGGAGCAGTCTTCGCGCTCATCGTCTTCATCTTCCGCGTGCAGCTCCCCGAATCGCCTCGCTGGCTCCTCGCCCACGGCCGAACAGAGGACGCGAAGAATGTCGTCGAAAAGGTCACCGGTGTACGACCGACCGATGCCGAGCTCACTGAAAGCGACCAGCCGAAGCCGGGCGAGTCGGCAAAGCTCTTCGTCGGTGTCCAGTGTCGACGGACCTTGTTCGTCTGCGGATTCTGGTTTTGCTACGCCACTGCCTATTACGGCATCTCGATGTACACGCCGACCATCCTGGAACCGTTCACCAACGGCTCTCACGTCAGTGTGATTATCGGGTCCGGAGTTGTTGCCCTCCTCGGACTGGCCGGTTCCATCATCGGCATGAATCTCGTCGACAACTGGGGACGACGTCCACTCATCATCACCTCTTTTGCCGGCCTCACCGTGGCACTCATCGTCTTGGCCTCTGTCATCGGACCGAGCTTCGGATTCCTCGTTGTCCTCTTCAGCATCGCCGTACTCTTCGCCAACTCCGGTGGCGGCATCCTCAACTTCGTCTACCCCACAGAACTGTTCCCGACATCACTGCGTGCAACGGGCTCGGGACTGGCGACCTCGGTAAGCCGCATCGGATCGATCCTGGGCGTGCTGGCTTTCCCCAACCTCGTGGCGGCATGGGGGAACAATGCGGCACTCTGGGTGTTTGCCGCCGTCGGTGCCGCGGGCTTGCTGATCTGCCTGTTTATGGCACCGGAGACGAAGAACCGCAGCCTGGAAGAGATCAACTTCGAGGAGCCTGCTCATGCCTGAGCGCGATGACATTAAGGTGATCACCACCGTCGAAACGACTCTGGTTCCCGACCAGGCCGAGCCGTATCGTCGGCTCCACCTCCACTCCGGTGAACAGCATACTGTGCGCAATGACCTGGTGCCTGCGACGCCAGACGGAGAGCCTGCCCGCGATGAAGTCCGGCTTGCCGGGCTGGTTCACTTCACTGACTTTCAGATCGCAGACCTTGCCTCGCCGAGTCGAGTGGAGTTCCTCCAACGACGCGAAGGGCAACCAGACTGGGCGCGCATGCTTCCCGCCTACCGGCCACAAGAGTTTCTTCTGGCGCACGCGATTGAAATGACGGTGCGCACCATCAACGGACTAGTCGCCAGGGAACCGGGACGATGGGACATCGCTCTGACAACCGGGGATAACACAGACTCGGCGCAGTCGAATGAGCTCGATGCGTTCCTCACATACCTCGCGGGCGGCACAATCGAGCCAGCAGCTGGCACACGCGGTTTCAGCGATGCGCCAGTGGGCCTGGACGACGAGAATTACTACAACCCCGAGCCTTCGTCGCACGACCAGTGGAAGAAGACGAAAGGGCTGCCGACGCATGCGGGAGCCTTGACGGCATCTGCCAAACCGTTTGACGGCGAGGGCCTGAAGCTTCCCTGGCTGAGCTGCTTCGGCAATCATGACTGCCTGGTACAGGGGCGTTCCGCCGAGCCGCGCGGATACGACGACTTTCTCACTGGCCGAGCCAAGCCCATTGGAGTAGCGGAGGATGCCGGTCCCCGCGGAGATAAGCTGTCCGCATACGTCGAGGACCCGACGTGGGTCTCTCAAGGGGCGAGCCATCCTATCGAAAGCGACTCGGGGCGGCGGATGGTGACGAAGGCTGAGTATGTCAATAGACATCTCTGCGCCCTCGGCTCTCCGCAGGGGCACGGATTCACCGAGGACAACAGAGCATCCGGTCGCGCGTATTACGTCTACGACGAACTTCCCGGAGTGAGAATGATCGTTCTGGACACCACCAACATCGCCGGGCACGTCGATGGGTGCGTGGACCAGCGACAGTTCGAATGGCTGGAGGAGAAACTCGTCGAGGTCCATACCTCGTATCTCTCCGAGAGCGGGGAGGCCGTTAGCGGAGGCGGGGACGACCGGTTGGTCGTCATCGCGTCGCACCATGGTCTCTCTACGATGACCAACGGCTTCGGGGCAGGCTCTGGGGCAGGAGAGGACCGACGTGGGAAGCTGTATCTTGCTGACGAGGTCGAAAAGCTTCTGCACCGCTTTGCGAATGTGGCACTGTGGCTGTCGGGGCATACCCATGTCAACAAAATCACCCCTCGACCTGGCGAAGGCGGCGGTTTCTGGGAGGCTTCGACTGGCTCCATCGCCGAATGGCCCGTGCAATTCCGTGGCATAGAGATCTCTGCAGGCCCGTCGATGGTCAGGCTGCGGACGACGATGGTTGATTCCCAGGCACCGGCGACACCGGACGGAACCCTGAGCCTTGAGGATCTCGCGTCTCTTCACCGGGAGATCGCGGCCAACGACGAAGGTTCTGTCGGTGGACTATACGCTGAAGGGGCCGTTGCCGATCGTAATCAGGACCTTCTGGTTTCAGTCTCGAATGAGCTTCTTACAGCATTGGGGGTCTCTTGAAGCTGGCTGCCGAAGCCGGCCACTGGAGTGCACGTGTAGAAAGCGGTGCCGAGTCTAAGTGATCAGACTGAGTTCGTATCTGTCTGCCGACCGAGAAGTCGGCAGGCAGATTTCCGGGATAATGGAGCTCGGTGAAAGTCACCGATCCGAATTTGAGCCGCCGGCGAACCGCGACGGACCGACAGATTGAGCGAGGCAGACGACGGATGGTTCCGAACAATGAGCGAGGAACGTCAAACCGTCGACCCACGGTTCGGACAGTAGCTGAAGCGGCAGGCGTATCTCCCTCCCTTGTCAGCTTCGTCTTCAACGAACGTCCTGGAGTCTCTGAGCCGACTCGACAACACGTCCGCAATGTTGCTGCTGAGCTCGGCTACCAGCCAGACCCGCGTGCTCGCGAGCTGCGGACTGGAAAAGCAACGATTATGGGCCTCGTTGTCAGAAACGTCGCCAATCCGTTCTTCAACGAAATCCTCATGGGGATGCAGGAGAGAGCGGAAGGCGATGGCGTATCGGTTCTCGCGATGGACAGTCAATTTGATGCCGCGCGCGAAGAGGCGCACGTTCGTTCGCTGGCTTCCCGCCGTACGGCTGGACTGGCCATCGTGCCCGTCGGCGATGCGTCCACCGTCCGGTTATGGCAACAGCTGCAGCCGACGGCGCCGCTTGCCATCGTCAATGCGCGACTCACAGCGGCACCTGAGATCCCTCATGTGACGCCGGACGATGAGACAGCAGTGGATCTCGCCTTCCACCATCTTTACGAAATGGGGCACAGAAAAATTGCACTCTTGTCTGCTCCGCCCCAGCTCATGCCCGATGGAGACCGGACGGCACGGTATCTGCAGCTGTGTTCAGAGCATCATGTTCTGCCTAGTCCCATCTACGCTTCGCTGAGAGGCGACGGCCTTACAGAGCATTTGTCCGAAGTGTTCGGAATGCCGACTGCAGAACGTCCGACGGCAATTATTACGAACTCGGATCACACAGCTGCCTATGTCTATCATGCGATTCGTCACCAGGGTCTCATTGTCGGTCGAGATATCTCCGTAATCGGTCATGACGATCTCGCCACCTCGTCGCTGCTGTCACCTGGACTGACTACGGTCCGACTGGACCTTCGCGAAATGGGACGCCAGGCATATCGGCGACTCACCGAACCCGGACTCGGGAACCATCGGGAACCCGTTGAGCTCATCGTTCGCGGCTCGACCGGCCCACTTCGGGAAGCGTGAGTGCGGCCCTTGCCCGCCGACTTCGAACAGCTCTCGCGCTACTTCACCCCGTCGACGACGGGGCCAGGACTCTCGTGACGATCACGGAGAAGTCCTGGAAGCTCACCGAGGGTGGAGCCCAGGGGGCCTTCGGCAACTGCATGGGCTGGACCGGAATGCTCTCGGCGCTCAAGGTCTGGATCGAGCACGGAATCAACCTCCGCGAGGGCTACTACAAATAGGCCCGGAGCGTCAGAGTGCGGACGGCTTCAACGTCGCGCCCGGCGCGTACTGCCTTTGCGTTCCCCGTTGTGCCCGGATCTCCGGAATGAGAACTGCGAGGACCGCGGCAAGGAAGACGGCCTGCATTGCTGTGCGCGGCACCAGCTGGTCGTCCCACGGCAGATTCTCGCCGGTCAGCGCCAGGTGCACATTCGCCGGGAACATGAGGATGAGCATCAGCCCCAGCCCGCCGGCCGCCCATGGGCGAGTCGGGCTTAGCAGCAGGCCGATGGCTCCGAACAGTTCGAGCACCCCGGTCACGGTGACGAGCGCGGCTGCTGCCGGAAGCCATGGCGGCACCATGTCGATGAGAGCCTCGCGCATGCCGACGAAATGGGAGATGCCGGTGACGATGAACATCACGGCCAGTCCGAACCTGAGCGCCACCGGCCACGTGCCGAGGCCATGTTCGGCCGCTGCCGAGTTGAAGTGCCCGACGGCGTTGACGACGAGAGTTGTGATGAGGAGAAAGAGCAAGGGTGCCATGAGAGGCTCCTTCGATGAGCGAAGCCTTGCGGCCCCAGCGAATCTTTACACTGAAAAGATAGACCGCTGACGAGTATCTTGTCAATGAAAAGTTTGCTCCGGTACGATCGAAGTGTGACTTATCATCATGGGGATCTGCGTCGGACTCTGTTGGCGGAGACCGCCTCGGCGATTGCCGAGGACGGCGTGGCCAAACTGAGCATGCGTGCGCTGGCGAAGCGGGCCGGAGTCTCCAACGCCGCTCCGACGTATCATTTCGGCGATAAATCCGGTCTGCTCACGGCGCTCGCGGCCGAAGGGTACGACCGTCTCGCAGAGGCGCTGGTCGGAGTCGACGACGGCGGACTCATCGACCGCGGAGTCGCCTATGTCGAATTCGCGCTCGCCTGCCCATCCCACTTCACGGTGATGTTCCAGCCCCGGCTGCTCGACGATGACGACTCCGAACTGACTGCGGCACGTCAGCGGGCGTGGGCTGCGCTCTCGGTCGGAGTGGCGAAGACCAGATCAGGGCCGGACTCCGATTTCGGGGTGGCGGCATGGTCACTCGTCCACGGATACGCCACGCTGGTGCTCAGCGGAGCAGTGGAGCCCGAAGACGCACTCGAACAGGCGCGCATTGTGGCGGGCCACCTCGTTGAGGGTGCTGACAAGAGCGGCTGAGGGGCCGGTCCGGATCCGCTGAGAGGTCGAGGCTGATCCGCCTGTATGGCGGTCGGGCGTCTGCGGCGCCCCGGAATCACTTGCCGGCGACCTTCTTCTGCCCCGGTTCGAGTCCGTGGGAGTTCTTGATGAAGAACGCGCCGATGACGCCGAGGATGCCGACGCAGGCGGCGACGAAGAACGCGACGTTCGCGCCGTGCACCAGGCCCGCCATGCCGTAGGTCTCCGGGTTCCGCGCGGCCGAGACCATGATCGTCACGAGCGCCGCGGTGCCGACGGACGCGGCGATCTGGCGCAGCGTGTTGTTCAGGGCAGTGCCGTGGGGGATGAGGTGCGAGGGCAGCTGGTTGAGCGCGGCCGTGGTCACCGGCATCATCACCATGGCGACACCGAACATGCGGATCGTGTTGACCACGGCGAGGTAGACGAACGACGTGTCCGGTTCCAGCCGAGCGAAGAGGAACGTGGTTCCGGTGAGCAGGACGAAGCCGGCGATCGCGAGCCATTTGGCGCCCACGGCATCGAACACGCGACCGGTCACCGGCGACATCAGTCCCATCACCGCGGCGCCGGGAAGCAGGACCAGACCCGACTCCATGGCCGAGAAGTCATTCATGTTCTGCATGTACAGCGGCAGGACCATCATGCCGCCGACCATGACGATGAACACGCACATGCCCAGCAGGGTGTTGAGCGTGAACATGCGGTAGCGGAGGATGCGGAACTCGAGGATCGGCTGTTCGAGCTTGAACTGGCGGGTGATGAAGAACGTCAGAGTGATCGCGCCGATGACCAGCGGGATGAGCACCTCGGCGCTGAGCCAGCCGGCGTCACCGGCGGTGCCGAAGCCGAACAGCAGTCCGCCGAAGCCGAAGGTGGAGAGGATGATCGAGAGGACGTCGAGGCGGGGGAAGGTGCGTTCGGTGACGTTCGTGAGCAGGAAATAGGCGACGATGAGGTCGATGATCGCGATCGGCAGCATCATGTCGAACAGCGTCTGCCACGGCAGGTGGTCGACGATCCAGCCAGAGAGGCTGGGGCCGATAGCCGGGGCGAAGGCGATGACGAGTCCGAAGGTCCCCATGGCCGAACCGCGTTTCTCGACGGGGAAGATCGCGAAGAGGATCGTCTGCATGAGCGGCATGATGATGCCGCCGGCCGAGGCCTGGATGACGCGGCCGATGAGCATCACCGGATAGACCGGGGCGATCGCGCAAATGAGAGTGCCGAGGATGAATAGGCCCATGGCGGTGAAGAACAGGCCTCGCGTCGTGAATTTCTCGATGAGGAAGGCGGTCACCGGAATCATGATGCCGTTGACGAGCATGAAGCTGGTCGTCACCCACTGTGCGGCGCCGGAGGTGATGTCGAAGTAGTGCATGAACGCCGGTAGGGCGGTGTTGAGCAGCGTCTGGTTGAGGATGATGACGAACGCGCCTGAGACGAGAACCGCAAGCACGAGGTTTCGGTTGACCGGGGTGCCTTCTGACGGGTCCTTCTGAATATCGTCTCCGTTCGCCAATGGCATCCCCTCACCTGTTCGTCGTCTGCGTCTCTTCTCGTCTTCCAGCGACAGCCCGCCCGAGGCGGTGTGCTGAATGGGCCCCTCTTCGCGCCCGGAATTAAATTCCTTGGTTATATAACCGTTTTATGCAGTTTAACGCACGACCCTCGCCGAGACGGCCCCGGGTCGGTGTGAGATTCGTCGAGTTCATCTCCCGGTTGGGTGACAGACACCCGTCGCCGGTGCGGACGATCCTGATCGTGGCCCGATACGGGGCCGCGGTCGGAATCGCAACGGTCGGCCGCCTCGGTGAGGGGCCGGTCGGACGGTCGGCCGCCTCGGTGAGGGATCAGGTCAGGCGGGTGGCCGGCGACTGGGTCTTGTTGGGGTCGGTCTCCGGCAGGTCGCCGAGGATGTCGTCGATGCGCGTGAGGACGTCCGCGTCGAGGGTGACCCCGGCGGCCTCGGCGTTCGAGGCGATCTGCTCGGGGCGGGAGGCGCCGACGAGGGCGGTGGCGACGTTGTCGTTGGCCAGCACCCAGGCGATCGCGAGCTGCGCCATAGGGATTCCGAGCTCGTCGGCGATCGGTTCGAGCTTCGCCACTGCCGTCAGTTTGTCGTCGTGAAGATAGCGGCTCCTGATCGATTCAGCGCCGCCGCCGTCCTCGTCGGTTGCCCGGGATCCGGCGGGGACCGGCTGGCCGGGTTTGTACTTGCCGGTCAGCGCGCCCTGCGCGATCGGGGACCAGACGATCTGCGAGATGCCGAGTTCCTTCGACGTCGGGACGACCCGTTCCTCGATGACGCGCCAGAGCATGTTGTACTGCGGTTGGTTCGACACGAGCTGGATGCCGAGGTCGCGGGCCAGGTGGTGGGCGGCGCGCAGCTGGTCGGCGTTCCATTCGCTCACGCCGATGTAGAGAGCTTTGCCGGAGCGGACGATGTCGGCGAAGGCCTGCATCGTCTCTTCCAGTGGGGTTTCGTAGTCGTAGCGGTGGGCTTGGTAGAGGTCGACGTAGTCGGTGCCGAGTCGGCGCAGCGAGCCGTTGATCGACTCCATCATGTGCTTGCGCGACAGCCCGGTGTCATTGTGTCCCTTGGGTCCGGTGGGGAAGTAGACCTTCGTGAAGATCTCGAGCGATTCGCGTCGTTGGCCCTTGAGCGCATCGCCGAGGACCTGTTCGGCGACGGTGTTCGCGTAGACGTCGGCGGTGTCGAAGGTGGAGATGCCCGCGTCGAGGGCGGCGTGCACGCACTTCGTGGCGGTGTCGTTCTCCACCTGCGAACCGTGCGTGAGCCAGTTGCCGTAGGTGATCTCGGAGATCTTGAGTCCGCTGTTTCCCAGATATCTGTGCTCCATGACCTCAGCCTACGACCGGGTGGGGGAGTGCGGAACCCCTCGCCGAAGCTGGGGGTCAGAATCCCGCGGGCCCTGTCACTTGGTCAGGGTCGGGAAAATGGAATCAGGCTGGGCTAGGTCCACGATGACATGTCCAATGGCGCTGGACTCGACCTTGGCAGCCACGATCTCCCCGTTGTCGGGATTGACGACGACCGTGGCAGGAACAGCTGATTCTTCTATCTCTTTGATCTTAACTGGATCGGTTGTCGCCCCTGGGACGAGGTCGAGAGGGTGGGCCTCCGCGCCGTCTTCGAGCAGCGAATCGATGCGGTCTTTCTCGCTGGCCGGGGAAGCGGCTACGTGTGCAGCACCCTCATCGGCCATAGCCATCGCGGGGTGGGCAGAGACCACGGTGCCGGCGGCCACAGCCAATCCGCTGACAGACAGCGCAAGCTTCTTCATGATCATCCGATCTGTAGGGGGAAGTCCGGAACCAGGCCATCGTACCCAGCTCCACGCTCGGCTCACCTGACCGACACGAGAGCCGGACGATCGCCTGGTTCCGGCTGTCAGTCCTTATGCGGGCGCAGCCGCCCGGCTTTGACCGCGTCTGTACAGAGCTGAGACGAGAGCACCCACCAGCGCTCCAGCCGTGATTCCGGTCCAACCGATGATCACCGTCGCCGAATTGAATTGCGCTCGGCCGAGTGGAATCAGCAGATACTGGACGACTTCGACCGCGAGTGAACTCAATAGGGCCAGCGAACCGAAAAGCATGACATTCCGTCGCCTGGAGTACAAGCCGCTCGCGAAGCCTGCCGGTGCAAAGAGCAGCAGGTTCATCGACTGCCAATTCACATGGGTCAGCGCACCCGGGGATGGCAGAGACCAGATCCACACCCGTGTGGTTCGAAGCCCCTCGTGAGCCTCGAACGCTTGGCTTGAAGGAGTGAGAGTCGCGGCAAGGATCAGCGACAGACTTGCTAACCACAGGAAGACGACGGCGGGATGTTCGTGGATCTGTCTCCCAAGGCGTTTCGAGAAGATTCCGGCGATAGTGGCACCGAGGGTGAACGCAGGCAGCGCGAATGGCAGAGCAGCCAGATACCTGAGCATTCACATCCTCGCGCAGTTCGAATTGCCGGTCGGCATAGTCGTCCTGAATCGTATCGCCAATCTGTCCGACTGTTAGCCAGCGCTTCCGTGTTGACCCCTTCGCCGAGGCGGAGTTCAGTCCACGGGCGAGACGCGGATGAGATTCCCGTCGGGATCGGCGACGACGAAGGTGCGCCCGAAGACTGCGTCGTAGGGCTCGGAAACGACAACAACTTCCTTTGCGGTCCAGTCGGCGAAAACAGCATCGACTGCTTCTGCGGTTCCGGGCACCATGAGTCCGACTTCTGACGTGCGCACTGATGTTTTTGTGACTGACTCACTTGCGCCGCTCCAGAGGGAGAACAGAACTCCCGGTGCGATTTCGAATGAGACGTAGTGGGGTGTGACCATCTCGGGTTCCATCTCGAAGAGGTTGCTGTAGAAGGCCGTCGAGGCGGCGGTGTCGGTGACGTAGATGAGGAACAGGTTCGGTGCAGGCATGAGGTGCTCCTTCTGTTTGCTGGTTTTCGATGATTTCGACGTTCGGTGACCTTCAGTTCGGTCGCCGTGGTTCTACACTGACAGCAATAGATGACAGCCCATGTCATGTTTGGAAACGAGCTCGGAAAAATTCTCTGCAGGGGGGGGGGAGGAGGAACGAAGTGAAACGTCCGCAGCGATTGCTGTCGATCATCGTGGCGCTCCAGTCCGCTGCTCAGACGACGGCTGCTCGTCTGTCCGAACAGTTCGGTGTTTCGGTGCGAACGATCCTGCGTGACATCGACGCATTGATCGAAGCGGATGTGCCGGTCGTTGCAGCGCCCGGCCGCTACGGCGGGATCTCCCTGCAGACGAGAACGCAGATCGACGTGAACCGGCTATCCGCAACCGAAGCGGAGGCGCTGGCGCTGGTCGGTTTGGATTTCAGAAGTGCGCGCCATCTCGGCCTCGAAGAGGGAATGCTGCGGGCCTTCCAACGCTTAGACGCGCGGCGGCCAAAGCCGTTCGAGCGGACAGATCAGCAACCTATTCCTCTCCGTGAAGTGGTCGAGATCGATAGCTCGGCATGGTTCGCCGACGAAGCGGCATTCGACTTCGCTGACCTCGTCGATTGCCTCCGGTCGGCCCGGCGATTGCAGATCGAATATCGGTCAAGCGGGAAAGCTGAAACGCGAATCTATCAGGTCGACCCGTATGGTCTCTATCTGCGAGGCGGGCGGTGGTACCTCATTGCCGATGTCGATGGGAATCCGCGCATGTTCGCCATGACCCGAATGCGGAAGTGGACTGTTCTTGAATCTGTACGGACGCTCCGGCCGGAGACGACGCTGCAGGGTGTTGCGCAATTTTTGGTCGAGCGTCTGGAGAGCCGAGAGGACGTATTTGTGACGGCTCTTCTCGAGGTCGGAGGAGAGGATATTGCGCGCAGGATCCTCGGCAGTCGACTGCGTTCCGTCGAACAAGTGCCGACTGATGATGCGAAAGTACGGATCATCGTCGCTTACGACCAACTCGACGGAGTCAGGCAGCTCATGCAATTCACCGACCACATCGAAGTCATCGATCCACCGGCGGCGCGGGAGCTGGTCAGGAAGCTGGCCGCCGACATGGCGGCACGACATTGAGGTATCGCTGGTGCGACGTGCGGCGACCATAGCCAGGACGAATCAGGCGATCTGGATTCGAGTTTCTCCGAAGACGAAGTCGAGTGTCAGGTTTCCGCCAACTGCTTCCAGGCAGCGCCGAGCAGTGCCGATCCTGGTGTTCTCAAGGTCTCCGTGCTCAATCTTGGAGACTTGGCGTTGTGAAACGCCGATTCTGTCGGCGAGTTCCTGCTGAGTGAGCCCGGCGGTTGATCGGAGTTCCTTCAGACGGTGGGCGCGGACTTCCGCGAGCATTCGCTGCTTGTGGCGTTCAACGTTCTCACGGTCCACTGGATGGTGGTCGAGGAAATCGCTCAGAGTCTCAGCCATTCTTCTCACTTCCCTCTCAATCGCACTAGGTGTTGAGTGTCCTGAGGCCAGATGAACGTCCACCTCCCACCTCTTCCAATATAGAACCTCTAGGTTCTGAACTCATTAATGTGAAGATCGCGATTTCCGAGGAGCATGCCGGGACGTCCGGAATCACGCCATAGGCGCTCGCCGCCGCATATCCGCGAGGGCGAGGTCGTATCGGAGCGGATGCACCGCGGTACTTGCCAGTTCGGTACACCTTCCTCTGGATTGCCCACTGAAGAAAGTGATCAATTCAGAGCGGGGCGTACCGAACTCTTGTTGCCAGCAAGGACAGCGTCCGTGCCTCAGCGCGCCGGACCGGCGTTCTCCGCAATATGTCCCCGCAGGGTCGCCGCGAACGCCGCGGAATCGCCGGAGCGCAGATGTGCGACGAGCGCCTCGTGTTCGGCGATGAGGTCGTCCGACCGATCGAGCAGGTGTCGGCTGTTCATGAATAGGGTGAATCTGTGCCGGTCCGAGAGCAGCGAATACATCTCGAGCATGACCCGGTTGTCCCCTGCCTCGACGAAGCCGCGGTGGAACTCCAGGGTGAGTTCGATGAAACGCGCGACATCCCCCTCGGCGAAAGCGGCTCGATGCTGCGTGATGAGATCACCGAGCTTCTCCGCCAATCGCTGCCGCATGGGTTCGGTGGCCCGCTCGACAGCGGTCGTCTCGAGCACAAAGCGGGCATCGGCGAGCTCGGCGACAGTGCGTTCGTCGATGCCTTGGACGATCGCCCCGCGCTTGGGATAGATGTGGATCCATCCCTCGTCCTGCAGCCTGGCCAGAGCCACGCGCACTGGCGTGCGGCTGACGCCGATCTCGGTGGCCAGCGCCGCCTCGCCGAGCATCGTGCCGGGCGTGTGAGAGCCGTTGAGGATCTGCCCGCGGATGACCGAATAGGCGCGCTCGGCCGCGCTCATTGATTCGGTCGCCGTTCTCGAGGATCCTGTCTTCTTACTCATTTCCCCACCCCGTCCTGTCTCGCGGCGGCAGCGGGCCGGTCGGCCGCCTCGGCGAGGGCGGGTGCGCGGCGTCCGGGCCAGCTCATCAGCGGGATCGCGCGGATCGAGAATCCAACGGCGACGAGCAGGACGAACGTGGCCATGAGGTTGATCCACAGGAATCCGCCGGCGCCGAGCACGGACCCGGCCATCGCCGCCATGAGCGCCCCGCCGAGGTTCATCGCCGAATCCGAAGCGCCCTGCAGCGGCACCTTCGCATGCGCCGGCACCGAGGCGGTGAGCAGGGACGAGCCGCCGATGAGGAACATCGACCACCCGATTCCGAGCAGCGACAGCGCAGTCGACAGCAGCACCATCGACGACTCCGGGGCCACCGCATCGATGACCCCGAGGACGATAGTGAGAACGAAGATACCGGCCCCACCTGCGATGACGACGCCCGAACCCCACCGGTCGGCCATCCAGCCGAATACAGGGGACAGGGCGTACATGCCGGCGATGTGGATGCTCACGACGATGCCGATCGCGCCGAGGCTGAACTCCTGGTGATCCATGTGCACCGGGGTCATGACCATGACGTTGGTCATCATCATCTGCCCCGCGATGATCGTGATCATCGCGAACAGCGGCACCGGGCGGGCCAGGGCGAAGCGCAGCGCTTCGCCGAGTTTCATCGGGGGAGGGGCGGTCGCCTCGGTGGTGGTGGACTTGTCGGTCGGGGCGGATTCCTTCGCCGAGGCGGCGCTGCCGTTGACCTCGGCCGTGCCCTCACCGTCGTGGCCGGGATCGTCGACCCTGGGTTCGCCGGGGTGGGCGGTGCCGGCGGCCACCGACTTCGTCAGCGTCGAGGCCGACAGCGTCGCCAGGGCGAACGCGACCATCGAGATGAGGTAGGGCCCGGCCAATCCGTTCATGCCCAGCGTTTCGCCGAGGTGGGCACCCGGGGCGGTGAAGCTGGGGCCGAGGACGGAGCCGACGGTCGTCGCCCACACCACCAGGGACATCGCGCGACCAGCGGCGGCCGGGTCGGCGAGGTCGACGGCGGCGTAACGGGCCTGCAAGCCCGAGGCGGTCGAGGACCCGCACATCATCATCCCGAGCATGAACAAGGGCAGGAACTGGAGAGCCACACCGATGAGGACGACCACCGCGCCGAGCGTGCCGATGCCGAAGCCCAAGGTCAACGCCTTGCGACGACCGGAGCGACCGGCGAGCACGGCGAGGGGATAGGCGATGAGACCGGCGCCGAGGATGACGCTCATCTGCGCGAATCCGGCCATCGAGGTCTGCCCGGTGATCTCTTCGGCGAGCAGTCCGCCGACGGCATACCCGGAGGCGATGCCGGCTCCCGAGAGGAGCTGGGCAGTGATGAGTTTGGCCTGTTCGCGGATGTGGCTGGTCATGGTGGTCTCACGTCGTTGTAGTGGTCAAGACCCACTCACATTAACTTGCATCCATCTTGGATACAAGAGTGAGGCTGGCCGCAGGTGGGACAGACAGGGACGACCGAGGTGGTGGCCGGCCGATGCCCTTGGCCTGACCGCGCGAACCTCAGACTCTTGCGACGGTGAAGTGCCGGTCGCCCTCTGGTGATTCGAGTTCGTCGATGACGGCAGCGGCGAGGTCCTCGGCGCTGATGCGAGCCTGGCCGTCCGCCCCGATGAGCAGGACTGTCGTTCCGCGCTGGTACTCGCCGAGGCGGTTGCCGGGTTCGAGCACCGCCGGCGGGCTGAGATAGGTCCAGTGGTCTCCGCCCTGGTTGCGGCAGACGTCGAGCTGGGCGACGCTGGCGGCAGCGAGCTCCTTCCACTCGGCGGCGACGAACTCCGGGTCGTCGACTACGAGGATGTCGGCCCGGTTCGGGGAGCGCAGCGGCCCGGCACCGCCGACGATGAGCAGCGGCACCCTCGCGTGAGCGGTCGCTTGCAGCACTTCCTCCGTGATGGAGAGGAACTGCTGTGTCTGACCGGGTGTCGCGCGCACAGTGAGAACGGCTGCGTCGGCAACGCGCAGGGCACGGTCGAGGTCCTGCGAACGACTGGCGTCAATCGCCAGCGGATGCACCTCGGGGCGAGGTGTGTGTTCGGGGTGGCGGGAGGCGGCGATGATGTCATGGCCGCGGTCGGCGGCCTCGGCGACGATGCGGGACCCGACCATGCCGGTAGCTCCGATGACGGTGATCTTCATGCTGTGGGCTCCTTCTCTGTGCGATCCAGGGTGCGTGCACGGGTGAAAACGGTCGGGGAGAGCTGACCGCAGGCCAGCGCGGCCAGAGCGAGGACGAAGCCGGAGACCTGTGCGAGATTGAGGCTCTCACCGGCGAAGACGATGCCGAGTCCGGCGGCCACGAGCGGGGAGAGCAGCCCGAGCAGGGCGGTGGCAGTGACCGGCAGGCGTCCGAGGCCGCGGAACCACAGGGTGTACGCGAGCAGTCCGCCGATCCCGCCCAGCCACAGATAGCCGGCGATGCCGGGGGCGTCGACCTGTGCGGGGACGCCTTCGACGAGCAGGGTGGGCAGGAGGAGGACGAGTCCGCCGGCGCTCAGCTGCCAGCTCGCGAAGCCGACCGGTCCGATGCCGGGCGGCAGTCCCCACTTCTTGACGAGGATGACGCCGGTCCCCATCGAGGCGGCGCCGAGGATGCCCGCTGCGATGCCGATTGGATCGAAACCGGCGCCGGGGCCGAGCACGACGAGACCGACTCCGGCAACGCCGACGAACCCCCAGCCCAATCGCCACACCGACAGGCGCTCACCGAGGACGATGACTGCGAGGACGGTGACGAGGATCGGCTGCGCGGCACCCAGAGTCGCAGCGACCCCGCCGGGCAGGCGAGCGGCTGCGACGAACAGGAGCGGAAAGAAGATCCCGATGTTGAGCGTCCCGAGCACCAGTGCTTTCCACCACCAGGACCCGGTGGGCAGGCGGCGGGCGATGAGGAGGCCGATGAGGCCGGCCGGCAGGGCGCGCATGAGGGCGGCGAAGAGCGGATGGCCCGCGGGCAGGAATTCCGTGGTCACGAGGTAGGTCGTGCCCCAAACTGCAGGGGCGAGCGCGGTGAGGACGGTGGCTCCGACTCGTGAGTGCGTCGGTGACGGGGCGGATGGGGTGGGCGTGGTCGTCGTTGTCATGACACCAGCGTCAGCCCGCGCACTGCCATGAGTCCAACACATTGTTTTCATCCGATCAATGAACTGAGATCATTGATGGATGGAGTTGCAGCAGCTGCGCTATGTCCTCGCCGTCGCCGAGGAGCGGAATTTCACCCGAGCGGCGACGAAGACTCATGTCGTCCAGTCGGCGTTGAGCCATCAGATCAAGGCCCTCGAACGCGAGCTCGGCGTCCGACTCTTCGCCCGGACCAGCCGAAGAGTCGAACTGACCGAAGCCGGGCACGCCTTCGTAGCCGGTGCCCGAGCCACCCTCGACGCTGCGGATCGGACCGTCACTGAGGCGGTCGCGGCGACCGGACAGATGCGCGGAAGTCTGAGCGTCGGAGCGATCCCGACGGTGACCCGACTCGACCTCACTGCGGTCCTCGGCCGGTTCCACCGCACGTATCCGCAGGTGAGTATCGGCATGAGCGTGGGAGGCAGTCTCGACTTCATCGAACGGATCCGGACGGGAAGCCTCGATGCGGCGGTCCTCGGACTGCCGGAGGACGTCGAGCCGAAGGGCGTGGCGAGCACCGTCATCGCACAGGAGAGGCTCGTGGCCGTGCTCGGCCCGGGCCATCGGTTCGCCGAACGCCGACGGCTGCGGCTGGCCGATCTCGCCGATGAGGCATTCGTCGACTTCCCCTCCGACAGTCCCGGTCGTTCACAGTCCGATCGGGCCTTCGCCGAGGCGGGACTGACCCGAACGGTTGCGTTCGAATCGATGCTCGTGGACATGATGCTCGACCTCGTCGGGCAGGGGCTTTGTATTGCGCTGCTCGCCCCGGCGGTTGTGCCGGACGGGCGAGAGCTGGCCACTGTGCCCGTGACCGACGGACCTAAGCGCGCGGAATACCTCGCCTGGAGCGAATTCAATCCGAGCCCGGCGGCGTCGGCCTTTGTTGAGTCGGCGTTGGCGAGCCTTGGGGCGGAATAAGGTTGAGGAAGCGACACACTCACAGGCAGGAGCCCGCATGATCAGGCAAGACCGCACCGACGACATTCTCACCGTCACCATCGACAATCCGGGGCAGGCGAATGCGCTCACCGAGGACATGCTCGGACAGCTCAGCGACGCCTTCACCGAGGCGGTTGCTGACGAGAGCTTGCGCGCGGTCCTGCTTACCTCGGCCGGCGGACGCGGATTCTCAGCCGGAATGGACACCGCACAGTTCGCGCACACGAGTGCCTCGCAGGCACACGAGACGATCAGCCGCCTCGGCGAGGTCTGCGAAGCCATCAAGAACTGCGCCCTTCCGATCGCAGTGGCGATCGACGGCTACTGCATCGGCGGGGCCGCCGAGATCGCCGCGGCCGCAGATTTCCGCATCGGCAGCAGCGAGTCCTGGTACTCGATGCCCGAAGTGCGCATCGGCATCCCATCGGTGCTCGAATCGGTCAATCTCCACCGCCTCATGGGCTGGACCAAAGCGACCGAATTCGTCCTCACCGGCAACCGATTCACTGCGGAGGACATGCTGCGGTGCGGATTCCTCAACGACATCGTCGCCGAGGAGGCTACCCCGGCAGGTGGGGGAACCGCGGTTGCCGCCTCGGGGAGTGGAAGGACCGCACTCGAAGAGCGCGCGCTCGCCCTCCTGCGCGACACCACGCAGGCCAGCCGGGCCGTCATCGCGCAGCAGAAGCGACTGCTGCGGTCGTGGAAGAACACCTTCGAGGCGCAGGCGATTGCCGACAGCAAGAAGGAATTCGCGCTCGCCTTCGCCGCGAAAGCCGAGAGACAGTAGCCTGAGAACTTAACGAACGATTGAGGAGGATGCGTGACAGACAACGAGGTCACACCACTGCCCGAGGCTTTCTACCTCCCTCGCGGTGAGAACGAATTCGACTCGACCCGGGCCACGACGAGCCCCTGGGACGAACGGATGCAGCACGGCGGGCCGCCCGCAGCACTGCTCGCCCGGGCCGTCGAACGCGTCCGCGAGGACGAGGCGATGAGCATCGGGCGGCTGACGATCGACATGCTCGGCCCCATCCCGCAGGGCCGCATCCGCACCGAGGCGACGATCGTGAGACCAGGAAGGCGCATCGAACTCGTCGAAGCCAAACTCTGGGCCGAGGACCGTCTCGCCGTCACCGCAACCGCGTGGAGGATGCGATCGACACCGGACTCCAGCGCCGAGGTGGCCTCGACCTTCGACACCTCGGCGGTGCCGGAACCGCAGGAGCAGAAGTACTTCCCCGGCATCAGCCCCGACTGGGGCTACGGACGTGCTATCGAGTGGCGCTTCGTCTCCGGCGGTCTCCAGGAACTTGGGGCGGCCGACGTCTGGGTACGCCCGCGCATCCCGCTCGTCGCGGGTGAACAAACCAGCCCGATTCAGCGCTTCGTCATCGTGGCGGACTCGGCGAACGGTGTCTCGGCGGCTGTGCCGTACGGGGAGTGGACGTTCATCCCTCCGTCGCTGTCGCTGACGTTCGCACGGGAACCGAAGTCCGAATGGCTGAATATGAATGTCCGCACCCATGTCGGCCCCGACGGTCGCGGCGTCGCCGACGGCAACCTGGCTGATGAGATCGGCTACGTCGGAGCTGTGACCCAACCGCTGCTCATTGCCCGACTCTGAGATCCTGAGAGCATGGAGTTCCTCGGGCTCGTCCTCATCGGCTGCCTCGTCGGCCTGACCACCGTGCTCTTCGGGTTCGGCGGCGGCTTCGTCACGGTCCCGATCATCACCCTGGTCGATTCGGATCTCGGACATGACACGGCACGGGTGGCGGCGGCCACCTCGGCGCTGGTGATGCTCGTCAATGCGATCGTCGCGACGGTGTCGACGAAGCGATCCACGCTCGCCCACCTCAAAGGGCGGTGGTGGCTGCTCGGACTGCTCGCGCTGGGCGGGGGATTGGGCGCGTTCGCGGGGCGGTTCGCTCCGGACGCGCTGCTGCAGTGGGGGTTCGTCGCGTACATCGCGGCCACGGCCATCGATCTGCTCGCCCGGCCGGGATTCTTCCGGCGCAAGCCCGCGGTCGTCGACAACGTTGGCGAAGTCAGCGAGGGAGGCCGTGGAATCGCCGCGGTCTGGGGAGTGCCGATCGGTGGGCTGGCGTCGTTCCTCGGCGTCGGCGGGTCGGTGATGACGGTGCCGATGATGCGCCGGTCCGGGGCGACGATGACCGTGGCCACGACCCTGGCCAACCCGCTGACCTTGGTGATCATGAGTCCGGCTGTGCTCGTGACGATACTGACCCCGGCGGCGATCGATGCCCCGGGCATCGTGGGATCACTCGACCTGGTGGCGGCCGCGGCGCTGCTCATCGGTGGACTGCCGATCATCGTGTTCCTGCGCCGCCGGGTGCCGAAGATCCCCGAGATCCTCCACGCCTGGGGCTATTTCGTGCTGCTCGTGGCGGCCGGGGTAGTCGTCGCGGTGGCGTGAGGAGGCCGGTGCCCTCAGGCGTCGACTGACGCCCTGCGATACCGGCTGGGGCGGATCCCGTACTCGCGATAGAAGGCAGTGCTCAGTGAGTATCCGCTGGAGTAGCCGACTTCGCGTGCCACAGATTCGACTGTCGAGTCGCTCTGCTCAAGGAGGTCGGCGGCCAAGCACAGACGCCAGCTCGTCAGGTATGTCAGAGGGGGCTCTCCCAACAGTTCGGTGAAGCGTCTCGCCAGCGTCGCTCGCGAGACGTTCGACTGTTCGGCCAGCGTCGCGATGGTCCATGGGTGCTCCGGGAAGGCATGGATGGCGCTGAGCGCGGCGCCCACGGTAGGGTCGGAGCTCGCGCGGTACCAGCCTGGGGCCTGAACTTCGGGCATTGCGAACCAGTCCCGCAGCGCCGCAGCCAGCACGACGTCGAGCAGCCGATCGAGGATGACCTGCTGCCCGGGCTCTTCGCGCATGATCTCCGCCTCAAGAAGACCCAGCGTCTTCGTGCGCTGTGACTCGTGCGGCACGACGAATACCCGGGGGAGTGTCGTCAGCAGGCGGTCGGCTACGCGACCGTTCACAGTGAATGATCCGGTCAGCATAGTGTCATCGGCATCCAACTGTGTGCCGCAGGTTCGGGTCCCCAGCGCAATGCTGTCAGCCACACCTCCGTCTGCGGCGAGGCAGACTCCCGCCTCCGTCTGGACATACATGGGATCAGGTGACATCCCGGGGTCACTGGTGACCTCGAAACGGGCCGGTCCGACGACGACGGCGATGTCATGGGGCCTGAGTCGGTGAGACTGTCCACCTTCGACGATCCACGCATCACCCCGGATCATGGCGACGAGAGTAAGAGAGGACTTCTCCGCGAACACTGCAGACCATGGCGGGTTCGCCAAAGTCCTACCCAGCAGCGCGCCGGACGACCGGATATGCGTGAGCACATTTGTCAGAGCATCCACGTTGTCATTTTAGATGATGGAGCATCTTTCTGATCGTATCGCCTATTCTCCGTCTCGTGCGCCTCGTATGTAATTGAGTCATGAACACATTTCATGAACCGATCTCCGGTCGCGCCCACTGGGTCTACACACATCCGCAGGCAGAGTCGCTCAACAGGCACCTGCTCCAGGTCGGCCGAGCCGCCCTGGCCGAAGAATACGAGCTCACAGTGTCGGACCTCTACGCCGAACGCTTCAACCCGACGCTCGGTGAACATGATCTCGGAAGTCTGTCCGGTGCCGGTGGGAACCTGGCGGAACTGACTGGCGAAGCCTATGCCCGGGGTGAGGTCGAGCCTGAGGTGAGACGCGAACAGGAGCGGCTGGCGGCGTCCGAACTCCTGGTTCTCCAGTTTCCGCTGTGGTGGTACGGGCCTCCCGCGATGCTCAAAGGATGGATCGACCGCGTGCTGCAGACCGGTTTCGCGCAAGGCGACGTCGATGACTCAACCGGTCTGCCGAGACGATACGGCGACGGCCGGCTCATGGGCAGGAAAGCACTGATCATCGTCACAGCAGGAGACGACAGTCGAACACTGGGCCCGCGTGGAATCAGCGGCGACCTCGAATCACTGCTCTTTCCGCTGACGCACGGTGCACTGTGGTACGTCGGGATCGAAACCCTCGACCTCCACGTCGTCTATGACGCGGACGGGCTCGGTGCCGACGGCAGAGAACAGGAAGCAGCGCGACTGACCTCTCGGATCGCGGGACTGCGCGAGGAATGTGCGCGTCCCTACCGCCGAATGCTGGGAGGAGACTACGACCGGTCCACTCGGGCACTGATCGACAGTGTCCATCCCGGACGCACGGATCTGACGATCCACCGGGTCAGTTGACCGAGGCTGCTCGACCGCTCGCCTCAGCCACGATCCTGCCCACCGACCGCTCGCATGAGCGCCGAGCGCTCGCCGCACAGTTTGTGCGCTCGAGGCTGAATCGAGCGGTCGACGAGGATGGGCTAGAGAATATGCTCAGCCATCCCAGCGGCGCTGGCGCAAGATGGGCGGTAGGCCGAAATAGATCGGCGGGCGGGCCGGGGCGGTCGGCAGTGAAGTCTCCGAAGTGCCAGAGCCTGCGTCCGTCCCGTTCGCCCCCAGCGCCCAGGCGCTTTCCCAGCTGATGAGCTCACCGGCGTGGCAGACGGGGTCGCCTCCGCTTGACGGTGGTTCGGCCCACATCCACAGGTTGATCCCGTACTCCATGAGGACGAGCTTGTCGGGCGCCTCCCGTGACGAGTTCTCCTTCACGAGATCCCGGCGCATCCTCGCCGAGGCGTCCTCGAGGTCCGTCCACCCGTCCTGCCGATGCGGCAGAAACACCCACGTCCCCGCGGGGACGTGATTGGGAACAAGCTCGTCGACGGCGGCGATTTCAACCGAGTCCCCGAACGCATCGAGCATTTCTCCAAAGCACGCACGGGCCACCTCGGGGGAGGGCGTGACGATGAGGAGGTGGGCCGCCTCGGCGCGCACCTCATCCAATGACAGATGCGTGAACGGATTCGCCCGCATCGACCCGAGCACCTGCGTCCAGTGCCCCGGAACCGTACCGTCGGACAGGAACCCGCTGGTACGCGGGCGCTCCTCATCGTGTCGCATCGAAAATCCTCCTCGCCGAGGCTGCCCACCCTTCCCTCCCATCATGCACCCACCCGCCGGTGCAGTCAGATGGGACGATGAGCGGGAGGTCCGCTGGCAAGTTTTCCGCGTATCTAACGAATGGGATACGTTCCGGCCGACCGAGTGCCACCGACGCTCTGCCCGTCCTACACTGATCGGAGTGGATCGAGCAGCGGCATTCGTGCCGGCTCGGTCCACGACCACGTCTGAACCATCTCGCCCTACCGGCGAGCCTGCACGCCCGAAAGCCCATGCCCTTGCTCTCTTCCTCACGCCGCACACTCGCGGCACTTGCAGCTGTCCTGTCCCTCGGCCTTCTTTCCGGATGCGCCGAGGATGCCCAGCCGACCGTCGACACCGCCGCCTCCAGCACCGCCGACCCCACGCCGACTCGTGAGGCCCCGGAGCCGAGCTCCGGTCCTGCGGCATCGGCGACGAGCGATGACACCGACGGGGCCGGGGAAGAGGATGAAGGCCGTGCGGGCAGCGCGGCGACGGGGACCGCCTCGGCGATGTTGGACGAACTCACGGTCAAAGGCCGGGCACCGAAGACCGGCTACGACGGCGACCTGTTCAAATGGCGTTCGGACACCGACCACAACGGCTGCGACACCCGCAACGACGTGCTCCGCCGCGACCTCACGACCATCACCCTCAAGGCCGGAAACCAAGGATGCATCGTGCTGGCCGGAACGCTTGACGACCCCTATGCCGGCGAGACCTCCGACTTCGACCGGAGCGCGAACGCCGTCGATATCGACCACGTCGTCGCCCGGTCGAACGCCTGGCAGACCGGGGCCTTCAAGTTCGACGAGGAGACGTTGAAGGAGTTCGGCAACGACCCGCTCAACCTGCTCGCCGTCAGCTCGAGCCTCAACCGGCAGAAGGGCGACGGCGACGCCGCGACTTGGCTTCCGCCGAACAAGAGCTTTCGCTGCGAATACGTCGCCCGACAGATTGCCGTGAAACACAAATACGAGTTGTGGGTGGTCCCCGCCGAGAAGGCCGCCATGGAACGCGTGCTGGCGAAGTGCGACGATCAGCCCGCCTTCGCCGATGATGTCGACTGGCCGGGTCCAGGCGAGGGCGACAACGTCACCACGAAAGAAGAGACCCGCCCGGCTGGTCAGAAGTCTTCGAGTTCGTCCAGCTCCGGATCGACAGGGTCGGGCTCGTCGTCGAGCGGAACAACGAGCGGATCGTCCAGCAGCTCGTCGGGCTCGTCGACGTTCTTCGAGAACTGCACGGCCGCTCGCGAAGCCGGTGCCGCACCCGTTCGCAGCGGTGACCCCGGATACGGGTCCCACCTCGACCGCGACGGCGATGGAATCGCCTGCGAATAGCCGAAAAGCCGCACCATACAGGGGCGTGGAACCGCAACCGAAAGGGAGCGGTCGCACTGACGTTCGGCCACCTCGGCGAGGGGCGGTGTGCACGCGATCACACTCGCTCGGTAATCTGAAGTCGAACACCGTCGCAGCTGCGCCTGCCGACGGTCGCCACGATCATCGACGATGAGGAGATTCCCATGTCCGGACTCGATACTGCCCTGACTCCGCTGCGCTTCCTCGAGCGCTCGCTCGAGGCTCACCCGGATCGGGAGGCGATCGTCGACGGGCCCCGCCGCTTCACCTACCGGCAGATGGCCGAGACCGTCCAGAACCTCGCCGAAGGACTCGTCCGCCGTGGACTGCAGCCCGGGGACACGGTCGCCGTGCTCGCCCCCAACAGCGCCGAGGCGCTCATCGCCCACTACGCGGTCCCGCTGGCAGGCGGCGTGCTCGTCATGCTCAACACCCGACTGGCTCCGCCCGAGGTCGAGTACATCCTCGGCCACAGCGAGGCGAAATTCCTCTTCGGCGATGCCGGACTCCTCCAGCCGGTCATCGATGCCGGGGCTGCGAACGCCGTCGACACGATCGTCGTCCACCCCGACGAAGACGGCACCCCAGGTGAGGTGGCCGCCGCGGATCTGCGCGTGGAAGCGTATGCCGACTGGACCGCCTCGGCGCCGGAATCACCCCGCGCTTATGAAGTCGAAGACGAGACCGCGACGATCACCGTCAACTACACCTCGGGCACGACGGGTCGGCCGAAAGGCGTCATGTACACCCATCGCGGGGCGTACCTGAACTCCCTCGGCGAGGTCGTCACGCAGGGCTTCGCGCCACTGACGAAATACTTGTGGACGCTCCCGATGTTCCACTGCAACGGCTGGTGCACGACCTGGGCGCTGACCGCGGTTTCGGGCACGCACGTGTGCATCCGAGCCGTGCGCGGGCCCGAGGCCTGGCGGCTCATCGACGAAGAGAAGGTCACGCGGATGGCCGGTGCTCCCGTCGTGCTCAACACGATCGCCGGGGCCGAGGAAGCCCACGACCTGGGTGGATCGCTGTCGATCACCACGGCCGGCGCCCCGCCGTCACCGACGACGATCGCCCTCCTTGAAGGCCTCGGCATCGAGGTCATCCACGTCTACGGACTCACCGAATCCTACGGCCCGTACTCCTCATGCGAACCGCAGCCCGAATGGACCGGTCTGCCGGTCGAGGAGCGCGCGAAGCTGAAGTCCCGACAGGGGATCGGCATGATCAGCGCCGAGCGCATGCGCGTGGTCGAGCTGCGCGACGACGATGTCCTCACCGACGTGCCCCGCGACGGGGTGACGATGGGAGAGATCGTCATGCGCGGCAACAACGTCATGAAGGGCTACCTGAACGCGCCTGAGGCCACCGCCGAGGCGTTCCGCGGCGGCTGGTTCCACACCGGTGACCTCGCCGTCATGCACGAGGACGGATACGTCCAGATCCTCGACCGCGCCAAGGACATCGTCATCTCCGGCGGAGAGAACATCTCCACGATCGAGGTCGAGCAGGCCCTCGTCGCCCATGAATCCGTCGCCGAGGCGGCCGTGGTCGGAATGCCCGACGAGAAGTGGGGACAGCGACCGTTGGCCTACGTCGTCCTTGCGCCCGGCACCGAGGTGGCCGAAGCCGATCTCATCGCATTCGTCAAGACCCGAATCGCCTCCTACAAGGCCCCGGCCGGGGTCGAATTCGTCGACGAGCTGCCGACGACGTCGACCGGCAAGATCCGCAAGAACGCCCTGCGGGAGATGGCGGGGAGCTGAGTGTCCTGGGCGAGGCTGGGGAGGGTCATTGATCAGATCCCTTGCAAAGGCGCACTCCAAGAGTGACTAACTTGTTCCATGGTGAGGCGCAACCAGCAAAAGAAGCGTGATGAGGCGCGAGCGAAGAAGAAGGCCGAAGAGCAGGTCGTCGAAGCGGCCGGAAACTATGTGCCGCTATCACGGGACGAGTGCCAAGAGCGGTCGTATACGGCTGAGCTGGGAAGCGGAGGGTTGCTTTGACTGAACTCACGTGCAGCCACCGCCGTGTGTGCTGTGCCTGTTAATGACAACGACAGGGGAGAGTCGGACGCGTGTCGGCAATCGTCTATTCGACCGGTTTGTTGGCGTGCGGCGACCATCTTTTCCACAACCGAGACGTCTGAATACGGCTAAGCAAAACTCTCGCCATCGGCAATCCGGCAGAGCCAGCACGCGGATTTTCCGGTCGGCGTGCCTTAGCTTTCTTCAACTGCCGAGGAAGTCTACAGAAGCGCGTGCCGAGCGCCCGCCAACGTCATCAGATTTCTGTGAAATCTACTCCATTTGGGGGATGTCAAATGGGGTGCCGGAAGCATACGATCCTCGAGGCCATCTAATGAAACACGAAAATAAGGCAACTGAATACATGGTAGAAACGAGAGCAGGGCGATTGAACTTCGCTATTGCGACAGTGATTGGACTTCTGACGTTGGCATCTGGCCTTCTCGGCCCAGCACAGAGCAGCACTGCTGCCGAGAAGCCCTCAGAGGGGCAAGCACCAGCCCAGGAGCGAATTGTCATCGATCGGGACTGCTGAAGGCTTGCCCGTCACGGCTCAAGCGACCGTCCGGCTACTCATGCGATGAATACCCGTTCGCCTCGAAGAGAGGCGCCGTCGCTCTTTCAATCGGTTTGAGATCTGTCTTCCCACGGCCCCGGCGTTGCCGCAGGCTGGCGGTGACGACGGTCGCAGATCCATACGCTTAATCTGTTGTCGTTCACCAAGGCACGTCCACTTCTTCCGGCAGCTCGTACCGACAGGCATCTCGCACCTCGCGGAGGAACTGCGTGGCAGTCTCGACGGTGCCCCAGCCATGTGTGTGGGGGGGGGGGGGGCTTTGTTTGGTCCAGTGCGCACCTACTTCGCGTCGGTCGGCAGCGGCACGTTCTGCAGGCGCAGCTGACCACGGGCGAGTACCTTCTCTGCCGCGGAATCGGCGATGACGACATCCCGCAGCTGCTGGCTGCGGACCTGGTGGAGCGCCTCGGCGGTGACCGTGACCCGGGCCGCCGAGGTCGGGCGAAGGAAGTCCGTGGCGTTGTGGACTCCGACAGCGAACTCACCGCGCTCTGCCACGGCATGGCTCGCTCCGATGCTGCCGGCGCTTTCGACGATGGAGGTGTAGACGCCGCCGTGGACGACGCCCCACGGAGTGTGGTGGTGCTCGTCGAGGTCGGCGTGACCGCGCACCGAGGTGGTGCTGACCTCTTCGACGATAAGTCCGGTCGCCGCGACAAACCGGCTCGAGCCCTCCAGGGAGACATCGGGCAGTGCCGACTTCTGCAGCGTGGATTCCTGCTGTGCGGACGGGGCCCGGTCGGTCATCGTATCTCCTGAGGTCGGTGATGTGTTGTCCTCGCCAGACTACATTTCCCGAACCGCAGTCGGGTGTCCGCCCTCCGGGCAGCTCAAACCTTGACGCAGATCGCGTCCGCTCGGTCAGTCCGCTCTTACGCGAAGAGCGCGAGACCGAACACGACGAAGATGATGAGATGAGCGGCCCCCTGGACAGCCGTGACCTTCTTGGCGGAAAAACCGATGACAGAGACCAGCAGGGTGATCGCCAGCAGCGCCAGGTTGATCGGTGACTCGGCGAGCACGATCGGCTGATCGGTGAGCATGCCGATGACCAGCACCGTCGGAATCGTCAGCCCCACCGTGGAGACCTGTGCTCCATGGCAGAGGTTGCTCACGCGCTGGATCTCCCCGTTCCACGCCGCGCGCAGAGACGTGAGCGTCTCCGGCAGGAACACGATCATCGCAATGACCACCCCTGACAAAGCAACAGGAGCGCCGAGGCGGCCCAGGCCGTCATCGAGCAACGAGGCCATGTCATGGGAGAGCAGCACGATCGGCAGCACCGTGGCGACGAGGAGGACCAGCCGAACGACGATCTCCACTCGGTGGGTTGAGAGGATCTCGACGATTCCCTGAGGTGCGTCGTCGGCCTGGTCGGCTGCCTCGGTGGAGGCGGACTGCGTCGTTTCGGCAGTCGATGAGGCGCCCGCCGAAGCAGCCCCGACGGGGACCGCCTCGGTGAACTCGTGGGCCTGCGGTCCCATCTGTCGGTAGAGGAAGAAGGCGTAGGCACCGACGGTGACCACGATGATCGGGATCTCCTGCCAGATCTCGTAGGCGCCATCGGGGGTGCCGATGAGGGCGGGCACGGCGAAAGCGAGGGCGGCGAACACGACGATCATGACGAGGTAGTTCGAGACGCCCGTGCGATTGTGGGTGAGCGCCCCATTCCGCAGCCCGCCGACGAGCAGACACAGGCCGACGACCGCGCCGAGGATGATCATCGACACCGCCATCACCGAATCACGGGCGATCGTCGCGTGATCGCCCGGGCCCAGCAGCACCGCGGCGATGAGGATGACCTCGATGAGGCAGATCGAGATCGTCAGCACGAGCGAACCGTAGGGATCGCCGAGGCGGTTTGCTAAGTGCTCGGCCTCGGTGACGACGCCGAAGGCGCAGATGAGGATGACCGCGATGATGACGATGAGCGCGGTCACGAGAAGCGGCAGGGGGACCGGCGGGGCAAGCAGAGAGCCCATGAACTGCAGGGCGATGAAGACGCCCCAGCCGAGGACGAGTCGCAGGATTGCGGTCGGCGTGATGATTGAACGGAGGGCGGCGGTCATGAAAGGTCTTCCTGTCTCTGAGGCCGTCCTTATTGTGAATCTCACTCAGCCGGGTCGTCCCGGCCGGTTCCTTCCACTTTCAGGTTATCCAGGCTCGCCTGGCCCGGCAAATCGGGTGATCTGGGGCGCCGGATTTGCCGGGCGCTGGTGTGGCTCGAGCGCGTCGTCGGCCAAATTGGGGTGCGCGTTGGTGGGCGCGAGCCTTTCGTCGGAGCGCACGTTCTGGTTCTGTATAGGTTCCTCTGAAATGACCACCTTCCTCGCTGTGCAATTCAGAGCAGGGTGTACCGATTTGCTGGATCGAGCAGCCGCTACGGCACTAGTGAAGTTGAGCGGCCCATGTTTGAAACCGTGCTGCTCGTCCTCAATCGTGCCACTAGCTCCCACGTTGCCGTTCACTTCTGTCGAACGCGGTGGACGAGGCCGCTCAGTGCTGACGCGTCGGAGCCGTTCCGCATCGCGTCGCGATTGCTGAAGGGAATGCCCGACTGCAGGCCCCGCCCGCCGCAGGTGATCGCTTCGCCGAGCAGGCTCAATCCGATGCTCAGTGTCATGGGGCGAACGGCTTCTTCGGCGCCGATGAGCTGAGCTCCGAAATGAAGGCCCAGCCCCGCGAGCAGGCTGCATGCCCAGATGATCATCGTCTTCACCGTGTATTTCTGGTGGAGAGTCCCGTCTCGTTCGAAGAGGACCGTAGAAGCTCCGCGCAGCATTCCGAAGCTGACGCCGACCACCACCGAGGCGGTCAGGAAGGTGACGTTCGCCGGTGTCCAATGGCTGAATCCCCACAGTTCCTTGATGGCCAGTCCCAGCAGGATCAACGGTGGAACTGCGAGATCTTTGGCGTCGACGGGCTCTCCGCGGAAGCGTCGAACGATGACGACGACGATGACGGCTATGACTCCGAGGGCGATGAGGAGGGGTGGCATCGGCGATCTCCTTTGATGTATTAGCAGGTGCGTGCTAAAACGATAGCACGTTGTGACATGGATGTGCTATAAAAGATCTATGCCGAAATTCGTCGACCCTGTTCAGCGCCGAGAGCTCATCGCCGATGCGCTCTTCTCCATTGTCCTCAGGCAGGGACTCTCCAAGGTCTCGCTGCGGACGATTGCCGATGAAACCGGCTTGGCCATCGGCTCCATCAGGCACTACTTCTCCGGCGCCGACGGGATAGTACGTTTCGCGCTCGATACTCTCGTCGAGCGTGTCGGGGCTCGGCTGGAAACACGATTGGCTGACATGCTTCCCAAACTTGATTCCGGGAGCATCGATCACGATCAGGCCAAAGAGCTGACGGTTGACTTCCTCTCCGAACTGCTGCCGCTCGACGAGACTCGGCGTCGGGAGTCAGCGGTGTGGCTGGCCTTCGAAGAGGAGGCTCGAACGACACCAGAGCTTGCCGACGTCTTCGAAACTGCAGTGCGCGGCACTCGTGATCTCATGGCCCAAGTAATTGAGAGCATGAGTAGCCGCGGAGTCCTGCGCGCGGGTCTCGATGCCCAAACCGAGGCCGAGACCCTTGCCGCTCTTATCGACGGACTGACCCTGCGCTCGGCGCGTCACCCCGAGGTTCTTGCCTCCGAGCGTGCTCGCGCGCTGCTGGCTGCGCACCTCGAGCGTCTGCGCGCCTGACCTTGGTCACGGGGCGCTTCACGCAGAGGTCGCATATTCAGGCGGTGGGCGGACAACGCTCTTGAACGATCAGAACCCGTAGGCGGCGTCCCGCTCCTCCCGAATCGAGGCAAAAGTGCGGGTGAGGACGATCGTGTCCTCCACGAGGCGGTCGAGGCGCTGCAGGACATCGTGGCTGACGATCTCGCCACGGTGCAGATCGCTCTCACCGACGAATACATACGGCTGAACGACCTGCGCCTTCATATAGCTGAGGATCGGCAGCAGGTGCTGGGCCGGAATGAGATAGTGCTTCGACGAACCGGCCGTGGCGATGACGCCGACGACCTTGTCGAGGAAAGCACTCGTCGGCAGCAGATCGAAGACGTTCTTCAGCGCTGCCGGGATCGAGGCCTGGAAGATCGGAGTACCGATGATGATCGCATCCGCGCCCATGAGCTCCCTGGCCACCCGACCGGTATCACCGGTGTACTCGGTGAAGTTCCGACCGTCGGCGAACTTCATGTCCGCCTCGGCGAGATCGATGACGCTCAGCTCGATGGTCGGGTCGTAGGAGGCGACCGCCTCGGCGAGGCGATCGATCACGGTCCGGGTCTTCGTCCCGACGTTCGAGCCGGACAGCAGGACCATCTTCATGCCAGCGCCTCCTCGGCGGAATCGAATGCGGAGCCAGCAGAGCCGGACGTAGAACCGGCAGGACCGGACGCAGAGCCGGCGGATTCGGTCTGCGAATCCGCGGGCGCAGTGGCGGTGTACTTCTTGACGGCGGGCAGGATCTCGGTGCCAATGATCTCGATCTGCTTCATCACGTCGGCATAGGCCATCCCGCCGAAGTCGACCTGTGCGAGGTAGCGCTGATGGCCGAAGACCTCATGCTGGTGGAGGATCTTCTCGATGATCTGCTGCGGGCTGCCGATGTTCGCGATGGACGCCGGATGGACGCTCTGCGCGAAGTGCTGCTTGGGCATGCCCTGTCCGTTCGTGCGCTTCATCCCCTCGTTGATGTGCGGATACATCGCCCTCAGCGCCTCCTGCGAGGTCTCTGCGGCATGGAAGAATCCCGCCGTGGCGATCGGCAGGGTCGCCGGATCGAATTTGGCATGCGCGGCCGCGCGACGGTAGGCGTCGACGGTGCCCTTGAACACCGAGGTGGTCCCGCCGAGGTGGGCCATGACCATGGGAACCCCGGCCAGTCCCGCCTTCACCGCGCTCGCCGGCGCTCCGCCGACGGCACGCCAGATGCGCAGCGCCTGTCCGGTGGGGCGGGGGAGGACCTCGGCGTCGTTGAGCGGTGCCCGGAACTGACCGGACCAGGTCACCTGCTTCTCGCGGTTGATCTTGAGCAGCAGATCGAGCTTCTCCTCATACAGCTCTTCGTAGTCGCGCAGATCGTAACCGAGGAGTTCGAACAGGCCGACCCGGGAGGCGCGACCGGCGACGAGTTCGGCGCGGCCGCCGGAGATGAGGTCGATGGTCGCGAAGTTCTCGAACACGCGGACCGGATCCGAGGTCGACAGGATCGTCGAGGAGCTGCCGATGCGGATCGTGTCCGTGGCCTGGGCGATCGCGCCGAGGATGACGGCATGGGCCTGCGAGGCGAAGAACTCCTGATGGCTCTCGCCGAGGCTGAAGAAGTCGAGTCCTGCTGCCTCGGCGGCTTGGGCATAGCCGATGAATTCGTGGATGCGCTGTCCTGCGTCGACGCGTGATCCGTCGTGCGGGTCAGGCAGATGATCGCCGAGGCTGTAGATCCCGAACTGCAGTCCCTGGCCTATGTCGAGGCCGAATTCGTGCATGTAGTTCGGCTGCTGCGACGGCTGGGATTCAGTCGTTTCGGAGTGCTGCTGAGGGGTGGTGTGCAGCTGCGCGGACTCGCTCAAGGTCTCTCCTCGTGACGGCGACGAAAGTGTCATTTGCCATGTCAACTGATACGGCCGCGGGATTATTCCCGCGAGTTCTCGCCGCGCTCCCTGCTGGTGTCGTAGAGCTTCTTCATCAGTGCGTGCAGCTGCACTTTCTCGTCCTCGCTCAAGGAATCGTCGAACAGAGACGCCTGCTGTCTCTGCTGCGAGGGAAACGCGCGTTCGAGGAGTTCGCGGCCCTTGGGCGTCAGCGAGATGTGTTTGGTCTTCCAGTCCTGTTCGCGGGAGATCAGGCCCTCGGACTCGAGTCGAGCGAGCATGCGGGAGATCCCGCCGCTGCTGACGGTCAGGCCCTCGGCGAGAGCGGACTGCGTGATCGGTTCGAAATTGCGGATATGGGCAAGGGCTTCGAACTGGGCGACGGTGAGCCCGAATTGGCGCAGGTGCTCATTGGAGAGTTGGTTGCTGTTCTGGACGAAGCGGGCCATGCGCAGCCAGATGAGCGTGCTCAGGCTCAGATCTTCCACGGCTTCTCCTTCTCCTGACTGCGTAGTGGCCGCTGACGTTGTGGGCGACGTGTTTCGCCCTCACATTACCTGGGCTGCACGGGGTGAGATGTGGGCAGTCTTGAAGGTGAATGTCTGTAGTGGTTGAACAAGTGGCACCAGATGGGTGAAACGGACGTCGTCTCGGAAAGCCGCCCGGGGTCGTGCCGTCTCTGGCCATCCCCGACCGGAGTGGGACAATGGAAGCAGTAACCGTGCCTCGTGGGCGAGCGCAGGGATGGTGAGCAAGCGCACGTACCAGCTGTGCTGTCCACGAGCGCGATTGAAACTGAATGCGGAAGAGGGCAGATAGGTGAGCGAAGAGAACAGCGAGCTCCTCGGAGCGGGACGCAAGGCTGCGGTCATCATCGCCTCCACCTCGGCGGCCAGGGGAGAAGCCGCGGACACGACGGGTCCGATCCTCGTCGATTGGCTGCGCGGCCGCGGTTATGAGACCCCCGACGCCATCGTCGTCCGGGACGGCGAACCTGTCGGCGACGCGCTCAAGCAACTCCTCGTCGACACTCCGGAAGCCGGACGTCCTCGCATCATCGTCACCAGCGGCGGCACCGGGCTCGCTCCCGATGATCGCACTCCGGAGTTCACTGCCGAACTCCTCGAACGCCAGTCCCCGGGCCTCATCTATGCGATGTGGCGCAAGGGTCTCGAGTCGACATCCTCGGCGGTGATGAGCCGCGGGGTCGCGGGAGTGCGCGGACGCAGCTTCGTCATCAACTTCCCCGGTTCGAAGGGAGGGGTCAAGGACGGAATCACCGTCATCGATGACCTCCTCGAGCACATTCAGACCTCCGTCGAGGACACCACCGACCACGGCCCCCGGGCCTGAGAGAGGAACGAGACCATGCAGATGCGCAAGGCCGTGCGAGCCCGGGTCTATAAGTTCGACGCCACCGGTGAGATCTCGGCCGGTCCGGATTCCCTGGCAGGCGAGGAGCCGCTGGAGATACAGCTCAACGGTGAGCAGTACACCGTGACCATGCGCACCGCCGGACACGACGTCGAACTCATCGCCGGATACCTGCTCTCCGAGGCTGTCGTGACCTCGATGGACGATATCGACGAGGTCAACTTCTCTGCCGGACTCGCCCCCGATGGCAGCCGGAACTACAACGTCGCCCAAGTGCGCCTGGCCCCCGGGATCTGGAATCCCGAGACGGCACCGGCCCGCAACGTCTACACCTCATCGTCGTGTGGAATCTGCGGAACCGCGGCCGCCGATGCGGTGACGAAGACCTCCGCATTCCCCCTCATTCCAGCCGCTTTTCATGTTGAGGATCAGAGGGAGTACGAGTTTCCGCAGCTGCTCTCTGCCGCCCGGATCGGTGAGCTGCCCGATCGACTGCGGCAGACGCAGGAGATCTTCGACAAGACCGGCGGGGTCCACGCCGCGGCACTCTTCGCCGTCGGAGACGACCCGAACGCAGAACCCGAACTGCTCGTCGGTCGCGAGGACGTCGGCCGGCACAATGCCGTCGACAAGGTCATCGGCTGGGCCATGGCCAACCGTGGCCTGCCGCTGCGATCGACCGTCCTGCAGGTGTCCGCGCGGGCATCGTTCGAACTCGTCCAGAAGTGCGCGATGGCCGGCATCCCGATGATGTCCGCCGTCAGCGCCCCCTCGGCGATGGCCGTCGACTACGGCAAGGACGTCGGCGTGAGCGTCATCGGCTTCAACCGCAAGGGCAAGTTCAACGCGTACTCGTACCCCGAACGCGTGGCGTGACTTCGACGCTGCAGCCGCGCCTGAGACATCTCCACACTTGCCGTCGGCCTCCGGCTAGCATGCTGAGTTGAAGCATGCCCTCGACAGGAGGTGAGTGATGGCCGACCACGGCCGGAAACTGGACCAGAAGCCCCCTGGCATCGGTCTGCTCACCGTTCTCCTCGGTGCCGTCGCCGCCGGGCCCATCCTGCTCTACGGGCTCAGTGCCACGAGCGATTCGATCATCGCCGAGCTCGGCATCTCCGAAGCCCACTTCGGACTGCTGGCCACCACCTGCTTCGGTGCCGCAGCGGTCGGCAGCGCCACCCTGGGCAGGCTCGCCGACAGGCACTCCGACCTCTCGCTCATGGCGTTCATCTTCGTTCTCTCCGCGCTCGCACTGCTTCTGGTGGCCGTGCCGGACGGGTTCGGGACGCTGCTGCTCGCCGCCGGCCTGTCCGGCATCGCCCAGTCCTTCCCCAACGGGGTGACCAACCGGATCCTGCTCGAACGCGTCCCCGACATCAAACGCATCGGCTGGGTCGGCATCAAGCAGTCCGGGGTCCAGGTCAGCCAGCTCGTCGCCAGCCTCTCCTTCCCCGTCCTCGCGCTCGGCATCGGCTGGCGCGGCGCAGCCCTGACCGTCGCGATCATCCCGCTCATCCTGCTTGCGATGACCTGGTATTCCCTGCGCACCACCCCGCTGCTGATCGCTCCGAAAACCTCAAGCGATACCCCCGCCGAGGCGGCCGACCTCAACCCTGACATCGCCGAGACCGACACTCCCGTCGAGGCGGCCCGACCTGACCCAGGACCGTCACCCACCCGGCCGGCCAGGCACCCCGGCATGGTGTGGGCCCTGGCGCTGTTCGGGCTGATCAACGGCATCGGCGTGCAGGCGACGAACGTGTACATGCCCCTCTTCGCCGTGCGCGAGATGAGCTTCAGCCTCGTCCTCGGCGGTGCCACGGCGGCACTGGCCGGCGTCATCGGCGTCATCGCCCGCGTCACCTGGGCCAGACGCATGGCCAAAGGCGCCTCGGGGCCGCACCTGCTGCTGGTCCTCGCCCTCATCGCCCTGGCTGGAGCGGTGCTGTTCCTCATCGCCGACACGGCCGGGTGGGGACTGCTCGTCTGGGTCGCCGTGGCCTTCCACGGGATCTCGGCTCTCGGCGTCTCGGTGGTGCTCATGGCCGCACTCATGCGGGCTATTCCCGCTGCTTCGATGGCCTCGGCCAGCGGGGTGGTGACGGCCGGAATGTTCTTCGGCTTCGCGCTCGGGCCGCTGCTCATCGGTGTCATCGTCGGCTCGCCCGGCGGGTTCGAACTCGGCTGGAGCGCCGTAGGTGCCACCTATCTGCTCTGCGTGATCCTCGCGCTCATCCTCATCCGCTCAAGCTCCCGCCGCAGCTGAGACGCAGTCGACCACAGTCGACCCACCGTTCAGCCAGAGCGAGGGGTCTCGTCCCGAGCGCCTTCCCGGCGCCGAGGCGGCCCGTATGAGATCGGGGCCGAAGATCGGGGCGACGTGTGCCTATAATAGAACACATGTCTGAATATGATCCTCCGGCGTGGATGATCCGCTACCGGAACTTCAAAACGCTGTGCTCCTACGTCTGCGGTGAGTTCATCCGCTTCTATCTCACCACCGGCTGCGATCAGATCAGGTATACGCATTCGCAGATCACCGAGGGACTGCCGAACTATTCATGCCGACTGGACTCCGATGACGGTTCAGTTCTGCTGCTGCCACTCGATGACTGGGTCGATCGTCTGGACGAGGTCATGCCGCTAGTGCGGACGTGGCTGGGCGAGCATTCGGATCTCAAAGGGTGCAAGCCGGAGAAGTCGCACTACCAGGGCGACCGTTATTGGTTCACCCGCTGGCAGGAGGCCAACCCGTGGTGACGGGCGACTCTGTGATGACGGTGGCCCGCAGCCTGGCGCCTTGGACATCCGGCGGGTGGGTCGCAGTAGAATCCGGAACATGCGCAAACGTGTGATCGTTATCGTCATCGCGGCCTTGGCGGTACTGGGGCTGATCGCCACCATGCTGGGCGGCGTGCCTGCCTGAGTCGCATTTCGGCCTGACATCACCCGCCGTGCCGAAGACAGCTCTGCACGTCGGACAGGTCATGAACGATGCGCTGCTGCCGTCCGACTGCTATCGCAACGTCCTCTCCGACAATGATCAGATCCAGATGATCACCGCGGACGAGAGAGTTCGCCGCGCCTCGCTGACCGGTTCCGAAGGCGTTGGAGCGGCAGTGGCCGCCGGACACAGTCTGAAGGAGTCCGTCCTCGAACTCGGCGGAAGCGACCCGTTCATCGTCCTCGACTCCGCGGATCCGGACGCGACCGTCACCGCCGCCGTGGAGGGGCGGATGGCGAACTCCGGCCAGAGCTGCATCGCCTCCAGGCGCCTCATCGTGGTCGAAGATCTCTACGACGAGTTCGTGGATCTGATGACGGCGAAGATGTCGCAGTTCGTCGCAGGAGACCCTGTAGACTCCGTCACCACGATGGCACCTCTGTCCTCCGAACAGGCCGCCCGTGACCTCATGGAGCAGGTCGAGGACGCTGTCGCCCACGGCGCGAAGGTCCACACCGGAGAGCACCGAGCCGACCGGCCGGGTGCCGTCGTCGACCCCACGGTGCTGACCGGGGTGACCGAACAGATGCGTGCCTGCTCGGAGGAGCTGTTCGGGCCTGTCGTGGTCGTCTACTCGGTCGCGAACGAGGATGAAGCCGTTGCACTCGCCAATGACTCGTCCTTCGGCCGTGATCAGGACCTCGTGAACCGGGCCTCCGGGGAGAACCTCACAAGGCCGCGCGACACTGAACTGTATTCGCGCCTGTCTGCGAGCCTTTGACGAAGCGCCACCGTGCGCTGTGGGAACAGGTTACTATCCTTCAGGCCTTCGCGCCATACCTTGTCGGCCCGGCGGAGTGTGCTTAGACTTCCTGGCATTCGGAAGACTCTGTCAGGCTGATGTTCAGGAGGCGTGTGATGAGTGAGAAGGTTGAACTCGGGACGATCAAGACCGATGTGCCGGCACGGTTGGATCGGCTGCCGTGGGCCCGCTTCCACTGGATGGTCGTCGTCGGCCTCGGCAGCGTGTGGATCCTCGACGGACTCGAGGTCACGATGGTCGGCAACGTCGCGGCCCGGATGACCGAAGAGGGCAGCGGCATCGACATGACTGCGGGGCAGATCGGCACGGCCGGAGCAATCTACGTCCTCGGTGCTTGTGTCGGTGCGATCGTCTTCGGTCAGCTCACGGACCGATTCGGCCGACGCAAGCTCTTCCTCATCACTCTCGTGCTCTATCTCGTCGCCACCGTCGCCACGGCGTTCTCGTTCTCCGCCTGGTACTTCTTCCTCGTCCGCTTTCTCACCGGTGCCGGCATCGGCGGGGAATACGCGGCCGTCAACTCGGCCATCGACGAACTCATCCCCGCCCGCGTGCGGGGCCGCATCGATCTCATCATCAACGGCTCCTACTGGCTCGGTGCCGCCGGTGGTGCGGCAACGACGCTGCTCTTCCTCAACACCGATATCCTGCCGAAGATGATCGGCTGGCGCCTGGCCTTCGCCGTCGGCATGCTGCTGGCGATCTTCGTCTTCGTCGTGCGCAAGAACGTTCCAGAGAGTCCGAGGTGGCTGTTCATCCACGGTCGGAACGACGAGGCCGAACGCATCGTCGGCGAGATCGAAGACGGCATCGAGGCGGAGACCTCACAGACTCTGCCGCCGCCGAAGAAGACCATCACCGTCCGGCAGCGGAAGACGATCTCGTTCGTCGAGATCATGAAGGTCGCTTTCACGATCTATCCCAAACGCGCGATCCTCTGCCTCGTCCTCTTCGTCGGTCAGGCGTTCCTCTACAACGGCATCACCTTCAACCTCGGCACGATCTTCAGCGGTTTCTACGGAGTCGCCGCAGCCTCGGTGCCGATCTTCATCATTCTGTGGTCGCTGAGCAACTTCGCCGGCCCCGTCGTCCTCGGCAGACTCTTCGACACGATCGGTCGGAAGCCGATGATCTCGTTCAGCTACCTCGGATCGGCGGTCGTCGCAGTCGCCCTCGCCTTCGTCTTCAATGGTGAAGTCGGCGGCGAATGGCTCTTCCTCCTGATTCTCGTCGTGTGCTTCTTCCTCGCGTCGTCCGGTGCCAGCGCAGCCTATCTCACGGTCAGCGAGATCTTTCCGATGGAGACTCGAGCACTGGCCATCGCGTTCTTCTACGCCGTCGGTACGGCCGCCGGAGGCATCGCCGGTCCGCTGCTCTTCGGCGGCATGATCGAGTCCGGTGACCGGTCCCAAGTGGCCTGGGCGTTCTGCATCGGGGCCGCGGTCATGGCGCTCGGCGGGGTGGCCGAGCTGCTCTTCGGCGTCAAGGCGGAAGGTGCCGACCTCGAAGACATCGCCCGCCCCTTGACGGCCGAGGACGCTGAGGGTGCCGAAAGCGCTGCGGAGAGCGGTTCTGAGCGGACCGAGCGCAGTGACCGGGCGGGCTCCGCCGCCGCAGCCGAATCGTCGGCGGGCCCCGAGGCGGGAAGCCGAAGGGAGCGTCTGCGTCCGGGCCCGGGATCGGCCGGCGTCTATGCGCCGTGGCCTTCGGTGTCCTCTCGCGACGTTCCGCCCGAGGTCTCGGCCAACGAGGTCAACGGCATCATCGATTTCGTCCGCGACATGGAACCTGTCGGTGAGGTCGAACTCTACCGAGCGATCGGGGCTCGACGATGGGGCCCAGGACGCTTCCGTGCGGCGGTGCGTGAAGCAGTTCGGCAGGGAGCCGTCCATCGCAACCGCCGCGGCAGGCTGGAATACCGAGGCGACCGATCATAGACCGGGTTCGTCGGTCAGCGGGGCTCGCGGAGGCGGGGGAAGCATATCGATGAGTTCATTGACGGCCTCGGCCAGAATGTCGTGCTGATAGGGCTCCAGGAAGTAAGCCTCGTGGAGGTAGGCATCGAGCTCGTATTCGGTGAGTTCACCGCCAAGGCTGACATAGTGCAGCCACGCTCCGGCAACCGATATGTTCCAGAAATCAACGGCCTCCGTGAGCTGCCTCCGCCTGATGATCGCGCGCTCGTCTGAGAACGAGTAACCGGAGTGGGTGTCGATGCGCTTCGGGTTCTGATCGTCCATACGTCTGCTGATTCGCCTCGTGACTTTCGCGGCAGGAGGTTCGTCCTGCCCAGTGTGCCAGCGATCCGGGCCCAGCGCTCCCTGCTCACGCTGATCGCTGGTCTCGAATCTTCCCGAAGTGTATGTTCTGCTTCTCGAGCAGGGCTAGGGGCTGTCGGCGATCGGTCTGCCGCTTCTAAATCGCCGCGAGCGCACAACGCCTGCACCTGCCGAAGGAGCCTCTACGCAGGTATTTCAGTGAGGCCCCACATCTGCTGTCGCATCCGCGGCCGGTCCAATAGCGTGAGCGGGTCAGAAACGGAATGAGGTGACGATGAGCGAATTCGGCATCGAGGAGGAATTCCTCCTCGTCGATCGACATTCACTTCTGCCTGCTCGATCGAAGAGCAGCTTGCAGGAGGTAGAGGACGCGGTGAGCCCGAGCAGCGGAGAAGCCTGTGCCGAATGGCTGCCCGGGCAGATCGAATTCGCCACTCCCGTCCTGACCACCGCTGACGAGGCGGTCGAATCGCTGCACGCTTTTCGCCGCAGCCTCTCGACAGCGTCTCGGGCGCGCGATCTGTTCGCTGTCGGCCTCGGCACAGCGCCTCAGATCTCGGGCGCTCCCGCAGGCGTCAGTGATGGCAGTCGCTACCGTGAGTTCGCGGACCTGGCGCCCGGGATCGCAGCCGATCAGTACGTCAACGGCATGCATGTCCATGTCGACATCCCCGACCGGGAAGCAGGACTGAGGGCACTCAACGGCCTGCGCAGATGGATTCCCGTGCTCACCGCGTTGAGCGCGAATTCTCCTCTTTGGCGCGGAGCCGACAGCGGCTTCGCCAGCTGGCGTTCCATCCACTACCGGCGGTGGGTCGTCTTCGGCATTCCGCCTCACTTCCACGACCTCGACGACTACGATGCGCAGATCGCTGCTGCGCTGCGATCGGACGTGGTGTTCGACGAGGCGACTCTGGGCTGGCTGGTCCGGCTCTCACCCACGCACAGGACCGTCGAAGTCCGGACCTGTGACGTGCAGCTGGACACCGCGGCCACTGTGACCATCGCACTGCTCATCCGTGCGCTCGCGGATGTCGCGATGGACGACCCGGAAACGGACGGGTTCCCTGCGAATCTGCTGAACATCGCTCATTGGCAGGCTGCACGTTTCGGACTGACGGGAATGCTCATGGACCCCGACACACATACGAGTGTCCCGGCTGCAGAGGTGGTCCGAAAGGCGTTCCAACGCGCACGACCGGCCCTCACACGAACCCAGGACATTCCCCATGTTCACCAAGGACTCCGCCGTCTGCTCAACCAGGGCACCGGTTCCGAGGAGCAGCGCCGGATCGCAGCGAGAAAGGGGGTAGGAGGCCTGTTGGAATACGCCGCACACAGATTGACAGACAGTTCTCAGGATGAATTCGAGCAATCGCCAATGGCCCCCTGAGGCGGTTCTGACCCCCCTTGACGGATCAGGGGTGGTTGAACAGATGATAGTGAAAAGGGCAGAGTGCTCTTGGCTTCCGGGACACAGGAAGCCCGCAGATGCGGTCAGGAATCTGCGACAGCCTCGGACGCCGGGCGGAGACGATTCCCGCCGTCGTTGTCATGAGGCGGTGACCCTCGAATCATTGATCAGCTCAGTGGAGCTGTACCCCGTGGAACGGCAATCCCGGCCAGGGGACAGTCTTCGAATTCCCATCTCGGTCCGTGCCCACCAGCGCGGAGACGGAGGCAATCATGAACAACAAGATGAAAATCACCGGCCTGATACTGGCGGGCTACATGCTCGGCAGAACCAAGAAGTTCGGCCTGGCGCTCACGGTCGCCTCGGCTGTCGCCGGGACGACCGCCGCGAAGAATCGCGACCAGCTTCTGGGCGGACTCAAGGATTTCGCTGATTCTTCCCCCGAGCTCAAGAATCTCCAGGAGAAGATCACCGGTCGTCTGGCGGAGTCCGGCAAGAGCGCGGCGAAAGCCGTGGCAGCGAAGGGAGTCGATCAGCTCAGCGTCAAGCTCCAGGAGCAGACCGAGAAGATGAAGTCGACTCTCGATGACACCGCCGACTCGATCGATCCCAATGTCGATGACAGCGAGGGCGCGGACGACGAAGAGAACACGTCCGAGTCGGAGGACGAGAACGCTCCCGAGTCGTCGGAGGGTTCCGAGACCGGCGAGGCGGAGACGGCCGACGAGCCGCAGGAGATCGACGAAGAGCCGCAGGCTGAGGAGGAAGCTCCGAAGAAGCCGGCAGCCAAGCGCTCCTCGACCGCGAACCGCTCCGCGAAGGGCACGCGTTCGTCGAAGTCTTCGACCAGTTCGCGCGGCTCGCGCACGAAGTCGGGCCCCAAGCGCTCGACGACTGCGAAGAAGACATCATCCCGCGCCGCTGCCAAGCCCGAGGAGGCCGAAGATGAGTGATGATTCGATCTTCAGCGGCCTCAGGCAGCAGGCCGGAGACTTCGCCAAGACCCTCGGACGCAAGGCGGTCAACTCCGTCGGGGACAAAGTCGAGAAGTTCGCAGACCGCCTCGACGGTGTGGGCGATGGTGCAGCGCCTGCGGCCCAGGCTGGTGCGGAGGAGATCGCCGAGGGCGAGTCACCGGCGAAAGCGGCACTGTCTGCGGCGACGACCGGCGTCAAGGAGAAAGTCAAGGGTCTGTTCGGAGGCGGCTCGAGCGGTTCGAGCGGCTCCGGTGATTTCAAGTTCTCTAACATCGTGGAGACCGCAGAGGTCGGTGTCCCGCTGAACGTGGCCTACAACGCGTTCACGATGTTCGAGGACTGGCCCGATTTCATGAAGAAGGTCGAGAACGTCGAACGCACCGATGATGTCACACTCAGCATCAAGGGACAGGCGGTCTGGTCGCATCGAACCTGGGAAGCCACGATCACCGAGCAGGTTCCCGACTCCCATATCGTGTGGGAATCGACCGGTGAGAAGGGCTACATCAGCGGCAGCATCTCCTTCCACGAAGTCGCACCCAGGCTGACCCGGATCATTGCGGTGGGCGAGTACCACAAGCAGGGCTTCATGGAAGGCGTCGGTGCCCTGTGGTTCACCGTTCCCCGCCGTTTCCGCCTCGAACTGAAGTTCTTCGTCCACCACGTGATGCGTCAGATCATGCTCGATCCCGACAGCGTCGAGGGCTGGCGCGGAGAGATCCGCGACGGTGAGCTCGTCACCTCCCACGAGGACGGCCTCGAGGAGGAGCAGGAGCAAGCTGAAGGCAGCGAGGATGAGTCCGCCGAGGATCAGAACGCGGATGTCGACTCCGGTGCGGACGAGACAGATCCCGACGATTCGGAGGAGGAGGAGTCCGATCTCGAGCCCGCGGAGGGCGAAGCCGAAGAGGAGTATGAGGAGGAACCGGCAGAGGACTACGAGGAGGAGGAACCGGCCGAGGCAGACGACGCGGAGCCCGCAGAGGACTACGAGGAGGAGGAACCGGCCGAGGCAGAAGACGCGGAGCCCGCAGAGGACTTCGAGGAGGAGCCGGAAGCCGCTGACGAGCCCGTGGAATACGAGGAATCCGAAGAACCAGAAGACGAGGAACGCCGCTGAGCGTCCTCCGATTGGGAAGTAGGCAAGGACAATGAGCACCAGCACTGTTGAACGATCACGCGGCAGCTACGTCGACCGTCCGTCGTCGAGTTCGCTTGCAGACGTCATCGAGATCATCCTCGACAAGGGCCTGGTCATCGATGCATACGTACGCGTCTCCCTGGTGGGGATCGAGGTCCTCACGATCGACGCACGCATCGTCATCGCCAGCGTGGACACCTATCTGCGCTTCGCCGAGGCGACGAACCGGCTCGATCTGACACAGCAGGGCGGACGCGACCTACCGGAGATGATGGGCGGAATGATGGAGAACGGCTCTAAGGGCAAGACCCAGGGAGCTGTGGAAGGCATCAAGGACGCCCTCACCTCGGACGACTCCGATGACGACTCGGGCGAGAGTTCGAGTCAGGAGAAATCACGTCGCCGGACCAAACGCCCGGCGCGCAACTCCTCGGAGTCCGAATGAGTGAAGAAGGCGCACCCTCGGCAGATCGGTATCTGTACGGGATCGTACGCGCCGGTGCCGAGCTGCCGACCGGGCCCGACGGGGTGCAGGGCAATGCCCTCGCTCTCGTCGAGTCCGGGGCAGTTGCGGCCGTGGTCACGGAACTCGCGGACAGTGGGATGCTGGGCACTCCCGAAGCTCTGCAGAACCACAGCGTCGTCCTCGACGAGCTGGCCGAGAAGCAACCGGTGTTGCCGCTCGCATTCGGCACCGTGGTGCCGGGAGACACCGATATCGCCGAGGAGGTTCTCGCTCCGCAGGCGGAGGCCTTCGCCGAGGCGCTCGAACAGCTGTCCGGATGCACGCAGTTCACCCTGAGGATCACCTTCGATCGAGACGCGATACTGCGGGAGATCGTCAGCGGTAGCCCCGAGGTCGCCGAGCTGAGGGAGAGGATCAGCGGCACGAGCGAAGACGAGACGAGGAACGAACGTATCCGGCTCGGAGAGATCGTGGTCACGACGATGGAGAGCTGGAGAAGGACCGAAGCTCCTCCGATACTCGAGCAGATCCGCTCCGCGACAGTCGAGACGGCGATGCGGGAAGTAGGCCAGGCCGAGGACGTCGCCGAGGTGGCGGTGCTGGTTCGCAGGGACGCCATCGACGAGTTCGACTCCGTCATCGAGGAGTTGGCGGAGGCGAACCGGGAGCGGATGAGATTCCGGCTGATCGGACCGCAGGCACCCTACGACTTCGTCCCCGAGATGTAGGTGACGTCATGGGACTTCTGTCAGCAGTCTTCGGTGCTCCCTTGGCACCGCTCAAGGGAACCGTATGGGTCGCCGAGCAGGTCAGAGGAGAAGCCGAGAAGCGCTATTTCGATCCCGGTGCCATCCGGCGCCAGCTGGAAGAGGTCGCCGGTGCACGTGAACGCGGATCGATCAGTGATGACGAAGCCGATGCCCTCGAGCGTGAGCTCGTCGGACGACTGCTCGAGGGCCGTCGGCGCAGAACCGAGGAGGACCGATGAGCGAAGAACCCAGAGCAGATGGGAAATCTGCGACAGACGCGAGCGAGAAGCGTGACCGGAAACCGAGCGAGAACGTGACGGAGGGGTCGTCCCGCCGCTCGTCCGCCTCGACATCAGCGTCACGTGAGAAGTCGGCATCGTCATCACGCGACAAGTCGGCATCGTCATCGCACGAGAAGTCGGCGTCATCGGCACGGGAGAGGCCGAAGGCGTCCTCGCGCTCGGAGAGCGGCTCTCAGGACGCGACCGGTAAGAGGATCTCTGCGGTCAGAGCGGTGAAGAAGGCGATCGAGCAGTTCGGCACCCTCACGGGCAGGCCTCCCGAGTCCGTGGTCGGCACGAGGTGGAAGGACGACCACTGGTCCGTGCGTCTGGAGGTCGTGGAATCGCGGCGGATTCCCGACAGCGCGGATCTGCTGGCCGAATACGAGGTCGAGCTCGATGCGGACGGCGAGCTCATGGCCTATGACAGGAAAGATCGCTACGTCCGCGGCCGACCGAGCGAGTGACCGAAAGGGCGATATGAGCATCACGAATCAGCCGAACGATGCGATGCAGCCGCAGCGCAGCCAGGAGGGCACGCTGCTGCACGTGGTGGAGACGCTGCTGGACAAAGGTCTGGTCCTCAACGCGGACATCATGGTCTCCGTGGCCGGTGTCGAGTTGCTGGGCATCCGAATCAGAGCCGCCCTGGCCTCCTTCGAAACCGCGGCCCGCTATGGCCTGGACTTCCCCGCGGGCACGGATCGGGAGACCGTCGCGTGGAAGGAAGCGGTCGAGCAGAAGGATACCTGTCCGGAGTGCGGGAAGCGCTCCGAGCTCGCACAGCTGATGAACGACTACTGCCCCTGGTGCGGTTGGCAGAGCGCGCGGTCGAAGCGGATCGAGGCCGGGGAGCCGGCCCAGTTGGACTCCGACGACGACCGCTGAGGCGACCATGACCGGAGACGCGAGCATGCAGCCCACACGCGACCCGCGGGCGACTCTGCCCGATCTCATCGAAGTGCTTCTCAACAAGGGGGTCCATCTCAACCTCGATCTCATCATCTCGGTGTCGGACATCCCGCTCATCGGAATCAATCTGCGCGCCACGATCGCGGGAATCGAGACGATGATCGAGTACGGGATGATGCAACAGTGGGACCGCGACACCAGGGAGTGGGTGCAGAGAGCGGTCCGCACACATCTGCCGCTGGCCGCGGACGAGGAGATCCTCGCCAAGATGGCCGGAGGGCACTATCAGGACAACTTCTATCGAACGTGGCGGTCCGGCAGCGCCTATCTCACCACCCAGCGTCTCATCATCCATCGACGTGACCCTGCGGAGACACTGTGGCAGACGCGCCTGGACGCGATCGCCTCGGTCTCCCCGCATCGCGAGTCCTCCATCGGAGGCGAAGAGCGCACGCGCATCCTCGTCGGGCTCAAGGATGGCAGCGAGGCGGTCCTTTCGGCCCTCGAGCCCGATCGCCTCATCTCCCTGGTCCAGGCTCGGCTCGGCCGGGCCGACGGCGCCTCATCCTCGACTCCGGAGGCGACGGCGGAGGATCGGCCTCTGCGAGAGGGTCGGATGTGGTTTCTCGAGACTCTGTCGACCGGGAGCACGTGGCGCGGCGGGCAGGCGCAGCTTTCGAACACGGAACTGACCTGGAGGTCGCCGATGGACGGGCGCGCACGAGTGAGGATCTCACCCGAGCAGCTGCTAGACATCCGCCGCGAGGAGCGCAGCAACCCGACCGACGAACGGCGGCTCCTCATCCTCGAGACCGCAGACTCGACCATCACCCTGGCCGCAGACGATGCCGGCGCATGGTCCAAGAGGCTCGACGACTGGCGGGCAGGAGCACTCGATGCCAAGGGGCCCGCGCCGCTCGAGGAGCCCACGCGACCTGACAGCAACCCCGATGACCGTGTCGGAGAAGGAGCAGCACCATGGCGCTGAACGTCAATGAGGAGAGCCTCAAACACGGAGTGCTCACCCTCGTCGTCACGCTCGTCGAGGTGATCCAAGAAGCCCTCGAGACCCAAGCCGTGCGCCGGATGGAAGGCGGGGACCTCACTGAGGACGAGCAGAACCGCCTCGGCGAGGCCCTCCTCGAACTCGATGAGGCGATGGACCAGATCAAGGACCAGCACGGGATCACCGGCTCCGTCGACGATCTGCATCGGGGTCTCGACGACGTCGTCGATGAAGTCGTCGACAAGCTCATCAATCCGGCAAGATGGGCCGAGGAGAACGGAAAGGGAGTCGAATGAACGCCGAGGGTGACATGCTCTACGTCTACGCCGTCGTCGCCGGCGGCGACTACACTCCTGCCGTTACGGGCATCGACGGTTCCGCGCTCCACATGGTCGGACGCGACACGGGACCGAGGGCCGTGGTCCACCGCCACACCCGAGGCCCCTTCGACGGGCCGGACGATTCCGTGCGTCGGTGGGTGCTCGAACACAGCGAAGTCATCGATGATGCTTGGCAGAACTCACCGGCCCTCCTCCCGGTCTCCTTCAACGTCATCGTCCGCTCTGACCCGGAGACCGAGGCGACGGCGACCCAACAGCTCGAACATTGGCTCGACGACTCCGCGGAGACGCTGTCGAGACGGCTCGAGGAGCTGCGCGACACCTCCGAGCTGCGCGTCGAACTGTCCCTGGACGGAAGCCTGCTCGAGGAGGTCTACGCAGAAGTCGGCGACATGAGGACGGAGATGGAGAGTCGTCCTGCAGGAGTGCGCCGACTGCTCGAGAAGCGACTGGAGAAGACGGAGAAGGAGATCGTCGATCGAGCGGCCGACAGGATCTATCCGGAGATCAGGGCCAGGATCGCCGCCCACTGCCTCGACATCGAGGAACACCGCTCCACAAGCCGCGAGAGTGGATTGACACCGGTGATCATGGCCTCGTGCCTGGTGAGAGGCACAGAGATCACGGCGCTTGGAGCCGAGCTCACCGCGCTCAAGAAGGCTCAGCCTGCTCTGTCCATCCGCTTCCTCGGCCCGTGGCCGCCGTATTCCTTCGCCGACGTCTCCATCGGCAAGGAGGGAAACCCGAACGGCTCTGCGCCGGACGCACCGACGCCGAACCCGCAGGGGGAGCGAACATGAGAGTCGCAGTCATCGGAGCCACCGGCAACGTCGGCACAGCGGTCCTCGACGTGCTCGGGCGCACGTCCGACATCACCTCGGTGCTGGGAATCTCCAGACGGATGCCCGACACCGAGGCCGAACCGTATTCCGGATGCGAATGGAGATCGATCGACATCGCCGCCGCGAGCAGCCAGGACACGGCGCACCGGGATCTCACAGAAGCGCTGACCGGTGCCGACGCCGTCATCCATCTGGCCTGGCTGATCCAGCCCAACAGCGACCGGGGCCTGCTCCGACGCGTCAACGTCGACGGCACGGCCCGTGTGGCCGCAGCCGTCGCGGCGGCTGGCGTTCCGCATCTCGTCGTGGCGTCCTCGGTCGGCGCCTACTCTCCCGACGACAGCATGGACAAGCGCGATGAGGCATGGCCGACCGAGGGGATCCGCTCTTCCCACTACAGTGTGGACAAAGCCGCCCAGGAACGCGTGCTCGACGACTTCTGCGCCGACCACCCCGAGATCACCGTGACCCGACTGCGTCCCGCGCTCATCTTCGGTGCCCCTGCCGCCTCGGAGATCCAGCGCTATTTCCTGGGAACCTGGATGCCCGTCCAGCTGCTGCGCGCGGGCCGACTGCCGTTCCTTCCGCTGCCGGCGGGACTGCGCGGCGTCCAAGCCGTCCACTCGACCGATGTCGCCCGTGCCTATGTCGCCAGTGTCCTCCGTCGCCGTTCGGGCGCCTTCAACATCTGCGCCGATGATGTCCTCCATCCGAAGGATCTGGCCGAACTGCTCGACCACGGCAGGCACATCCCGGTGCCGAACGGCGCAGTGCGCGCGGCTCTGAGCATGGGCCACAGCAGCTCGTTGGTCGCCGCCGATGAAGGATGGCTGGACATGGGCCTCAACGTGCCGCTGATGGACAACGGCCGCGCACGCCGAGAACTCGGCTGGGATCCGGAGTACAGCGCCATGGACTCCGCGCGCGAACTGCTCAAGGGCATGGCTGACGGCGAGGGTGCCGCCTCCGTCCCGCTGCGTCCGCGCGATCCCGAGCAGCCGCAGCTGCGGACGACCGACGACACGAGCACCGGGCACGAAGCATCGGATGCGGGCGGGGAGCACAGCGAGGTCGACATGGACCTCCTGGGCCTCTATCTCTGCGACCATCTCACTGGGGCCACCGCCGGGGCGGAGAGGATCGAACGGATGGCGGCCGACTTCGTCGATACGCCCGTCTTCGCGGCTCTGTCCGAGTTGGCCGCGGAGATCCGCGGAGAGCATCTTTACGTTCGGCACCTCATCGGCGAGCTCGGTCTCCGGCGCCGTCCCGTCGCCGAGGCGTTGTCGTGGGTCGGCGAACGGGTCGGCAGGCTCAAGAGCAACGGCTCGCTGCTCAAGCGCTCGCCCATGATCCTCGTGCTCGAAGCGGAGCTGATGCGCAGCGCGGTCATCGGCAAGCTGGGAATGTGGCAGACGCTTGAGGGCAACGCCGAGGCACTCGGCCTGGATGCCGAACAGTTCCGTGGGTTAGCGCAGAAAGCAGAACACCAACGTGAAGTGCTCGACACTGTGCACAGCTATGCTCGGAGCCGCGCGTTCCGCCGGGATCGGGCTGTCTACGATCAGGCCTCGGGAGTCAGCCCTGTGCGGGGCGACTGAGACACCGTATCCTGCTCCGGTCCTCGATGCCTCCGGGCGCATCGACGAGCTGTGAGCCGGCTTCCCGGGCTTCCGCTGCCGGCGACGTCACCTTTCTTCGGCAATGGCACATGCAGTGTCTCAGGCCTCGACCCGGGCCCAAGCTCGGTGCTCGCTCAGGCCCTCCTGCAGCTGCGAGAGCGCCGTTTCGAGGTCATCTCTGCAGTAGACTCCGGGGTCGTCGGCCGTGATGCCGTACTTCTCCATCATGGTGCAGGAGTCTCCGCTGGCGGCGATGAACTTGAGATGACGCCACGCTTCCGTGATCAGGAGCTCGATCTCGGTGGTCAGTCCGGCACCATCGGCGAAGAAGAAGGCGTCGAGTTCGCTCGAGGCCACGGTCAGGTATGTCCGCTCGACGGCGACGCTCCGCTCGCCGGAAGTGATGCGTCCGCCCGCCGGAGCGATCGTGATGGGGACCATTCCCGCCTCGGCGATGCGGTCGTAGGCGCGGATGACCTGCTCGGCGTCGGTCCCCCTGCCGGTGACGATGCCGATCTTGCGCCCGTCGACCGGCCAGCGCTTCCCCACCTGGGACAGTGCCGGGCTCGGTTCGATATCGGTGCGCGGCGGCGTCTGAGCCACTGGGGCCTTGAGGCCCAGCCCCTCGGCGACCATGCGGGCAAGCTCCGAGTCCACGGAGGCGAGCACAGCGACCTCGCGCTCCCGGATCGTCTCCTCGTAGCATTTGCCGAGCTCGAAGGTGAAGGCATCGGCGAGGTGCTGCTGTTCGACGGGGGTGAGGCTGAGCCAGAACCTGCGCGGCTGGGAATAGTGGTCGTCGAAGGACTCCGGCGAACGGCGCTCCTTCTTCGACGCCGGAATCTCGTGGGCGATTTCGACGAACGTATGATCGTCGGTCTGCTCGGCAGGGAAGGGGTTGCCGCCGTCGAGCGAATTCGGCTTGTACGGTGCGGTGCCGCGATGGTCGGCAGTCTGGTGCATGCCGTCGCGGAACATGTCATTGACCGGGCAGCGCGGACGGTTGATCGGCAGCTGCGAGAAGTTCGGTCCGCCCAGTCGGGTGAGCTGAGTGTCGAGATAGGAGAACAGCCGCCCTTGCAGCAGCGGGTCATTGGTGATGTCGATGCCGGGCACGAGGTGGCCGGGGTGGAACGCCACCTGCTCGGTCTCGTCGAAGAAGTTGCTGGGGTTGCGGTCGAGTGTGAGCATTCCCAGCGGCTGCACGGGTGCGAGCTCCTCGGGCACGATCTTTGTGGGGTCGAGCAGATCGATTCCCTCGAAGGTCTCACCGGGGTCGTCGGGGAAGACCTGGACGCCGAGTTCCCACTGCGGGCCTGCTCCGGCTTCGATGGCGTCGGCGAGGTCTCGGCGATGAAAGTCGGGGTCGACACCGTTGACCATCTGCGCCTCTTCCCAGATGAGCGAGTGGACTCCGGCCTTCGGCTTCCAATGGAATTTCACCAGGGAGGTCTTACCAGCGGCATTTTCGACCCTGAAGGTGTGGACTCCGAAGCCCTCCATCATTCGGAAGGAGCGTGGGACACCGCGGTCGGACATCTGCCACATCGTGTGGTGGGTCGCCTCGGTGTGCAGGGATACGAAATCCCAAAAGGTGTCATGGGCGCTCTGCGCCTGCGGGATCTCGCGGTCGGGGTGGGGCTTGGCCGCGTGGACGATGTCGGGGAACTTGATCGCATCCTGGATGAAGAATACAGGGATGTTGTTGCCGACGAGGTCGAACACCCCGTCCCTCGTATAGAACTTCGTCGCAAAGCCCCTGGTATCGCGAACGGAATCTGCAGACCCCCGCGAGCCGACAACAGAGGAGAAGCGTGTGAAGACCGCCGTTTCCACATCGGGGGCGAGGAAGGCCGCCTTCGTGATCTCCGAGGCGGAGCCGTAGGATACGAAGGTGCCGTGGGCAGCCGATCCGCGGGCATGGACGACTCGTTCAGGGATGCGCTCATGATCGAAGTGCGTGATCTTCTCTCGCAGGTGATGATCTTGGAGGAGGGTCGGTCCCCGCGATCCTGCCTTGAGGGAATGGTCCGTGTCATAGAGCCGGGCGCCCTGAGCCGTGGTCAGCCAGCTGCCCTGCTGGGCCTGATCTTCCTGGGTGTCGCTGCTGGGTGCCCCGGTCGGCGTCGTGGGACGCGGTCCGCTCTGGTCCTGCTTCGGCGGCAACGGTTCACGCGGTGTCGTCGGTTCTTCGAAGTCCGGAGTGCGGGAGCCGGGTTTGCCGGGAACGGTTGGACGTTCGTCTGAACTCATGATGTCTCCTCACTGATGACAGGACTCTCATTCCTGCGTTGGCGTGTTCTGAAGGTAGAGGCGATCCGCGCACTCGTGGAGCTCCGTGTGCTGAAGCGGGAGCGGTTTATGATTCCGCGTTCGGGTCGAGGACGACCTTGATGCAGCCGTCCTTCTTCTGCTGGAACATCTCATAGGCCTCGGGAGCGGACTCGAGGGGCAGCCGGTGGGTGACGAGGTCGTCGACCCCCAACGGATCCGCGGAGTCCTCGACCAGTGGCAGAAGGTCGTCGGTCCAGGTGCGAACATTGCACTGTCCCATCCGCATCTGGATCTGCTTGTCGAAGAGGGTGAGCATCGGCATGGGGGACTGCATCCCTCCATAGACTCCGCTGAGCGAGAGAGTCCCGCCCCGACGAACCAGATCGATCGCCGCGTGGAGAACCGCTGTTCTGTCGATGCCGCCGGTCTCCATGAGCTTCCGCGCGGCCGGGGGCGGGAGCAGGCCGATCGCCTGCTGTGCGGCCGAGGCCAGCGGGGACCCATGTGCTTCCATCCCCACGGCGTCGACAACCGCGTCGGGCCCACGCCCGGAGGTGGCCTCTCGGATGGCCGAATGTGCGTCCTCGTCGAAGTCGAAGACCTCGATCCCGTGGCGAGCGGCCATCTCACGACGTTCGGGGACCGGGTCGAGAGCGAAGACCTGCGCACCGAGGTGTCTGCCGATGCGGGCGGCGAACTGGCCGACAGGTCCGAGGCCGTAGACGGCCAGCGAGTCTCCTTCTCTGATCCCCGCGTATTTCACTGCCTGCCAGGCCGTGGGGAGGATGTCGCTGAGGAAGAGGTAGCGGTGGTCGGGAAGATCGGCACCGACCTTGATCGGTCCGACGTCGGCATAGGGGACACGGAGATATTCTGCCTGCCCGCCGGGCACGGACCCGTAGAGTCGAGAGTAGCCGAACAGCTGTGCCCCGGACCCGTACTGCCTCACCTGTGTGGTCTCGCATTGGGAATACAGTCCCTGTTCGCACATCCAGCAGCGGCCGCAGGAGATGGGAAACGGCACGACCACCCGATCGTCGGTCGACAAACCAGAATCGGGGCCGGCCTCGACGACTCTACCCATCGTCTCGTGCCCGACGATGTCTCCGCGGTCCATGAATGGTCCCAACACCTCGTAGAGGTGGAGGTCGGACCCGCAGATGGCGGTGGAGGTGACTTCGATGATCGCGTCATTGGACTTATGGCGGATCGGGTCGGCGACCGTCTCCACCGAGATGTTTCGTTTGCCTTGCCAGGTGACTGCTCGCATTGCTCTCTCCTCGTCGATCGACAGTGTGTTCGTTTGCTCGGGCTATCCGTCTTCCGAAGGTTCCGCCGGCGGCGGTGCGGGGGCACGGAATCCGACTGCGCGGTGGGAGCCGTCGCACAACGGAGGAATGCCGGTCTTGCCGCACCGGCACAGGGCGACCACCCGGCGATCGGTTGCCGTCTCCTCCCGTCCCGGTGCCGTGAGGACGGTGAAGTCCCCGCGGACGAGCAGGGGCCCGTCGGGGCAGGGGGTGATGGTGACCGGCTCGCTATCCACAGACAGCCTCCTTCGGGGTCTTCCTCAGCGAGGGCTCTCCTGCTGACCAGGCTTCGAGCATGTGGGAACCGCTGATGTCGTCGAGGCGGAGGCAGGAGGCGGCACCGAAGAGGATGTCGGGGATGAGGCCGGGCTCATCGTCTGCCGCTCCTCCCGCGAGGTCGTGCGCCGCGATCTGCTCGTGCACGGCATCGGCCTCGACATGCTCATCGAAGTACCATGTGACGTCCCGGCCGAAGCCGTTTCTGCTGAAAGCGCGGGAGTAGAGGCCGTTGGGAATGGACGAAGTCATCTCGAATGCGGCCAGATGCCCGATCGCGGCGCCTCGCAGGCGCCGGTTGAGGCCGAAGAGATTCATCGCGTTCACCGAAGCGAGAGTGATCGCGGGGACGTCGTCGAGGTAACGGTCAGGCCTGTCGTCGAGGCCGAACCCGCGCAGCGTTCCGGCGAAGATCTCGGCGTGGACGTGGTCGGGTCTGCCGCCTCCGTACTCGTCGGCCTGGATCTCGACGAGAGCTGCCTTCGCCCGCCCGCGGAATCGGGGGATCGCCCAGGAATGGGGATCTGCTTCGCGGAGGGTGTAGATCGACTTGTGGATGAGGAATTCTCGGAGCTGATTGATCGAGGCATGCCGCGCCGCCCACGTGGCCAGTTCCGGCTGCGCCACCTCGCTCGTCATGGAGAACAGCGTCTCGGCGAGCTCTGCGCCGGAGCGCGGAATGAGGTCCGGCAATGGCGCGAATGCCCGCAGTGCGGCCTCGAAGCGGCGCTCGATCTTGCCGCGGATCCCGATCAGCGAGGGGTTCCATTCCCAGTCTCCGTGCACGTAGTCGGCAGGGCCGGTGTGCAGGGTGTAGAGAAGGTGGAGCGCCAGCTGCAGATCCTCGTCGCGGAACATGTCCTCACTCGACACCAGCGCAGATGACACCGCCGAGTCGAGTTCGGGCAACAGCTCAGCAGCTTCCCCGCCGTCAGATGTGAGCACGCTGACCAGCAGCGAAGTGACCTCGCCTCTCGGCCGAGGCACGCGCCCGCGCTCCGGCGCAGTGAGCGGTGCAGTGCTGTTCAGTTCGGCGATCGCACCTGTCTGTGTCATCCGCTGGTTCCTCGTCGTCGGTGGTGGCTGAACTGACAGTGTGACAAAGCAAAGGCCCGGTGTCAGCGCCCGTGCGAGACTCACATTTCATCGCCGCTGAGGGGTTGCGCAGCGCCCCAACCAAGACTCCGGCTCCATCTGCGGCCCGGAACGGCAACGGTGTCTGAGGCACCCGCCGGGGGCGGCGGCCCCCTGAACAGTACTCGGGAGCACTCAGCATGATGAGCGTCCCGCACCCGGAGAGTAGGTCATCCGACCGTTCCCGCTGCGAGGGAGCAGACGACACGCACACTGACACGAGGAGACGATGAAGATGACGACAGCACATCGGCGGGCACGAACCGCGCCTCGGCCCATGGCAGCTCGTGAGCGGCGACGACGGTCGCCCGCCACATGCGCAGGTCCTTCGCGCTGACGTCGTGTCCGGCGACGTCTCGGACGTTGTCGTTGACGGCGACGGCGGACAGCTGATCCTCTGTTGGCGCCCTTCCTCAGAATTTCCTCTCCGCTGAGATCGACGAGCACGATGTTTCTCGTCACCCCAGGACGTCGAGACCGATGCCGAGGCGCAAAAGCTGTGACAGATGCGGTCGCTGCCTTATTCGACGGAGTTCTCGTGCTTATGCCCCACGTTCTTGGGCAGAATCTGCGTGTGGGCACCGATGACCGGGTCGCTGTCGATATGCTTGCGCGCGATCGGACACGAGACGGTGATGGGGATCCGGCGATTCAGTGAGTCTTCGAGAGCCAGACGCATGAGTTCGCGGCCATCCCGCTTCCGCTGTCCTCCGATTCCTGGTCGACGGGGCGGGGCGTCTTCGAGTACAAGTTGCGCGCGCCGATCTGCGCAGTAAGTCGATGCCGTTCGTCATCGGTAACGGTGGGCGCGGGAGCAGCAGCCGCGTCGCGAGGTATGTCATCGGTCGATACTGCTGAGGTCCCGTCCATCGGAGATGCCGCTCCAATCGTGTCTCAGGTGCCGACCCTGGGCTTGCTGTCTTCAGTCTTCAGTATTCGTCCGCGTCAGGGCCCGCCGATGGCTCCCGACGGTGGTTTTCCGGCGTTGCCCGCCGGGTCCCGCGGTGAACTGTCCCTTCAGTGCAGAGTCGACTTCAGCTCTGCGATGCGTGCGGTGAGCCCGGCGATGTCAAGCCGCTGACTCTTCTCACACAGCTCTCGCGTCTGTTCGGGACAGAGGATGCCGGATGCGAGGAGTCGGGAGACCGGTGTGCGCGGCTGGTCGTATTCGCGTCGACGCACTCCTGAAGGTGTGAGGCGCCAGCCCACCGGGTTCTTCACGGGCATGAAGTGATTGAGCCGGTCGGCCAAGGCCGACCACAGACCGTTGACTCTGATGATCGCGGCATCGGTGGCGTGCGGTGTGCCGAGCGGAAGGTCAAGGCCGCTGAACCTCCGATCGGGCACGCGGGGCCCCTGTCGGAGATCGCTTGTGCAGTGGATTTCGATGAGGCTCGCCTCCGCCCACGTAGTGATGGTGCTGTCCGGAACCGCTGGCGGCAGCAGGATTCCGGTGACGACGAAAGGCACCCCGCGGACCATCTGCGCGAGCATGTCGACGACCTGCGTGCCGGGAGCGAAGGTCTTCGTCTGTACCCACCCGATCTCGACGTCGGTGAATGTTACTGTGACGCAGTCCTCGCCCGTCGGTGTCTTGATCGTCAGCAGTTCGACGAGGAAATAGCCGGGTTCGGGCTCGAGGAGCGATCGCATGCGCTGCCGCGGGAACGAAGCGCGCATCCCCGCCCCGGTGCCGGTCAGCCACGAATCGTCGTGGTCGCCGGCCTTGGCACCGCGAAGGTACCGATCGATCGTCGCCGCGGAGATATTGAGGAGTTCTCGTCGCACCGAGGAAGAATAGCCGTGCCGTCCCTCACGGAGGTGGCCGTGCCTCTCCAAGGATTCCAGGCAGTCGGACATCCCCGCTTCGAGGTACTTACCGCAGGGGCGGCCGGAAGACTTCCACACCAGCTCGAGAGCCCGCTGGGCGTGGGGGGAGAACTTCTTCGGCTTCAGACGACGGCGGTCGACGACAGCGTCGAGGGAGACTCCGGCCCTGATCTGATGGGACTGGCTGCGCAGCTGGTGGCGCGCGTGATCGCGAGTCCACCCGGTCGCCTCGGTGAGTGAGTCGAGGATCGTGCCCTTGCCCTTGCGCGACGACGCCTCATAGGAGCGCGCGTAGGTGCGGGCGAGTTGGATGGGTGAAGTCATGATGTCTTCCTCCGAATCGGTTCGAGGAGCCGCAGGGGTTCCCGTGTTGGCAATCACGCTATTGAGGGCAAAGTTCGTGCGGAAGGGTCTTTACAGATCCGCGGGGTTCGTCTATTGGATCGCGTTGACCTCCGACGCCCTTCCGCCTCGTCCTCGAGTGACGTCGCCTCGGCCCGCAAGGGAGATTCGCCCCTCGGGCATTTCATTAGCTAAGCTAACGACCATGACGCGGCGAAGCAGCACCATCGATGAGCTCTACACGCGCACCGCCGAGGATGCGTCCAGGGCCGTGATCGCGAGCTATTCGACCTCTTTCGGTCTTGCGGTCAGACTGCTCGGAGCCAGAAACCGGCACCATATCCGCAATATCTACGCCCTGGTCCGCATTGCCGATGAGATTGTCGATGGCCTGGCCCTCGAAGCAGGGCTTGACGAGGCCGAGCAGCGGGAGATGCTGGACCGATTCGCATCCGCCACCCACGCGGCTTTGCGCAACGGCATCAGTGACAACCTCGTCATCCATGCCTTCGCCCGGACCGCTCGCGCAGCAGGCATCGACGCCGAGCTCATCGACCCGTTCTTCGCCTCCATGCTGGCAGACCTGGAATCCGCGGACGCAGGTTCCGGTCGTAGGACCGAGGCGGCGACCGCGTCGCCGGTCCGCGGCTTCGACGCGAAGGAACATGCCGAGTACGTCTTCGGGTCCGCCGAGGTCGTCGGACTCATGTGCCTCAAGGTCTTCCTCATCGATCACGACCGCACCCCCGCCGAGGTCGCCCGGCTCGAGTACGGGGCACGGCAGCTGGGAGCGGCGTTCCAGAATGTCAACTTCCTGCGCGACCTGGCCGATGATGATCAGCGCCTCGGCCGCAGCTACCTCACCTCGGGACACCGACTCACCGAGGCTGAGAAAGCCGAATGGGTGAACACGATCCGGCAGCAGCTCGACGCCGCCCAGGATGCCATCACCGGACTGCCGAAGGACGCGCGCACCGCGGTCCGCTGCGCCTGTGCCCTCTTCACCGCGCTGACCGACAGGATCGCCGCGACCCCCGTCGCCGAGCTCTACCGCCAGCGGGTGCGGGTCCCGAGCGCCGTTAAGGCTCGACTGACAGCCCACGCAGTCATGACTTCAGCCCGCGAAGGTCGGAAGTGAACCGGCGGAGCGGCTCCGGTGCCCACAGCAGCCCGCGCACCGGCATCATCGGCGGGGGAGCCGCCGGACTGGCCACAGCGATCCTCCTCGCCCGCGAAGGGCACTCGGTCGACCTGTTCGAGAAGAACACCGAACTCGGCGGGCGCATCGGCGTGTTCGAGCGTGAGGGCTTCCGTTTCGACACCGGCCCCTCTTGGTATCTCATGCCCGAGGTCTTCGAACACTTCTTCGCTCTCGCCGGCACCAGCGCTGAGGCCGAACTCGACCTCCGCACGCTCGATCCCAGCTACACCGTATTCAGCCCACCGGGGCCGGTCGATGAGAGCACGGGAGCCCCGGGGCGCACGCGAGAACTGACGATCCCACAGGGCAGGTCCCGGGTGCGGGCGACCTTCGAAAGCGTCGAGCGAGGCGCGGGAGATGCCCTCGACGACTATCTCGTCTCGGCCGAGCACACGAAGGAGCTCGCGCTCGCCCACTTCCTCTACAACCCCTTCACCTCGCCGTGGTCACTGCTCCATCGGGACATCCTCGGCGCACTCCCGAAACTGGTCCGGCAGATGGGGACGTCGCTGGCCGGCTTCGCCGAATCCTCGGTCAACGATCCGGTGCTGCGCCAGATCCTCCAGTACCCCGCGATCTTCCTCGGCACCGACCCGAGACGGGCACCGGCGATCTACCACCTCATGAGCACGCTCGACCTCGCCCAAGGTGTCAGTTACCCCATGGGCGGGTTCCGTACGATCATCGACGCCCTGGTCCGGTTGGCCGAACGCTCCGGGGTGCGCCTGCACACGGGAGCCGATGTCACGCACATCGACACCGAGGCAGCAGGGCGAGGTCGAACCAGACCTCGAGTCACCGGCCTGAACTGGACCGACAAGGACGGACGCGCACACACGCATTCTGCCGATGTCGTCGTCTCCGCCGCTGACCTCCACCACACGGAGACGAAACTGCTCTCTCCCGAGGACCAGAGCTTCCCCGAACGCTCCTGGACGTCGGTGACGAGCGGTCCCGGCGCGGTGCTCGTCTTCCTCGGCATCGAAGGCGAACTCGAGGCACTGCCCCACCACTCGCTGTTCTTCACCGAGGACTGGGCTGCGAACTTCGACGCGATCTTCGGGTCCAGGCAGAAGATCCCCTCACCGGCATCGATCTATGTCTGTCGTCCCAGCGCCACCGATCCCACTGTCGCTCCGCCCGGGCACGAGAACCTCTTCCTCCTCATCCCCGTCCCCGCCGATGCTGGACTCGGGGCCGGGGGAGACGACGGCGGAGGCGACCCGCAGATCGAGACGGCCGCCGACCGTGCGATCGACCAGATCGCCCGGTGGGCCGACATCCCAGACCTGCGCCGACGGATCAGAGTGCGCAGAACCCAGGGCCCGACAGACTTCGCCGAAGGATTCAACTCATGGCTCGGCGGAATGCTCGGACCTGCGCACACACTGCGACAGAGCGCGATGTTCCGACGGCAGAACGCCTCGAAGACAGTCGACGGGCTGTTCTATGCCGGCGCCACCACGACGCCCGGCGTCGGTGTGCCGATGTGCCTCATCAGCGCCGAGCTCGTCCTCAAACGCCTCCGCGGAGACTCCAGCCCGGGACCGCTGCCGACCTGAGCCGGTGACGGGGCTCCGATACCGGCAGTCAGCCCTCGGCCGGTGCTCCACGCCTGTGCCTCGTTGCCCTGCGTCCGCGCAGTGCGCCGAGGAGACCCCGCCGGAGCAGACCGCGCCGAGGCGGCGACCAGATCTCGGTTCCCTCCACCCGCCAACCGGCGAGCAGTTCGTTCGCGGCCATGAACCCCGTCGTCGCCGCGCGTTCCATGAGCGCCACGGGCGCCTCGCAGGCGACGGCGTCGCCGGCGAGCACCAGTCCCGGAAACGCGGTGGTGACGCCGGGGCGGTCGTTGTACGCCCGCGTGTCGGCGAGAGCGCAGTCGTCGGCGATGAGCAGCTCCTGGGCGGTGATGGCGATGTCGGCTGTCTCTGGGTAGACAGCCTGGAGGTCGGCCAGCAGTTGGCGTGTCACGGCTTCCCGGTCGACGTCTTCGGACTCGAACATCGCTCGCGCGCCGCCCCGATGAGCGGTGCCGAGCGCATAGGCGTGGAGTTCGACGACAGAGCCGCTGTGCGTATGCCGCCACCTCTCCGCCCCGGCCTCGAAGCGTTCGAGGACCGAGATGTTGTCGAGCAGCGCATAGCCGGTCGTGCCGAGGAAAGCCGGTCGGCTCGGATCCACCTCGTCTTCCAGCCACAGTCTCAGCACCGCGAACGGCGGGGCGTTCCGCTGCGAGGTGACGCTGCTCAGCCACCGCTCGCGAGCTCCCGTGCCTGCGGCCGGTGAGCCGGGCGCGTGTCCGAGCGCGTCGGTGTCGACCGAGTCCTCGAGTCCGGCCAGCAGCGTTCGAGTGCTCCGCGGATCGGCGGCGAGCACGAGAGCATCGCTCTCGAGCGTCCCGCTCGTCGTCTCGACGCGCCACCCGGTGCGGCCCGCTCTGCCCGGAGGGCGGAGCGCGGTGACCGCGGTATCGGTCTCGATCCGCACCCCCGCCTCGGCGAGGTATTCGCTCAGGGGAGACCACAGTGCGGTGTCGTAGTCGTCGTCGGGGACGTCGAAGAGCAGCCCTTCGGCGGAGCCAGTGAAGTATGTGTGGAACATCGCGACGAGCTCCCCGGCGGAGAAGTCCGCGGGGTGGGCGAAGAACGAGCGGGCGAAGACCTCGAGCGCGAGATGCCGCGCCCCGACCGGGAACCGCAGCCGGTCGAGGAACTGCTCGGCCGACTCTCCGTCGTAGCGTCGATAGGAGTCCGGGAAGTCGACGTCGATGAGTTCGAATGCCGTCGTCAGGTCGACGTCGGCCAGACCGCGCAGCGGGAAGGACGGGCTGGTGAGCACGAATCCCGCGAGACTGAGCGGGGGAGTCCGCGGAATCCGGGCGAAGGAGTCGCGCAGACCGTCCCGACCCACGAGCGGATAGTCCGTGACCGGGACCAGCCGGTCGAGGCAGGGGTCGGTGCGTGCGAGCAGGCTGCGGAGGTTGTAGTACTGGCGGAAGAAGGCATGGAATCCGCGGCTCATAGTCCGTCCTCCGTCGAGGCTCCAGGCCCGGACCCGTCCGCCGAGGCTGGACTCGGCTTCGACCAGGTGCACAGTGGCCCCGTGCTCGGCGAGGACCGTGGCCGCGGCCAGTCCGGCGATGCCTCCGCCGACGACGGTCACTCGCTTGGGCCGCAGCAGTCGCGGACGGCCCGGGTGGGAGGGGGTGAGGATCGCGTGCCGGTCGCGGGGGCGCGGCTGGGAGGCAGGACGGCTCATGTGTTCTCCTCTCCGGTGGCCGACATTGAAACAGTCTGACGGTTGAGGCGCCACTGCCAGAGCATGAGGACGGCAGTGATCATGGCGAAGCCGAAGCCGAAGTCCTCGATCGGGATGTCCCACGGGAACCGGATACCACTCAGACCCTGCGGATTGTAGATGACGATGGGATCCGAAAGCTTCGTCAGCCAGCCGTCGACGAAGCACTGGAAGACCAGGCAGATGCTCAGCGCCGCCCAGTACTTCGCCCGGCGGAATATGCCTGAGCGGAAGACGAACAGCTCGAGGCCGACGATGAGGATCATCCCGATGACGGTCATGATCGTGTACTCGGGTACGCTCATCGTTCGTCACCTCCTCCGGACTCGGAGCGCCTGTCAGCGTGCTCCTGTGGCCGGGGCTGTCCGGCGGGCCGGGGCGAACTCTCTGGGCGGGGCGGACTTTCGGGCCTGACGCGCTTGCGTACAGCTGTGAGCACGGTGCCGACCGCCTCATAGCTGAGCAGGGCGCACAGGGGGATGACGATGAAGAACACGAGCTCCTCGAGCGGCAGGTTGCCGAGGTGGATGCCGGTGACGAACCGCGGGTTGTACACCCAATGGTCACGGGCGATAGCGACGACGTCCCAGAGGCAGAAGACGACGATGACGGGCACGAGAGCCCACAGCACGGTTCTCCACCGACGGTACACCCGAGCCCGGAAGAACAGCTCCAGCGGCAGGGTGATGAGGACGCAGGCACCCATGAGGAGCAGATACTCGAAGGCGCTCACGACAGTCTCCTCTCCGGGCCGGAGCACTCGTCGAAGGCCAGTTGGAGTCCACGCAGCCGGTAGCCCGAGATGACGCTATCCCAGCCGATCTCCGGCTCGGCGACCAGTCGCGGGCCGCGGTCGAGCAGGCGATGGACGAGGGCATCGGTCTCGAACAGCGCCAGCGATTGCCCCGGGCACTTGTGCGCACCGTCGCTGAAGCTCATGCCGACCGCCGGGACGGCTTCTGCGGTGTGCCGCACGGGGCACAGGGAATGCGGCTCGGGTCCCATCGCCTCTTCATCGGTGTTCGTCGCGCGGACGCAGACGTCGATGAGGTCCCCGGCGGGGATCGTCACGGTGCGATCCGGTGCCGTGACCTCGATGTCGGCCTGAGTGCGTCGAAAGAGGTGGCCGACGACCGGTTCGAGGCGGATGATCTCCTCGAGGATCTCCAACCGGCGAGGCCGGTCGGCCGCGAGGTACTCCGCCCCGAGCTCGCCGTCTGAGAGCAGGTGCCAGCACGCCATGGTGATGAATTCGCGGGTGGTGACCATCCCGGCCGTGCCGTAGGTGACGCACTCGACGAGGATGTCCGACGTGCTGTGTCCGGCCCCGATGAGATGGGACAGGACGTCATCGCGCTGCCTGCGGCGTCGGGCCCGAAGCGCCGGTCGGACGTCGGCGAGGTAGAACCGGACGATCGGGACGAGGCCGTTGACCGCGGCCTGCAGCCACTGCTTCCGGGTCCGGCCCCAACCGGGGGCGGCGAGGTCGACCGGCGGCTGGGTGAAGAATCCCTCGAGCCGCCGCGACATGCCCGCGATGGAGGATTCGGTCAGTCCCACGACTTCGGAGGTCACGGCCACGGAGAAGTGCAGAGCCACCTCGTCGAGGCGGCACAGGCCGGACTCGGCAACCCGGCCGACCGTGTCCTGCGCGAGAGCATCGATGCGCTCGCCGTACCTGTCGGCGATCACAGCGGGGGCGAAGAATCGGGCGAGCTCTCGGCGCTGCGAGTCATGGGACTCCCCGTCGGAGATGAGGATCGGGTGGCGGCGGAAGATGCCGCGAGGAATCCGCTCTGCGGTGAATCCGGCTTGAGTAGTGAGGTGTCGGGCCCGCAGCACCTGGCGGGCGGCGTCGAAGGAGCGGATGCGCCAGAGGTCGGGACCGTGTTCGAGTGGCACCTGCTCGACCGGGGGGCCGGCCGGCTCGTCGCCGGGTGCCGCCAGCCGGCTCGGACGGTGCCGATCGGCCCCGCTCATGCGCACCTCAGACTGCAGGCGGAGGTGAGGTCCGCGAGTCTGCCGGCAAGCGCCTGCGGCAGCTCCGCCTCGGCGATGAGCCCGGCGATGGTCTTGCAGTGTTCGGCGATCATCGATTCGACGTATGCCCTCGCCCCGGACTCCTCGATGGCCTGCCGCAGCCGGAGGCCACCCTCGGCGTCGAGGCCCCGATCGCCGAAGAGATGGGCGACCTGGGACCAGGCCGAATGGGTTCGGGCCGTATTGATGAGCAGGGTCTCCTTGCCTTCTCGGAGGTCGCTGAGTACGGATTTGCCGGTCTCGTGCTCATCGCCGAAGAGCCCGAGGACATCGTCCCTGAGCTGATAGACGATGCCGATGCGGCGGCCGATGGCGCGCAGCCGCTCGACCAGGCTGTCGTCGCTTCCGGCGAGGACCGCGGCGATGGACAGCGGGGCTTCGAATGAGTAGGCGGCGGTCTTGCGTCCGATCATCGTGAGCACGTCACCGGAGTCGGCCTCGTCGAGGTGGAGGCTCAGCCACACGTCGGACTGTTCTCCGGCGACGCTCTCGGCGATCGTCTCATCGTAGATGTCGAGGATCGCGAGTCTGCGCGGCGCCTCGAGGTCGAGGCGCGCTAGGAGGGACTGGGCCTCGTTGAGCATGAGGTCACCGGCGAGCAGGGACGAGGAGATCCCCCACGTCTGCGCTGCGGCGCTCGTGGCTCCGAGGAGCATGGCCTCGGAGGAGAACTGACCGGTGATATTCATCTCTCCCCGCCGGACGGTGTCGTTGTCGATGACATCATCGTGGATGATCAGGCCGATGTGCAGCAGCTGCATCGCGCCGGCGGCGTCCGTCGCGGCCTGCGTTGCCGTGCCTCCCAGGCCCTCATGGGCATCGATGAGCAGGCGGGGCCTGATCATCTTTCCGCCCAACGCCATCCTCGACATCGCTTCCCAGAGCTGTTCGTACTGCTGAGTTCGGACTCGAGAGCGTCGCCGAGCAGCGGCGAGGACTTCGACAAGGCGGGATTCGACGGTCAGGACGCTCTCCAATTTCTTTAGCCAGGCGAGAGTTCAATCTAACACGTCAGCGGTATGCTGTCAGCGTGCCGTCCGCAGACCCGAAGGCAGCTGGGCTGACCTACTTCTCGAATGACTCGGAGTTCTCCGATCGTTCGGCCCTGTCCGACGCCGAGATCGCGGAGTGCACCGCGCTGATGGAGGCCCTGCGGCAGTGGCATGAGGCCGAACGCGTCCTCGCCGAGGCGTCGCGACGCTTCATGCAGCTCAACGACAGCGATATGCGCACCATCCGCCTGCTCATCCGCGCGCAGCGGCAGGGGCTCGTCGTGACCCCCAAGGACATCGCTGCCGCCGTCGGCATCTCCAGCGCCTCGACGACGAAGCTCATCGATCGCCTCGTCGCCGGTGGGCACCTGGTTCGGATTCCGCATCCCCACGACAGGCGCACCACCAGCATCGAGGTGACTGAGGCGACAGCCCAGGCCGCGCATGAGGCGGTCGGCCGCCAGCACGCGCGGCGCTTCGAGGCGATCGCTGCCCTGGACAGCCAGGAGCGCGAGACCGTGCTGCGGTTCCTCTCCGCCATGACCGAAGCCGACCGTCCGCAGGGCGTACTGGCCGACAACGAGAGGGACCGGCCGGGACAGGACAGGGCATAGCACTTGACACGGCGCGCCTCTCGCTTTCGGTCCCTCGCTTCGACGACCGCACCCGGAGCCGACGGTCAGGGGGTGGGCTGTCCGCCGTTGACGTTGAGGGTCTCACCGATCACGTAGCTCGACTCCGACGAGGTGAGGAAGACGTACGCAGGTGCGAGCTCAGTCGGCTGTCCGGCCCGGCCCAGCGGAGTGTTCTTGCCGAAGTGCGGCAGCGCCTCCTTCGGCTGTCCGTCGGAGACCTGCAGCGGGGTCCAGATCGGACCGGGCGCCACGGAATTCACTCGGATGCCCTTCGGGGCCAGCTGAGTGGCCAGTCCCTTCGTGAAGTTGTTGATCGCCGCTTTCGTCGACGCATAGTCGATGAGGTGGGCGGACGGCGAATACGCCTGCACGGAGGTGCTGTTGACGATCGTCGATCCGGGCTCGAGATGCTCGAGCGCGGCCTGGGAGATCCGGAACATCGCGTGGATGTTCGTCCGGAACGTGTCCTCCCACTGCTCGTCCGTGAGGTCGGCGATGTCTTCGACGGCGATCTGTCGGCCGGCATTGTTGACCACCGCATCGAGCCCGCCCAGTTCCTCTGCCGCCCGGCGGACCACTTCGCGGCAGTACTCGGGATCGGACAGGTCTCCCGGGAGAGGCACGGCCTTGCGACCGGCCTGGCGGATGACTTCGCAGACGTGCTGGGCATCCTCCTCCTCGGCGGGCAGATAGGACAGAGCAACATCGGCGCCCTCACGGGCGAAGGCGATCGCGACGGCGGATCCGATGCCGGAGTCCGAGCCGGTGATCAGCGCCCTGCGACCGCGGAGCCTGCCTGTGCCGGTGTAGCTGTCCTCACCGCGATCCGTGCCGGGGATGAGTTCCGCGTCGAGTCCCGGTTCGGGCTGATCCTGCTTCGGCGGTGAGATGTCGGGAAAGCGAGTGGTGGGGTCCTGGAAGGTCAGCTGGTCGCTCATCGTATTCCTCCTTTATCGTTGGCGGTCGTTTCCACGGGTGTCGAAGACAGACATGGGAATTTCCTTACCGGCGGGTGAGTCATCGGCACCGTTGCCGGAAGATCTCTCCATGCCGCTTCGTTTTCGCCGCTTCGGGTCGGTGTCAGGAGTTCTGCTTCGTCTTGCGCTTGCTCTCCTTCTCGAGTGCGTCGACGAGTTCTTTCTTCGTCATCGACGAACGTCCCGAGATCTTCAGCTTCTTCGCCTGCTCGTAGAGGTGCTCCTTCGAGGAGTTCGCGTCGACTCCGCCGGCGGTCTTGCGGTCGGTGTTCTTGCCACCGGAGCTCTGAGCGTCTGACGGGCCGGAGGAGTCCTTCGCCTCCCACTTGTCGCCGACCTTCTCATAGCTGTGTTTGAGAGCGTCGTAGGCGACCTGGTGAGCGCGCTTCTCGTCTCCGTATTGGTCGATGGCCGAGTCGTAGGCCTTGGCGAAGGTCCGCTGCGCCTTCTTGCTCGACTTCTCCAGCGTCGAGGGCAGCTCGCTCTCCTTCGGCTTTCCTGTCTTCGTCGTCTTCGGCATGGTGTGAACTTCTCCTATCGTGTCGTTCATGGCCAGAGGTTTCTGCAAGGTTGGCTGAGGTTGCACTTCATCCGGTGCGTTTCTTCGGGGCCGATTTCTTCGCCGTCGACTTCTTCGGTTTCGCGCCCGATTTCTTGGACGAGGTCTTCTTCGCATTCGACTTCTTGCCCGGCGTCCCCTGCTTCGACGACCGCGAACTGTCCACGGATTTGCGCAGCGCCTCCATGAGGTCGATGACATCGCCTCCGGTGTCCTCCTCGGAGTCTTCCTCGTCGAAGGTCTTCTCGATGTCGAGGCTCTCGCCGGATTCGATCTTCGCGTCGATGAGTTTGCGCAACTCGACCTGGTAGTCGTCGCTGAACTCCTCGGGGGTGAAGTCCTCGGAGTAGGACTCGACGAGTTTCTCCGACATCTCGAGTTCCTTGTCCGAGATCTTCGCCTTCGAGTTCACGCCCTTGAAGTCGACGTCGCGGATCTCATCGGCCCAGCGCAGGGTCTGGATCATGAGGACCTTTCCGCAGACCCGCAACACGGCCAGACGCGTACGGGTGCGCAGAGTGAGCTTGACGATCGCGGTCCGCTCGGTGTCCTCGAGCGTCTTACGCAGCAGAAGGTAGGCCTTCGGCGTCTTCGACGTCGGCTCGAGGAAGTAGGCCTTCTCGAGCATGATGGGGTCGATCTCGTCGCTGGGCACGAATTGCAGGACGTCGATATCGTCGTTGTCCTCTGCCGGAAGAGCCTCGAAGTCTTCACTGGTGAGGACCACGCGGTGCTCGCCGTCGTCGAAAGCCTTATCGATGTCGTCGTACTCGACGGTCTTCCCGCATTCCTCGCAGTGATGCTGATTGCGGATCCGCCCTCCGTCCTTCTTGTGGACCTGATGCATTCGCACGTCGTGGTTCTCCGTGGCCGAGTACAGCTTCACAGGCACATTCACGAGGCCGAAGGCGATGGATCCGGTCCAGATAGCTCTCATGACCCCATTGAAACGCAGGTTTCGAGCACTGGCTAGCCCCCTCAGGCCGACCCGGGAAATGTAGGGAGCAGGCACCAGCCCCGCGCATTGCAGGGGGTAGACGGCTGTCCTCCCGTGCCTGAGGACGACTGAATGGGCTCAGAAGCGAAGGTTGTCGGACTGATGGCCGATCCTGGTGTGCCGCAGAAGATCGCTCAGTCGGTCGCAGGGTCTCTGAAACGAGAATTGGCCGATCGTATCGAGGACATCGAGTGGCACGTCGAAGTCAGTACCGAATCGTTCTCACTTATCCCCGACGGCGATATCCCCTTCATGGACAGAGCCGAAGACCTGCGAAGCCGCTTTGAATGGGGCGACATCGTCTACCTGACCGAACTGCCCGCCACCATGACACTCAGCCGATGTTGTGCGAACTCAGCACTGCCAATCGGGCTCTGCTGGTCTCGGTTCCGGCATTGGGCGCTCATCGTCTTCTGGCACAGACACGGAATCTGGTGGTCGCGCTCATCTTCTCGACGCAGGAGAAGACGAGACAGAGCTCATTGGAGGACTCCGTGCGATCGATCGCGAAACTCAGAAGTGCGCGTGGGGACCGCGGTGACCCCGGTCTGGGACGGGATGACACCGCATACATCGTGATGCCCGGATGGCTCAACCGGCTGCGGCTGCTGACAGGAATGGTGCGCAGCAACCGGCCCGGGCGGACGCTGCCCGCGCTGAGCACCTCCATCGCCGCGGCGGCGGCCGTGGGCACATTCGGTGTCTTCTACAGTTCGATGTGGACATTGGCCGATTCCCTGCATCCGGCGCGTCTGCTCCTGATCGGTCTGCTCGTCATCGCGGCGCTGACCTTCTGGCTGATCTTCCGCAATCGCCTCTGGACCAAGCGGCGCGATGCGGTGTACGCATGGCAGGGCGGGCTGAACAACACCACCACGGTCATTATGGTGGGTACCAGCGTGGCCCTGATGTTCCTGGTCCTGTTCGCCTTCTTGTTCGCACTGGGACTGGTCGTCGTCGATGATGGTCAGCTCGGTTCCGAACTCATGCATTCCGTGAGCTTCTTCAACTATCCGAGGCTTGCGTGGTTGGCGGCTTGTCTGGGCACATTGGCCGGAGCACTCGGCTCCAACTTCGACAGCGACGATGAGATTCGGCGAGCAACGTACAGCAAGCGCGAAAGCGAACGCCGCGACACCGACGACGAGGCAGAGGCCTGAGCGCTTCGGGCTCAGACCCGCGCGTACGTGCCCAGGGAGTCGGGGTCAGTCGGATTCCCGTGCGCTGCGCGCCGAGGCGACATCGTCGACGATGACGACGATATGGCGCAGGCTCGTGATGAGTGAGCCGTAGATCGGCCACGTGGTCTCTGGAAGCGACCGATCCTGGGAGATATCGGTCGACAGCTGTTGGAGACGGTCGAAGATCGGTTCGACCTCGGCATCGGGATCGGCGATGGACCGTCCGGCATCGGCGACGATCGACGTCCACTCATCGCGGAACCAGGTGTTCCATTCTCTTTCGGATGAGGAGGCCTCACGGAGAGTGCGGGCGAGGTTCCGCAGGTGAGAGATGCCTTCGTCGGCTCTGAACAGGATGTTCTCGTAGCTTTCCTTCTCTGCGGAGTCGGCGGTGTCTGCCCGGCGTCGCAGTCTCCTGGCCCGGATCGCTGTGCGGGGATTGATGCGTCGGCTTTCACGGGCGAATCGCACGGTCTGCCACGCCGATTCGAGCTCTCGGCTCATGGCCTCAGTCCGCTCGAACCACTCCTGGGCGGCATCCGAGTCCCAGGAGCGAGAGAACTGGTCCGACATGTCTGTGAGCACTTCGCCCATCTGCCGGTTGACGCTGTCGATATAGCGAGCCGCCTGTCGGTCCCGCAGAGGCGGGACCATGAGGAGATTGACTGCGAGGCCGACTGCCACCCCGAGGGCGAGTTCGAGGAGACGGTCGACGAGCAGAGGCTGCTGGGAGTCGAATCCCGAGCCGAGGATGAAGATCGCCGTCGTCGCGATCGCCACTCCTTCGTCGCGGATCCACGACAGGCGGGCACCGGCCAGACCGACGAACATCGCCAGAGCGAAAGTCCAGAGACCGACACCGAGGTAGTTGCCGATGAGGAAGGACACGCCCACGCCGATCGTCGACGCGATCGTCGTCTGCACCCCTCGAGAGAACGACCGGTAGACGGTGGCTTGGACCGTCAGCAGCGCCGTCCACGGAGCAAGGAACGGCATCTGACTGTCAAGCACGGCGTCAGAGACCCACCAGGCGCCGGTGGCGGCGATCACGCCCTTGGCGATCTGCAGCAGGTCGGTGACGAACTCCGGCCGCCGGAGATATCCCTCCTGTGAGCGATCATGGGGCATGGCTGGCTCCTCGCCTCGAAGTCCGGTCAGAACAGTTCAGCTTCGGCAAAAGTGTACGGGGGTGGTTCGCGCGCTCTTCCATCGGATTCGCTTGCCGGGAGTGTCGTTCCCGGTTCCACCTGCTGAGGCACCGTCGCCGTCCTGCCAGGTCAGCGAAGCGGTGTTAGATTGGCGATTCGAAGGCGAACCGGTTGCCGGTAAGCAGCTTTCGCAATCACCGAATGAAGGAGTACTACCCATGGCAGTCATTCTCTGGATCCTCGCAGCGATCCTCGTCATCTCAGGAATCTTCGCCATCTTCAGGAAGCAGATTCTCTGGGGAGTCGTACTCATCGTCGTCGGTTGCCTCGTCGGGCCCGGGGGAGTGAGCATCTTCGGCTGAGACAGGCGGAAAGGACGGACAAGATAGAGTGAGCGGATGTCTCCTCTGAGAAATCCTGCCCTCCGCCAAGCCGACAGTCTGCGGCGAATCGTGCCCTGGGCGGTCGCCGGCCTCGTCAGTGCGGTGCCGGCGACCGTCGCAGCTTCGATGGCCATCGACCTCATCCAGAAACGGGGACGGAAGACGCGCGCTGCTCCGCGACCGGGGACCTTCAGTTCGACGGTCGAAGAGTCAGAGCTCGACATCTACACCGATGGTGCCACTCTCTACGAGGACATGCTCGATGCGATCGGCTCCGCACGCGAGTCGATCCTCATGGAGACGTTCATCTGGAAGAACGACGAGGTGGGTCAGAGGTTCATCGACGCATTCAACGCGGCATCGGCCCGCGGTGTGGAGGTCCATCTCATCTACGACGGCTTCGCCAACCTGTCGGTGCCCAGCTCGTTCTACCATCAGCTCTCCGAGCAGGTCCATGTGCTGCGTCTGCCGACGGTGGCGCGGAGGTTTTGGCGGGGGCCGATGCGGCATTCGGGTTTCAACCATTCGAAGATCCTCGTCATCGACGACGATGTAGCCTTCGTCGGCGGGTTCAACATCGGCTCTCTCTACGCCCGTCACTGGCGCGACACCCACCTGCGATCGGTCGGCCCCGGGACCTGGGGCCTGCGACAGACCATCGCGGAAGTGTGGAACGAGTTCCACGACTCCGGTGAACAGATCGCCTGGGTGCCGCCCGCGGCCTGGGAGTCGAAGCTGCGGGTCTCGGCGAATCTTCCGATCCACCTCGTCTATCCGATTCGGAGCATGTATCTCAACGCCTTCGCCCGTGCGCGGAAGCGGATCTGGCTGACGACACCCTATTTCATTCCCGACCAGCAGCTGCTGCGCTCTCTCATCGAGGCGGCGGAGCGCGGCGTGGACGTGCGGGTCATGGTTCCGCAGGAGTCCAACCACATCCTCGGCGATTGGCTCTCCCGCGGATTCTTCGAGCAGATGATCAACTCGAAGGTCACGGTTCTGCTCTACACCGCGAGCATGATCCATTCGAAGGTCGCCACTGTCGACGGCGAATGGTCGACGGTGGGCACGGCGAACATCGACCGGCTGTCGTTGACCTTCAACTACGAGACGAATGTCGAAGTCATCGACCGTGCATTCGCCGCCGAGATGGAGAAGGTTTTCGACTGTGACTCCATGCACTGTGTCGAACTCGGTTCGGAGTGGCTCAACCGCCACCGGCTGACCAAACTCGCCGAACGCGCTCTCGTGCCGATGCGCCCCTGGCTGTGACGCGGGCTTTCCGCGCTCTTCCCTCCTGCCCTCGCGCGCGGTCCCATCCCGATCATTTTCGGGGTAGCGTGGACGAGAGGACCTGCCAGCAGAGAGGGCCGATGCATGGACGCATCAGGAGCATTCACCGTCGAGACGTTCACCCCGATCGATCTTCCGCGCGAGGAGACGCCGACGACGGCCACCCCGGTCGGCCTCGCGCGGATGGAGAAGCATTTCACCGGCGAAGTCAGCGGGCACTCGACGACGTTGTTCACCTTCGCTGTGGACCATTCGATCGACGTCGGCGGCTATGTCGCCATGGAGTCGTTCGCAGGGAAGCTGCACGAACGCACGGGCACCTTCAACTTCACCCATTCGGCGACGACCACCGGTGAGGACCGGGACAACGAATCGTTCGTCATCATCCCGTCGAGCGGCACCGGAGGCCTGGCCGGGATCACTGGGACCGGCGGACTGAGGAACGAAGCCGACGGCACCCATCGTGTCTGGCTGACGTACGAACTGCCGGAATAGACCGTTCGCGTCAAGGCTCTGTCGCTGACGTTCCCGACGGTATAGTCTCGGTCCATGCTTGATGTCCTTCCCGCTGCCGTGACGCGGCTCTTCGATTCGCAGGAGCCGCAGGACGTCGCCGTCGCGACGATCATCGCGACCGAAGGATCGGTTCCGCGCCCAGCCGGCACATCGATGCTCGTGGATACCGCCGGCGGAATCGTCGGCTCTCTCACCGGGGGATGTGTGGAAGGAGCCGTACTTGAGGCGTGTCAGGACGCGCTCGCCACCGGCGAGGCCTCGGTGCAGGAGTTCGGCTACAGCGACGAGGATGCTTTTTCCGTCGGACTCATGTGCGGTGGCCGCATCGACGTGCTCATCCAGCCCTTCCGCTCAGGCTGTCCCGGTCTGCGACCGGACAGTGGACCGACAGCCGTGGTGATGCGCCTGCCTTCCGCCGATGACGACTGTGCCCCAGCGGCAGCTGTCTCGGCCAGCGCTGTGGATGAGAGCACGGGGCCGAGCACCGAATCCTTGGCCGTCAGACTCGGTCCTCTGGTACCCGAAGACGTGGTCGAGACCGCCGCGCAGCGCGTCGGGGCCTTTATCCGCAGCGGCCGCACCGGCAGCATCCGCCTTGCGCCCCCGGAAGGCGGGAGCGAGCCGATCGAGCTCTTCGTCGAGACCCGCATCGAGCCGGCCCATCTGCTGGTCGTCGGAGCCAACGCCTTCAGTCTCGCCCTCGTCGAAGCGGCCAGACCCTTGGGACTGCGCATCACAGTGTGCGACCCCCGTCCGTCCTTCGCCGACCAGACATCGTTTCCCGGCGCCGAGGTGGTTCGGGCCTGGCCGCACCGATTCCTCACCGAAGCGGCCGCCACCGGTGAGTTCGACACCCGGAGCATGATCTGCGTCCTCAGCCACGACCCGAAGGTCGACATCCCCACCCTGGCCGTCGCACTCGACCTTGACGTGGCCTACGTCGGGGCGATGGGCTCGCGGCGCAGCGACCGCGACCGCCGCGCCGCGCTGCGCGAAGCGGGAGTGGCGAGCCCAGCACTGGCACGGTTGCATTCGCCGATCGGTCTCCATCTGGAGACGTTCACCCCCGCCGAGGTGGCTGTGTCGATCCTCGCAGAGATCCTCGCTGTACGCGGTGGCCGCCGGCAGGTCGTTCCCCTCAGCGACGAACGGGAAGATTCGCCTCTTCACTGAGGCGAAACGAGTCGCCAGTCGCTGGCTGCATCTTCGCATTCGACTTCGATATGTCAGTCATAGCATTCTGTTGTGCCTCATAGTGCCTGCCCCTGGCGTGCGACACGACCTCACCTTCAGGACTACAACTCATGACGAGCGCTGGGAAGCATTCATATGCGATGATCGCTCAGTCATGGGCGATGGCGGACTGTGGCAGTCTTGCCGACAAGTGCCCGAGCGAGTGCTCGAGCGTGCCAGGGCCAGACAATCAACAGTTTCTCCAAGAAGCTGACGAACATGTTCTCCTCGTTTCTCATCTCAACCGAACATGGTCTGACCCCGGGGGATAGCCCGGGGCCAGAAGGGGAAGCCGTGGACGGGCCCGCATCACTTCGTCGTCATTGTGACGTCACTGCCGCGCATCTTGCGTCGAGCACACTGGTAGAAAGAATTGCGGACGCGACCACACGGCTGTGTAGCTCATCCTGGGTGCGGAAACGTCTCACCTCCTTTCATCGAAGATGTCAGCGCCGTTTGAACCGGGGAGGAGAGCGCTGACAAGCGAGGATTCGGTGGGCGATAACCTGGGCTGCTGAGAGGCCGGGAGACCGGAACAGCAGCCACGGTGAGGAGTGCCTGAAGGTCCGGCACTCGCAATGACTCAAAGCCCGCGGTTCATCATCTGCGTGGTGACTCGTGTCGAGGTCGCGCAGTTCGCGGTCGCTGAGGATGATCGCCCAGAACGCAGCATCGATACCCAGCTGGACGTCTGGTGCACACGTCTGCATGGGAACACCCCACCAGTTGTAATTAGGCGCTGATGGCTGCCGGTTCAGCAGAGCCTGAGTTGATGGCGATCTTGCGGGGTTTCGCTGATTCCGCGACCGGGATGCTGAGTGTGAGCACACCGGCGTCGTAGTTCGCCGTGATGTTGCTGGTGTCGAGGTTGTCGCCGAGGACGAGTTGTCGGCTGAAGGTCCCGCGGGGCCGCTCTGCCGCGACCGAAGACTCCCCGTGGTCGGTCGCAGGCCGTTCAGCTTTGACGGTGACGACGTTGTTCTCGACGTCGAGGTCGATGTTGTCAGGATCAATTCCTGGCAGGTCGAGTTCGACGCGGAAAGTATCGCCGTCGCGCCAAGCGTCCATCGGCATCATCACGGGGCGAGCCGTTGTGCCGGTGGCTCCGAAGATTTCTCTGCTCAGGCGTTCGACTTCGCGGAATGGGTCAGTGCGCATCATGATCATTGGTGAAACCTCCTTTGCTGGATGGCGGATTCGTGCAGATGATATGATCTACATCATCTGATAGACATATGATTTAGTCGATCAGAATTCGAATGTCAACACCGTTTCAGGAGGAATTTTGGGACATGGGGAGACGGCGACTTCAGAGTCTGGTGGGCGCTTGTTCTCGATTTCGTGTGTTGCGGAGTTGACCGGTGTTGGGGTGCAGTCATTGCGGCAGTACGAGGCTCGCGGTCTCGTGACGCCTATGCGAAGTGACGGCGGGACGCGGCGGTTCAGTCGCGAGGATATTGCTCGTCTGCGGCGTGTGCGGGAGCTGGTTGACGTGGGCGCGAATCTCGCTAGCATCGGAATCATTCTCGATCTCCAGGATGAGAACACCTCGCTTCGGTGCGAATTGAGGAGGATGCAATGAAGGCAGACAGTGTCCGCCCCGGCGTCGAAGTGCCCGGGCCGGATTGGAACGAACAGCTCGTCGACGCCGCAACGCATATCGACGACGGTTACGAAGAGGCTGAGCCTCACTGGGGAGCAATCCGCGAAGCGGATATGGGCGATGTTGCCGATCAATCCATCGTTGTAGAGGTTGATGACGAAGACGGGTGAGAAGCCGCGCTGATCTGATGGCGGCATATCGGGCTATAGGGGGAAGCTGCTGTGCTTCTTCCATCGGCCTTGCCGGCGTTCGAATGCGAACCGTTCCGCCCGCAACCGCCTCACCCGCTCCACAACGTCCGGGGCGTAACCGTATGCGGCGTCCGTATCCACGATCCCCTCGAGCACGATGGCGTACCTCTCTGCTGGAAGTTCGATTCGCTGGCACAACTCGTGTCGCCCCGCCGCAGTAGACGCAGTCTTCTCGAAATCGAGGATCAACCGATCATGCTCGGACAGTTCGTGCACAGTGCCGGGGACCATGGAGACCATTGTGGCACAGCAGAGTTCGACACCGCGTATGTCGCTGCTCACTCTGTCTTGGTCACCTCGATTCAGGGGGACCGCTCGCCGGCCAGTCCGAAGCAGTTGTCCGCGGTTGCGCTGGCGATAAAGCTTCAGACAGCGAAGCCGACGTGTAGGACTACCCCATAGTGATTACGCTCACTAGACTTCGGAACCAGAACAATCTTCTACACAACTCGCTGGTCGAGTAGCGGAGGACTTTATGCCCACCACCTCATCCCAGGCTCTTCGAGTGCTGGTCGTAGCCGACCCAGGTCTGCCCAGCAGGCGAGCGGCTTCCATCCACTCCTCGTTAGAGCGCTATCTGCGTGAGGCGTATGGGGTCACAACGACGCTGTACACTCGCACCGACACGGTCTATCTGACACCCGAGCGCGAGCTGGCTCTAGACGCAGTCGAAGACCTCCGCGCTGATTACCCTGACGTCAACATCATCCTCATCCTCACAGAGATCCCCCGGCACACCCAGGGCGACCCTCTGATCGCCGAAGTCTACTCTGACCGCAACCTTGCGGTCGTCTCATGCCCCACACTCGGCGCGTGGGCCACCAAGCGCCGCATCATCAAAGTCATGATGAGCTCGGTGAACAAGTTGGTTCCGTGGGACCCCGAAGCCACGACGCGCAAATTTCTGCTCGGATGGTCGAACTGGTCGAACAATGAAGACTCCAGCCATCAGTCCCTGCATGCCCACACCATCACCGGAGGCCCACGGCTGATTATGGGGATGACGATTGCCAACGAACCTTGGCGCACGGCTCCGAAACTCTCAGGAGCCCTCGCGGCAGCCTCGGCAACCGGAGCTTTCGGCATCTTCTACAGTTCGATCTGGCAGATGTCGACCTACCTGTCCACCCTCCGGCTGCTCTCAATCGGCGCGCTCGCCATCCTAATGATGGTCGCCTGGTTGATCGTCAGTCACAGACTCTGGGATCGACCGGTCAACGAACGTCTGTCCACGGTGGTCATGTATTACAACCTCTCCACCGTCCTCACACTGCTGATCACTGTGATCGTTCTCTACGCGACACTGGTCGTCCTCATTCTCCTGGGCGGCCTCGTCGTTATCGATCCGGCATTTATGACCCAACAGATTCAACAAGACGCGTCGTTCACCAACTACCTCGACATCGCATGGCTCAGCGCAGCTATGGGTGTGGTCGCCGGCGGCCTCGGTGCCAGCTTCGACACTGATGCCGACGTGCAGAAGCTGACTCATGGCCAGCGGATGCGGCAGCGAGTCTATACAGACAACAGCACAGATGCCGACGACACGGTGGAGAGCAGTTGACTGAGATCTGCCAAGCATCCGAGTTCCGACGAAATGTTCTGCCCGAAGGACGTGAAATGGAAACCCTGTTCGACTCAACCTCGTCTCGGATCATCGCCACACCGTTCGAACCGTGGTGGGAAACTCCAGACTGCAGGGATGATCTCACCGAGGTCGTCACGAGCAGTGCGTCCGCTGTCGACAAGATCACCGCCCTTGCCCGGCTTCTGCAGCTCACAGGGTGCTCACCTCAGATCGATCAATGGGAAAGGCTGCTTCAACTGGCTGCGATCGACATCGGCGTCGCTCGTATGCTTGAACCCCACGTCGACGCTCTGGGCATCCTCGCCGAGGCCGGACACGAAACACCTGACCCCGATTCGGCCTGGGGCGTGTACGCGGCTGACCTGCCCACACATCGCGTGAACGTGATCGATGCCGGTGCGGAGAACCTCCTCACCGGCACGAAAGCGTGGTGCTCTTTGGCCGCGGAACTCACCGACGCGATCGTCATCGCCAGCGGCAGCGACGGGAACCGAGCCTACGCGGTGAATCTTCGGCACCCTCGTGTACGACCGCAGACAGGTGCTTGGCCGAGTCTGGGTCTCAGAGAAATCCCGAGCGGCTCAGTCGTCTTCGACCGAGCACCGGCGACGAGTGTCGGCCCCCCGAATTGGTACCTTGACCGGCCCTCTTTCGCTTGGGGTGGGATTCGCGTGGCAGCCTGCTGGTTCGGTGGAGCATTGGGACTGGCCCGGCGTGCAGCCCAAACCCACCTGAACAGGGCTGGGCGCTCGCCCATGGGAGAGATGCAGCTCGGGCAGCTTGATGCTGAGATCTTCGCGGTCCGCACCATGTTGGCGCAAACTGCTGCTGCAGCGGATGGGGATGAGAAGTTCTCGCGAGAACACGCGTGGAGACTGGCTCTGAGAGTTCGCAACAACATATACCGCAGTGCCCAACGGATCCAGCTTCTGAGCCGGGAGCTGGCCGGTCCCGCGGTTCTGACGAGTGATGCGGCATTTGCCAAAGCTGACGCTGATCTCACCGTCTACCTCAGTCAGCATCACGGGCCTCGGGACGAAGCTGCTTTGGGCGAGAACATCTGTGCAGAGTCAGATGTCGATGAGGTTTAGCCACCAAGACCGCAGCACCAGAGAAGCTGCCTGGGTGCAGGCGGGTGCCCTTGATCTTCCGGCGGTTCCGGAGAGCACAATCGCCACAGGCGGAACCATCATCGTCCTTGCCGCACACCCAGACGATGAAGCGCTGGGAGCCGCTGCGCTGCTCGCACGTGCCGATGAGTGGAGCTGCCAGCTGAAAGTCCTACTCTTCAGCGCAGGCGAGAAATCGCACCCTGAGTCGCCGACGTATACCGGCGACCAGCTCAAAAGCATCCGTCTGGAGGAGTTCGATCGTGCGCTGAGCACCTTCGACAAGGCGCACTCCAGTCGATTTCTCGATCTGCCCGACGGTCAGCTGCCCGAATATTCAAGCCAGATCAGAGACGCGATCCGACAGGAGATCGCACGATCACATGGGCCGGTGACACTCGTTGCGCCTTACAGCCGGGATGGGCACTGTGACCACGAGGCGGTGGGCGCCGCGGCGCTGGACATCGGGCGATCACATCATGCCGTAGTGCTCGAATATCCCATCTGGTTCTGGCACTGGGCTGCTCCCACAGACCCTCGGTGGCAGGCCTGGCGGATCTTAGCCGACCCACAAGGTCTCGATCGAAATGCTCTGCTCGCGTGTTACCCGTCGCAGACAGAAGCGCTGTCGGATCAGCACGGGGACGAAGCGATCCTCACCAGCGCCCATTTGGAACACTTCATCCGGAGCCACGATACCTTCGTGATCACGGATTTCAGATCCGGTGAGGCATCGCCGAGCTCTGGTCAGGAGGGAATAGGCTCGCGGATCAATGATGCGTCCACTGCGTCGGCGGTGTTCGATGATGTGCACAGAGAACGCAGTGATCCGTGGACGGTGTGGGATTCCGAATACGAAATCGCCAAACGCGAGACCCTTGTGTCCCACCTCCCGTCGACCTCGTTCTCCCACATTCTCGAGATCGGTTGTTCAGTCGGCGCTTTGACTCGAGAGCTTGCCGCTTACAGCGTCAGAGTGACAGCTGTCGATGCCAGCTGCGAGGCGCTGAAAACAGCGAAACGTCTGCAGACGACCACTGCAGCCGAAATAGCCTTCCTGCACGCCACTGTCCCATACGAATGGCCCGAAGGGCATTTCGACTGCGTCGTCCTCTCAGAGACCGGCTTCTATCTGACACGTGCACAGCTGCAACGAACGTTGGAGCGCATTGATGAATCAACCCCATCGCGCTTTGTGCTCGTTCTATGTCATTGGAAGGGCGACATCGAAGATTGGCCTCTGACCGCCGATGAAGTCCATGACGCCTGCCTGGACTACTGGCCCCGACTGCGGACCGATTTTCGCTCCGAGGCCGAGTATCGTCTCGATATCGTGACGGTGGACAAAACTGACGATTTCCTCCCTGCGGAAGCCGTTGAGTGATCACGCACTTGGGCATTGTCATCCCGGCTCACAATGAACAAGACGAGATTCTCGGCTGTCTCGACTCGGTGGCCCAAGCGTGTGTTCAGGTCCCTGACGGGCTCGCGCCGTTGTCCACTCGAATCCTCGTCGTGGCCGACGCCTGTAGCGATGAGACGGTGAGTCGCGTCGCAGACTTCGCCGAACAGCATCCACAAGTCACGATACTTGAGACGTCGCTCAAGAACGTGGGCAGTGCCCGGAATTTCGCCTGGAATCACTTCAAGCAGGTGGTTGAAGCTGATCGTGATGTCAACTTCGACCTGACATGGATTGCGTTCACCGATGCGGACAGCAGAGTTCCCACCCACTGGCTGACGACGCACCTTGCCATGGCGGAAGCCGGAAGCGACTGCCTGGTCGGCACGGTGTCGCCTCGACCTGATACCGGGTCGGCAGCGCTGATCGCGAAATGGCACTCTCACCATACGTTACTTGAAGACCATCCCCACGTGTTCGGCGCGAACCTGGGCATTCGAGGCTCGTATCTCAACATCATCGGCGGCATGCCTCAGCTGCCACTCGGCGAAGATGCCGCAACTGTTGCTGCCGTGCTCGCCGCGGGGGGAAACGTGAGACGCACCGACACCTGCCGGGTTCTCACCTCGGCCCGTCTGGAGGGACGCGCGGAGGGAGGCTTCAGCAGCTTTATGCAGAGCCTTCTTTGAGACCCGACTCTGCTCACAGCACTTCAGGGCGCCTCCGGCCGAGTTGCTCCCGACAACCCAGAGCTAATCGCGAGAACTGACGACTGTCAGCCTGTGCAGGTCCTTGGGCACATCGACATCGGCCCCGTCGTCGAGGTCGGAGCAGTCGACGAGGTCGACGACAGATCTGTGCGTCGCGAGCAGGTCGCGGGCACCGACGTCGCTGTGCGCGGCGGCAGCCGCCTGGCTCGTCCAGCTCTCGTCGAAGAGCACAGGGTGACCGCGGTGCAGCGACCCATTCGCATCACAGTGGCCCGCAGCGGTGATGGCACGGGGACGATGGGCGGCGATGAGACGAGCGACTTCCGCCGCACAGATTCCGGGACGGTCCACAGGTGTGACCATAACGTCGGGTCCGGGGCCGATCGCCTGCAGGCCGCGGCGCAGCGAGGACCCATACCCGAAGACCAGTCAGGGTTGAACGCGACGGACACGCGGTCACACCCGCCCAGCAGGCTCGCGACCTGCTCGCTGCAGGCTCCGGTGACGACTGTGACGTCCCGGCAGCCACCGTCGAGCAGGGCGAGGACCATCGACTCCACCAGGGTGAGCCCGTCCTCCCGCGTCAGCAGTGCCTTCGGCCCCCGGCCGAGGCGTCGTCCGGCTCCGGCGGCGAGGATGAGTCCTCTCGGGGGACCGGGGACGGGTCGTTTGGGAGGAGTCGACCCGGTCTCGCCGCTCACGTCGGCAGGAACGCGTCGCCGAAGATCGGCAGATCGCGGACTCGGACTCCGGTGGCGTTGAAGGCGGCGTTCGCGATCGCGGCTGCGGCACCGACGATGCCGATCTCACCGACGCCGCGCGCGCCGAGGGGACCGGCCTGCGGGTCCTTCTCGTCGAGCCAATCTGCCTCGATGTCGGTGATGTCTGCGTTGACGGGAACGTGATACTCCGCGAGGTCGTGGTTGACTACGTGACCGAAGCGCGGGTCGAGCTCGCCCTTCTCATGCAGAGCCATCCCGACGCCCATGGTCATGCCGCCGATGAGCTGTGAGCGTGCGGTGCTCGGGTTGACGATCTGACCGGCGGAGAACATGCCGAACATGCGGTCGAGTCGGATCTCACCGGTGGTCGGCTGGATGCGGACCTCGGCGAAATGGGCGCCGAAAGAGTGCAGGGCGAACTTCTCCGCCGCGGGATTGGCCTCGGCCTCACCCTGGGCCTCGGCGCCGATGGCAGGATCGGCTCCGTGCTCGGAACGGAGCTCCTGGGCTGCGGAGACGATCGCCGTGCTCCAACTCGCCAAACCCGTGGATCCGCCGGCCACGGTCGCGTTCGGCAGCGCGGTGTCGCCGATTCGCAGATCTACTTGCCCGATGGGAACTCCGAGAGCGTCCGCGGCAGTCTGAGACAGGACGGTCCACGTCCCGGTGCCCAGATCGGCGGCACCGATCGAGACCTCGTAGCCTTCGGGAGTGCGGCGGATCCGCGCGACGGAGCCCGGCTGCCGACCGGCCGGGTAGGTCGCAGAGGCCACGCCCATGCCGATGAACCAGCCGTTCTCCTGACGGGTGCGCGGCTGCGGATTCCGCTTCTCCCAACCGAAACGGTCTGCTCCTTCTCGCAGACAATCGACGAGGCGGCGCTGGTTGAATGGCAGCCCGGTGTCCGGGTCGGTGGTCGGGTCATTGCGCACCCGCAGCTCGATGGGGTCGAGGCCGGCGGCCACTGCGAGTTCGTCCATGGCGATTTCGAGTCCGACCATGCCTGGAGCCTCGCCGGGAGCACGCATCCAGGAGGGCACCGGCACGTCGAGGGGAACCACTCGCTGGGTGAGGCGGCGGTTGTCGCCTGCGTACATCATGCGGCCCGGCTTCGTCGACTCCTCGGGGAACTCCTTGGTCTGCGAGGACATTGAGATCGCATCATAAGCGAAGGCCGTGAGCGTGCCGTCGGCTCTCGCGCCCAGACGGATGTGCTGCAGGGTCGGAGCTCGATAGCCGGTGATCGAGAACATCTGCTGCCGGGTAACGGCATATTTCACGGGTCGACCCGGCACCGCCTGTGCCGCGAGGGCAGTGAGCATCATATCCGCGTGGGGGAGGCCCTTGGAGCCGAAGCCGCCGCCGACGTGCGGGGAGATGATGCGGATCTTCTCCTGCTCCACCCCGAGGATCGGCGCCAATGTCGCGCGTGCGGGGTGCACACCCTGTGTCGAGGTCCACAGGGTCAGTTCGTCTCCGTCCCAGAGGGCGACGGTGGTATGCGGTTCCATGGGATTGTTGTGCTCCATGGGGGTGCTGTAGCGTTCATCGATGGATACGGCCGCCTCAGCGAGGGCTGTGTCGACATCGCCTGTGCGCACATCCCCGCTGCCCGACTCCGGTTCCCGGGAAGCAGGGTGATCCTCGCGCAGCTCGACGTCGTGATCGTCCTGCACATAGGTGATCTCGACGAGGCCTGCCGCGTGGCGGGCCCGCTCGGGGGTGGTCGCGATGACAGCGCCGAGGTACTGGCCGCGGAATCCGATCTCAGCAGAGCGCAGGATCGCGAGTTCGCCGTCATCGGTGCTCGCCAACTCGGGTGCGTTGTCGGCGGTGAGCACGTACACCACCCCCTCGGCTGCTTCCGCCGCGGAGACATCGATGTGCGCTGTGCGTCCGCGGGCGATCCCCGCCTGCAGGGGGTAGAGGTAGAGAGGATCGGTCAGGGGGTGTTCGTAGGCGTAGGGGGCGCGTCCACGCACCTTGTCGGGTCCGTCGAGGCGCACCTGGTGCGTGCCGACGGACGTGGTCGTGAGCAGGTCACTCATGAGTGTCCTCCGTGGTCGTCTCCGGCAGGGCTTCCGACGCTCCGGTGAGCTCGGCGAGCACGGTGGTGATCGCTCCGCGAGTCATCTGGACCTTGAAACGGTTGCCGTCGAGGGGTTCCGCAGCCTCGAGCTCGGCGTCGGCTGCTGCCAGGAACGTCTCGGCAGTCGGTTCCGCCCCCCGCAGCACCGCCTCGGCGGCGCGGGCACGCCAGGGTTTGTGGGCGACGCCGCCGAGGGCGATCGCGGCTTCACGGATGACCGGCGCTCGCCCTGCGGTGTCGACGTTGACTCGGGCCGCGACGGAGACGAGAGCGAAGGCGTAGGAGGCGCGGTCGCGGATCTTCCGGTACGTCGAGGCGCCGGGCCGCGGGGGAGGGAGCTCGAGTGCCGTGATGAGTTCGCCATGCTCGAGGACTGTGTCCTGCTCAGGGCGATCCCCGGGCAGCCGGTGAAGCTCGGTGACCGGGATCCGGCGCTCACCGGTCGCACCGAGGACGACGACTGTGGCATCGAGTGCGGCCAGAGCGACGGCCATATCGGAGGGATGCGTGGCCACGCAGTCCGCCGAGGCACCGAGGATCGCGTGGTAGCGGGTGTAGCCGCCGATGGCCGAGCAGCCGGCACCGGGCTCGCGTTTGTTGCAGGGGGTCGAGGTGTCCTGGAAGTACACGCATCGGGTGCGCTGCAGCAGATTCCCGCCCATCGTGGCCGCGTTGCGCAGCTGACCGGAGGCACCGGAGAGCAGGGCACGTGCGAGCATCGGGTAGTCGCGTCGGATGCGCGGGTCGGCGGCGGCGTCGCTGTTGCGCACCATCGCACCGATCCGCAGGCCCCCGTCGTCGAGTGCCTCGACCTCCGTGAGCTCGAGACGATTGATGTCGACGACGAGACCTGGTTCTGCGACGCCCAGTTTGAGATGATCGACGAGGTTCGTACCTCCGGCCAGGAACACCGCATCGGGACGATCGGTGACAGTCGTGACGGCTCCGGCGGCATCGGCGGCGCGTTCGTAGTCGAAGGGATTCATCGTGACTCCTCTGCGGCTCGGCGCACGGCCGCGACGATGTTGACATAGGCTCCGCAGCGGCAGAGGTTGCCGCTCATTCGCTCGCGGATCTCCTCCTCGGACAGCTCCACCGGTCCCTCGAGGTCTTCGGTGACCACGCTCGGTGCGTTGTCGGCGGCTTCGGCCAGCATGCCTGCGGCCGAACAGACTTGGCCCGGTGTGCAGTACCCGCACTGGAACGCGTCGTGGGCGAGAAATGCCCGATGCAGGGTAGAGAGTTCACCCTCGGGGGCCAGACCGTCGGCGGTCATGACCTCGGCACCGTCGTGGGTGAGCGCGAGCGCCAGGCAGGAGTTGAGCCGCCGACCGTCGACGAGGACGGTGCAGGCCCCGCATTGGCCGTGGTCGCAGCCCTTCTTCGTGGACATCACCCCCAGCCGGTCCCGCAGGGCATCGAGAAGGGAGGTTCGGGAATCCACGACCAGGGTGTGCTCCTGGCCGTCGACGGTGAGGTGCAGCGAGTGTCCCATGAGGGCCCTCCAGACAGCGTTGTCGACGTCCGTCAAACCTAACCCCGTTCGGACACCCCGACAAGAGGGGTCACCGGAGCCGAGGGTGTTCGGGCCGCCCCGCACCCCCTGTTGCACATGATCGGCGCGAAGTACGGTGAAAGGACTATCCAGCACGAACGGTGCACGCGAGGAGGTGCTCAGTGGCAGGTCACGAGCAGAAGGTCACGGTGGAGGGTCATCGACTGACATTGAGCAATCTGGACAAGGTCCTCTACCCGGAGACCGGCACGACGAAGGGGGAGATCCTCGACTACTGCGCCAGGATCGCCCCGCACCTCATCCGCCATGCCCGGGACCGGATCGCCACCCGCAAACGCTGGGTCGACGGCGTCGGCACTGCCGATGACCCCGGGGACGTGTTCTTCGAGAAGAACCTCCCGGAATCCGCACCGTCGTGGATCCGAACACGGGCGATCCGGCACTCCACAGGCAGCAAACGCTATCCCCTGGTCAACGATCTCGCGACCCTGACCTATCTCACGCAGATGGCCGCGCTCGAGATCCATGTGCCCCAGTGGAGGGTGAGCGCCGGAGCGAAGGATCCCGGCACGATCGATGCGGATACCCGCTGCCCCGACCGCATGGTCTTCGACCTGGACCCGGGCCCCGGACGCGGCCTCGCCGACTGCATCGAGGTGGCCCAGCTCGTGCGCGAACTGCTCGAGGGCATGGACCTGGAGGTCTACCCGGTGACCAGCGGATCGAAAGGCGTCCACCTCTATGCATCGCTGGACGGGTCGGTGAGCTCGCAGCAGGTCTCCGATGTCGCCCATGAGCTCGCCCGCAGCCTGGAGGCCGACCACAAAAAGCTCATCGTCTCTGCGATGAAGAAGACGCTGCGGGAGAACAAGGTCCTCATCGACTGGTCGCAGAACTCGGCGTCGAAGACCACGGTGGCTCCGTATTCTCTGCGCGGACGCTTCACCCCCTTGGTTGCCGCACCGCGCAGGTGGGACGAATTCGACGACCCGGCCGCCGTCGAGCAGGTGCGCTTCGAGGAGGTTCTCGACCGGGTCGATGAGGTCGGGGACCTCCTCGAGCCCCTCGCCGAGGCGGCCGGAGGAACCGCTTCGGCCCCGGAGTCCGGGGCCGATTCGGAGTCCCAAACCGACCCGAAGTCGGACGATGCCGCGAAAGCCGAGCGCGATCGACTTGAGGTCTACCGGTCCAAACGGGATCCGAAGCGCACGAGCGAACCCGTGCCAGCGAAACAGGGAACGAGCGGGGACGAACTGACCTTCGTCATCCAGGAACACCATGCGAGGAGCCTCCACTGGGACTTCCGACTCGAACACGACGGTGTGCTGGTCTCCTGGGCCCTGCCGAAGGGGCCGCCGACCGACCCCGGGAAGAACCACCTGGCGGTACAGACCGAGGACCATCCCCTCGAATACGGCAGCTTCGAAGGCACGATCCTGAAAGGGGAGTACGGGGCCGGCGACGTCGAGATCTGGGACGCAGGCACCATCGAGGTCGAGAAGTGGCAAGAAGGCAAGGAGATCATCGCGGTCCTCCACGGGCGCGAGGACGGCGGTCTCGGGGGAGTGCGGCGGTTCGCCCTGTTCAACACCGGGGACCACGGACCGAACAGGGAGCCCGAGAAGAACTGGATGATCCACCTCATGGAGGACGAGCCGAAGAAGCAGTCGGCGGCAGCGGACGACTCATCGAAGAAGGGCACGCCGACCGGGCGTACCTCCAAGAAGCGAGCTGCGAAGAAAGAGGCTCTGCCGGCGGATCTGTCCCCGATGCTCGCGAGCATCGGGGACATCGGCTCCCTCCGGCGGGAGGCCGAGGACTGGGCGTTCGAGATGAAATGGGACGGCATCCGTGCGCTGGCGAGGGTGGCGCCCGGTGACGGGGAGCGCACCGGCAGCATCGAGCTGACCAGTCGCAACGGCCATGACATGACGAACACGTACCCGGAGCTTCACGAACTGGTCGAGTGTATCGATGTCGACTGCATCCTCGATGGTGAGATCGTCGCCCTCGGGCAGGGCAGCCGACCGGACTTCGGACGCCTCCAGCGCAGAATGGGGCTGAGCCGTGACAGCGATATCGAACGGGAACAGCGACGCACCCCTGTCTACCTCATGCTCTTCGACGTCCTCCACGCGGACGGATCGTCGTTGCTGCGCACCCCCTATACGGAACGCCGCGCACGTCTGTTCGAACTCGTGACCGAGAGCGAGCACATCCATGTGCCCGAGGCCTTCGAAGGAAGCGTCGACGCCGCCTTCGAGTCCAGCCGGAAGCTTCGACTCGAAGGAGTGCTGGCGAAGCGGACCGACAGCATCTATCTGCCCGGAAAGCGCACCCGCACCTGGACCAAGCTCAAGCACGCCTCGACCCGCGATGTCATCATCGTCGGCTGGCGGACCGGAGAAGGAGAACGCTCATCCAGCTTCGCCTCGCTATTGGTCGCCGGCCATGACGACGAAGGGCTCCACTACCTCGGTCGCGTGGGCACCGGGTTCGACGAGGCGGCCCTGCGGAGTCTGCGCTCCAGCCTCGATCGCCGGTCGCGGAAGACGCCGGCGCTCACCGTGCCGGCCGACGAGTCTCGAGATGCCCACTGGGTGCGACCCGACCTCGTCGGGGAGGTCCGGTTCTCTGGCCTGACCGAGGCCGGACGCCTGCGGCACCCGGTCTGGCGCGGCCTGCGCTCCGACATCGACGCCGAGGACGTGCGAGTCTGAACCAGTCGACGCTGATTCTGCTCCGATCCTCAAAGACCTTTCGTCACGCCCATACCGAGGAGCAGAGCCACGAGGAAGGCCACGACCACCCGGTCGATGGCATTGCGATGCGGGTTACGCACTTCGGGCATGCCATCGACTCCGAATGAACTCTGCCGTTGTCGTCATAGGCTCAACAGCAGAGGTGTGTCTGACCATCTGCTCCGTCATCGCTGACAGCAGATCGGCACGCGGTCGGCTTACGGGCGGATCGCCCGTTCCTCGGCGCTGTGTCCGGGGGTGAGGTCTCCCAGTTGCGAAGGGCGCAGCGATGCGAAGCCGCCCGTCGTCTCAGTCGCAAGCACACGTGCAGTGAGGCAGACATGATCGCTCCCGTCGTCGAGCATCGCGATGCGTTCGACGATGAGACGGTTGGGCAGGTCCGCGAGCAGCGGCACCCCATCCTCGGTGACGGTGAAGTCAAGACCGGCGAACTTGTCCGTCTCCATTCCGGAAAGTGATCCGAAGTGCCGTGCCGACTCGCGGTCGACGTCGGTGAGGAAGTGCACCGCGAAGCGCTCGGAACGCAGCGCCACCCGGTAAGTGTGGTTGGCCTTCGACAGCCAGAAGCAGTAGTGCTCCGGATCGATGCTCGCCTGGGAATGGAATCCGACTAAGCATCCGGCACGTTCGCCCTCCGCCGAGGTGGTGACGACGATGAGAGGAGAATCGACCGAACCCATGAGGTCGTCGAGCCCGGAGGTGCTCATGATCGTCCCTCCGCCGGCTTCGCTTCGTATCGGAGGAAGAGAGTGTCATCGGCGACCAACGTCGACTTCAGCGAGAACTGCGCGATGCCGGATCCCGGCGGCGCGACGCTGACGGGCAGCGCATCGCCGCCCATCATCGGTGAGATCGACAGGCACAGCTCGTCGAGGCGGTCTGCGGCGACGAGCTCCCCGAGCCACCGGGGTCCGCCTTCGCACAGGACGACCTGGTAGCCGAGACCGGCAAGGGCCTGCAGAGCGGCGGCCGGTTCGACCCGCTCCTCGCCGGCGATGATGACCGTGGCCGCCTGTTCGGCGGCCGCCAGCCGCTCCGGATCGGCCTTTGCGCACGTGATGACGATGGTGCGCGCGTGCTCGGGTGCTGCGGTGAAAACCTGTGACGACCAGTCGAGATCGAGGCTGCGACTGACGACCGCCACTGGTGGCATCTCGGACTGTCCCCGTGTTCGACGCTGCACTCGGGCGGACTCGCTCAGCCGCATCGGCGCGTAGCCTTCGCTGCGCACTGTCTGCGCGCCGACCATGACGACATCGGCGATCTGTCGCATCCGTCGGAACAGGTCCTGATCGGGTTCTGTCGACAGAGCACCGACGCGTCCGTGAATGGCAGCGGTTCCGTCGAGACCGGCGACCATATGACCGGTCACCCAGCATTCGTGCCGCGACTGGGTGCGGTCGACCTCGAGATAGGGTGTCAGCGGATCCGGGATCGGGGCACCGCGTTCGAGTGGCTCCATCTGTGCAGTCTACTGAACCTCGCAGGCACTCGCGGCGACGACTTTCCGACCATCACCCGGACCCCGCTGACTGTTCACTGACGCGAGAAAGTCAGTCCGTCCAAGCGTCGTCGGTGAAATAACCGTCGATGAACCCGGGCAGACGGTGACCGTCCTTCGCGGTCGCCAGTGTGTACGGGGCGACGTGGAAGCCGGCCTTGTCGAGTTCGCGCATCTTGTTCGTCGGCAGCTTCTTGCTCGGTCCCACCCATTCGATGCCGGCGTCCTTGATCTCTGCCGGTGATTCCTTCGGCATGGTCGACCCCATGAGGTAGAGCGAGGTGTAGCCGCGGTCGGCGATCGTCTTCGCAGCTTCGAAGTCGAAGGACTGGACGACGAGGGAGTCCTTCAGTCCGCGTTCGTCGAATTCGTCGAGGACGCGGTCGACCTCCTCGGGGGTGGCCCCGGGCTTGATCTCGGGCACGAGGACGACGTCACCACCCATTTCGTCGAGGAGCTCGTCGAGGGTGACGGTGGCGGCTTCTTCTCCGCCGGCCGGGTGCTTGATCGTGGCTGCGTCCCATTCCTCCCGACTGAGGTCCCGGATGGGTCCGGTCGCGCCGTTGAGTGTGCGGTCGGCGGTGTCGTCGTGGATGAGGACCGGGGTGCCGTCTTCGAGGAACTGGATGTCCATCTCTGGGAGGAAACCGTCCTTCGCCGAGGCGGTGAATCCTTCCATGGATTCTTCCGGATAGACGTCGGCGCCGCCTCGGTGGGAGATCGTGGTCGGGAATTCGATGTCGGCGACCTTGTCCGGGGCGGTGAAGCCGCTGGGGGAGCCGAGTCCCGGTGCTTCACCGGCGGATCCGAGCCCGGTGGCGGCCGCGGGCGCGAGACCGGCACCGAAGGTGGCCGAAGCCGCGAGAACAGCAGTGGCGAGAATCGTGAACGGACGGGTGCGTGTGGATGTCTCTTTCTGTGTATTCACGTCCGCAACGCTACGAAGCGCAGGTGATCGTGTGGCGAAGCCGCCGTGAACGTCACCGGCAGAATGGACGAACGGGTGGGAAATGACGACCTGCGCCGAGGCGGCCGCCCCTGCCGTACCCCTGCTTGGCGGGCATTGAGCTGAGGAACGTGCATCCCTGGTTTCGGCCCGGACCGGACTCTATTCTGTGCGCTATGGTCACCGACCCCGCCCTCGGCCGAGCTCCGATGGACCCCGACATCGCACGGGGCCGCCAGGACGAAGCGGTTCTGCACAAGTACGATCGCCCGGTTCCGTTCTATGTGTGGGCAACCGTGCTGCCATGGGTGTTCTGGTTCGCGGCTGCCTATCTCAGTCATCTGCCTGAGCAGAATCAGGCCGTGCTCGTCGCGACCTTGGTGCTGTCATTGGCGGGACTGTTCGCCCCACTTGCCGTGGTCGTCGCTTTCGTCCGGCACCGCCCGGAGCTGCGAGCCGACATCGTCAACAGGTTGAAGTGGCCGAGTTCTGCGCGGTGGCCGTTCTTTGTCGCCGCGGTGTTCCTCGTTCCCGTCACTCTCATGGCTGCGCAGGGGCTGTCACTGTTCTTCGGCTACGACCCCGGCCAGTTCAAGCTTCGGGGCGGGTTCACGTTCTCAACGGGGCTGATGCCGGTGTGGGTGACTCTGATCGGGGCCGCTGTCATCGAAGAGCTTGCTTGGCACAGCTACGGCACCGACACCTTGGTGAGGAAGATGCGGGTGTTCTCGGCGTCGATGCTCTTCACTCTCATCTGGGCGCTGTGGCATGTGCCGTTGTCATTTATCGACGGCTACTACCAGAACGAGGTCGTCGAATCAGGAGTGCTGCAGACCCTGAACTTCCCGGTCTCGATGGTGGCGTTCGTCCTCGTGATGAACTGGCTGTACTTTCGGTGCGGTCGCAGCATCTTGGTTCCGGTGGTCTTCCACGCCTCTGCGAATATGTCCGCGGAGATCTTCATGACCGATCCTGACTCGAAGATCATTCAGACCGGCCTGATGCTCGTCCTCTCGGCGATCATCCTCGTCAAGGAACGTCGACTGTTCTTCGACCGGCCGGCACAGCCGGTCGGATAGTCAGATTCCGAAGGCCATTTTCGTCGGCGAGCGATTCGCCGCCTACATCCACTTCTTGACTCTGAAGACGACGTAGAGAACGACGCCCAGCCCAAGCATGAGCCCCAATGCCATCGGATAGCCGAAGGCCCAATGGAGTTCGGGCATATCGTCGAAGTTCATTCCGTAGATCGCGCCGACCAGAGTTGGAGCAAAGAGGATAGCCGCCCACCCGGAGATCTTCTTCATATCCTCGTTCTGACGTTGAGCGACCAGAGTGGAATTGACATTGAGGATCTGCGACAGAGATTCGCGTAGTTCTCCGGCTTCGGCAAGGACTCTGGTGAGGTGGTCTGAGACGTCATCGAGGTAGGCACGTAGGTCGTCGGGAATTGCGTACTTGGCGGCTCCGTTACCTAGAGCTTGAGTCAGCCGATTGAGGTGAGTGGAGTTGTGCAAGACATCGATGACTTCCTGGCTGAGGAGATAGATGCGCTCGGCAGCGGCAGTGTCCCCGCTGAAGACCTGTCTCTCGATCCCGTCTTTGTCGTCCTGAAGCCCGTCGAGCACAGGGAAGTACCCGTCGACTGCAGTGTCGAGCAGACGGTAGATGAGTGCCTCTGGACCGAGTGCGAGCAGTTCACGGTCTTTCGTCCAGCTGCGCTTCTCGTTTGTGAAGTATTCCTGGATTCCACTTGTGTCCGTCGCAATCGGGGTGCCGTCGATGAAGCGATCTCCCTGACAGATGATGACGAGCACATCGTCCTTCATGAGTAGGTGGAACTCGTTGAACTCGACTTCCTCTTTCGCATCGATGTAGACGGCTGATTTCAGAACGGCGAAGAGCACCTCACCGTAGCGCTCGACTTTGGCCCGCTGGTTCGCGTGGAAGAGATCGTCGACGAGCACCGGATGCAGGTCCCATGCTGAAGCCAGTTCTGCGAGGAGTTCGGGAGTCGACCAAGGAATGATTACTTGAGTGGTTGACCCTGTCGAGTTCGATTCAGGACTATCGGCAGTGCGCGGGGTCAGGGCGTCGTGGAACGTATGCGCGGTATGAAGCTCCTGAGGCTCGCTGTTGACGATCTTGCGGCTGAAAAGTGTCGTAGCCCGAGGTGCGGACTCTTTGGAGCCGGGAGTCGCTCGTTTTCGCAATGACGGCCGATCGAACCGCTGGCGACTTTCAGGTGACATGTGCTCCCTTTCGCAGAATCCCAACCAAAACTAGCGGATTGCCTTTGTGCTAGTCGACTGCAGTGGGACTGAGGCTCACCTGGAACGGAGGTCAAGTTCAGGTCGAACACAGATAGGCATGCACAATAGTTTTCATGACCTTCCTACCGGCAGATCTGCCGCACACCGCAGTTCGTGGTGCCAACTTTGCACAATCGGTGGCGAAACTCGCTGCGCTGAGACTCCGTGAGCGTGTTCGCGAATCACGGCTGCCTGACGAATTTCACCCTCAGGACGACGACGAGTTCGTTGTAGCTGCTTATTTCGCCGGTGATCTCAGCTCGGTCTATCAGCTCGAACAGTGGTTGTGGCCATTCGAGCAGCTTGAGGCCCGTCTCAAGGAACTGGGACACAGCCAGCAGCCCTTCGGTATCATCGTCCGCAATGCCGTGGTCGCGAAACACCTCAAAGGAGTTACCGATTTTCCGGTTCGGTTCTCGCGACTGACTAAGGGACTCGACAAGTTCATGCAGTCACCGAGCCTGCGAGCCGTGTTCTACGTCAACCAGGGAACAAGCAACTTCCAGGCACTGCGCTATCCGGAACCTGCCCATGTCCATCTGAGCCATGGTGAGAGCGAGAAGATCTCGATGATCTCCAATCAGCTCAAGGGATACGACTACATATTCACCGCCGGCCAAGCCGCGAGAGAGCGGATCGAGCAGACTCTCTACGGTATGCGCGCCGATCGGATGCTCGATGTCGGTCGGCCTCAGTTGGACAGTCCTCGATCGGTCCCGTCCGAATGGGAAGAGTTCAAGACCAAGAACTCAGATGGCAAAGTGGTCTTCTATGCGCCGACGTGGGAGGGAGACTCCCCGTCGATGGCGTACGGAACTATCGCCTACAACGGCGAAGACATCGTCACCTCGCTGCTGGAAGCCGGCTACCGGGTGATCTTCCGGCCTCACCCCCGCACGGGAGTGATGCGCAGCGAGTTCGAAAAGGCCGTGGAAAACGTGGCCGAAATCGTCCGATGCGATCCGCGAGGATTCCTCGACGAATCGCCTGACGTGTCCTGGCAGTTAGATGAGGCGGATCTTGCGGTCGTGGAAATGACATCGGTGGCATTCGACTGGCTTGCCTCCGGAAAGCCGCTGGTCATGGTCAAGCCGCACGATCCCCAGGCAGAAGTTCTCGATGGTGGACTCCTGGATCGCTGCCCCACCGTCGACCCGAAGAGCCGCGTGGGTGTTGTCGATCTCATCGACGAGGCAGTCTCGCGCAGTGGATCGGTTGCAGAATTGGCGCAGTTCTATCTGGGCGACACAGCAGACGGTGAGCAGACCGCTCGTTTCATCGAATCAAGCGAACGCGTGATCCGAGATCGCTCGGAAGAACGTCGTCTGAAGCACGCTCAGTGAGCGGTGTGACATTTTCTTAACCTGAAGTAACAAAATGATAAACTAACGCGGAACTATTCTGCGGCTCACGAGGTGAGCTTCGACCTCTGGACGGATTCAGCAATGAAACGAGTCATCACTTACGGGACATTCGACCTGCTCCATTACGGGCATATTCGACTGCTCCAACGTTGTAAGGATCAGGGCGACTACCTGGTAGTTGCGCTGTCGAGTGACGAATTCAATGCTGGCAAGGGCAAGAAGTCTTACTTCTCCTATGAAGAGCGCAAACACATGCTCGAAGCGATCCGCTACGTCGATCTCGTTGTGCCTGAGGATAACTGGGAGCAGAAATCGACCGATATCGATAAGTACCATATTGACACCTTCGTCATGGGGGACGACTGGACCGGGAAGTTCGACTTCCTCAAAGACAAGTGCGAAGTCGTCTATCTGGAACGCACGCCCGAGATCTCGACAACGCGGATCAAGAGCGAGCTGGGCAAGTCCTGACAGCAACGGCGCGAACTTCGCGCTATCGTTGCTGGACATCATCCATGGATCTGAGAGGAACGGACGTGCCCGAAAAGTCTTCGGCGAAACATCCGACACTGTCGGAGCTTCGGGCGAAAGCACAGCCGATAGAGGTCCGCAGTCGCAAGAACGCGGAGCACTGGTCGGCGCAGCTTTATCTCCGCCATATCTCGATCTATTTCACGATGCTGCTCGTGCGCACCAGGATCAGCGCAAATGGCGTCACCGGCCTGATGATCTTGTCCGGTTGGTGCATCGCCTTCAGCCTTCTAATTCCGGGAATCTGGGGAGCGATTCTTGCTGTCTTCTTCTCGCAAGTCCAGATGTACATCGACTGCTGCGACGGCGAGGTCGCTCGGTGGCGCGGCACCAGCGGCGCCAAAGGTGTGTTTCTCGATAAGGTCGGCCACTATACGACCGAAGGTCTGGTTGCCGTCGCGCTCGGAGTTCGAGCAGTCGGGGAGTGGAGCAACCTCATCGACGACCCTGCCGGATCCTACCCGCTTCTGCTCGCTGGAACGGTCCTTGCAGGATTGGTGCTACTCAACAAAGCCCTCAACGACATGGTTCACGTCTCCCGTGCGTTCAACGGACTCGATAAACTCGCGGATTCGAAGGAAGCCACAGCGCTCAATCCCGGAGTCGTGGCCACTCTCAAACGAATCGCTCGGTTTGTGCCTTTCCACCGCATCTTCCACTCGGTAGAGATGTCATTGATGGCGCTGGTATCGAGCATTGTCACCGTGATAGCGGTTTCGGCAGGAGCTGAGCCCTTGTTCGGCGAACGTTGGCTCGTCCTCATCATGGCTCCGCTGTGTCTGCTCTCTGTGATCGGGCATTTCATGTCGATCATGGCATCGAGGAGGCTGTCATGAGCAAGTCGTCGCGGATCCTCTCTCAACGATTCGAAGACAACAGGCGCTACACCTTCGGCGTTGTCGTTCTCAGCCAGGGGAAGCGACTGGATGATCTCAATCGTGGATTTGAGTCGCTGCTGGCACAGAAGGGCGTCGACCTCGACATCGTCTGCGTGGGCAACGGTTGGGAGCCGGACGGCATCCCGGACCAAGTCAAGAAGCTGGGACTGCCGGAGAACCTCGGAATCCCTGCGGGCCGAAATGCAGGAGTTCCCCACGTCGAAGGCGAATTCCTGTTCTTCCTCGACGACGACGCATGGCTGCCTGATGACACGTCGCTGATGCGCATGGCACAGCTGATGCGCACGAAACCGCAAATCGGGCTGATCCAGCCGAGGGTTGAGGAACCCGGTGGGCCGGATGCCCCGAAACGGTGGATCCCCAGACTGAAGAAGGGAAGCGCCGACCATTCATCGAATGTGTTCTCGGTGTGGGAAGGCGCAGTCTGCATGCAGCGTCGGGCCTTCGATGAGTGCGGCGGATGGCCAGCACCGTTCTGGTACGCGCACGAGGGGATCGAACTCGCGTGGAGGGTCTGGGACGCCGGCTACATCGTCTGGTACATGGGTGACCTCGCCGTCGCTCATCCGGTGATCGACCCGAGGCGCCACGATGAATACTTCTACATGAACGCGAGAAACCGGGTTTGGCTGGCTCGGCGCAATCTGCCATGGCCCTTCAGCTGGGCCTATGTGGGCTCCTGGACATTGATGCAGTTCCTCAAATGGGCCAACAAGCCTCACCAGCTCAAAGCATGGATGGAAGGATGGCGAGCCGGATGGCGTCACGACCCGTGGGGTCAGGACGAGGACCGCCAAAAGCTGTCAGGAAGAGGCGTACTTCGAATGTCCAGGCACGGGCGGCCGCCGATCGTGTGACCTCACGCCGCTATGGCGGAACGGTGCGCGTCGATACAGCAGCAATCAAACTGGAGGAGTCTCCGGAGAGCATGCTGTCTTCCGCGTACAACAGAAACGAGTAATGAAATGGACCGCAGTCGGGTCCGAACCAACCGACTGAGAAACTGAGTGGAGCCGATTGATGCAGTCGACAGCCCCCGTCGCTGAAAACTCCCCACAGAGTTCGAGCGTGCCGAAACCCCCAGGCTTTCGCTCCGATATCCAAGGGCTGCGAGCCCTGGCCGTGGGGATCGTTCTGCTCTATCACCTGTGGCCCGATCGCTTCGTCGGCGGATTCGTCGGAGTCGACGTCTTCTTCGTCATCTCCGGCTTCCTGATCACCAGTCACCTCATCAAGTCCCCTCCACGAAGTTGGGGAGATGTGGCAAAGTTCTGGGCGCGGCGTGTCCGGCGACTGCTGCCGGCATCGCTGCTCGTGCTTTTCCTCGTCGGCATCGCTACCTTCCTCGTCGCTCCGCAGTCGGTCTGGGCCGATACCGGTCGGCAGATCCTTTCGGCAGGTCTCTACGTCGTCAACTGGGACTTCGCCATCTCCAGCGTCGACTATCTGGCTGCCGACAATGCTCCGTCACCGGTCCAGCACTTCTGGTCGCTGTCGGTCGAAGAGCAGTTCTACTTCCTCTGGCCGATGATCATCGGCTTGGCGTTCCTCTTGGGGACGAAGCTCGGCCGGTCCAAAAAGTTCGTCGGATTCACCGTCCTCGGGATCTTCCTAGCCTCGTTCGTCTTTTCTGTCTGGTACACGGCCAACGAACCTGCAATGGCCTACTTCATCACTCCGACCCGGATGTGGGAGCTGGCCACCGGCGGGCTCGTCGCCGTCTTTGTGCTCTATGTTCGACCCGAGAAGATACCATTCAGTTCAGTGCTCGGGTGGATCGGTCTCGCCGGAATTGTGGCTGCCACCTTTCTCATCCGCGCAGACATGCCGTTCCCCGGCTACATCGCGTTGGTGCCCGTGGTGTCGACAGCACTTGTCATCCTCGCCGACTCTCGGGGCCCGGCATCTGTGCTTCCGCTCCTGTCATTGCGGCCGGTGCGTTTCCTCGGCGATATCTCGTACTCCGTCTACCTCTGGCACTGGCCGCTGATCGTCCTCGTGCCTTATGCCTCGGTCAAGTTCGGAATTTCCGAGAGCCTCGGCGTCCTGGACAATATCGCCATCATCTTGGTCTCGATCATCGCCGCCTGGGCTTCGACAACCTGGGTCGAGAACCGATTCCGCAAGTCGTCGTTCTTCAGCAGTTCGAAGAAGACCTTCACGTTCGCAGCCTTGGCGATGGCGCTCGTCGCCGCACTGGGACTCAGCCAGATGGTCATCGCCAACACCATCGTCGAGCAGAACGAAGACAAATTGCAGGCCCAGTTGGACGATCCCGAGTCCTGCCTCGGCGCCGGAATTCTCCTCCCCAGTGCCAAGGACAACCCCAACTGCGAAGACAAGGACTCACTGCAGATGGAGCCCGCTGCGGCCAAGAAAGACAAGTCCAAAGCCTATGCCGATGGTTGCTGGGCCAGTGCACCATATGCGAGCAAACCGGAGTGCACCTATGGAGACGGGTCGAAACATGTCGCGCTGGTCGGAAATTCGCACGCCGGTCATTGGCTGCCGACACTCGAGCGCTTGGCGGATGAGCATGATCTGACGATCACCACTTTCCTCGCCTCGAACTGCAGCATTTCCACCCTGCCTCAGGACCTTTCGACGCCGGAGGAAACCAGGGGGTGTCAGGACTACGCCGATTGGGTCTCGAAGAGAACTACCGAAGGCGGCTTCGACGCAGTCATCACTTCGGAACGCCAGTCTACGCCGCTGGAAGGTATGGACTGGGAAGAGACCGAGAAGCAGGCGCCCGAAGGACATCGTGAGATCCTGCAGCGCTGGGTCGATGCTGATTTGGATGTTGTGGTCATTCGAGACACCCCTTACCCGGGCGGAGCGGATATCACTGTTCCGGATTGCGTTGCCAAGCATGAAGACGACCTCGAGCAGTGCTCCGGAACACCAGAATCTTGGCATTGGATGGACCCGCTCGCGGCCTCCGCGAGGACCATTGATTCGAAGAAGCTGTCGGTCATCTACCCCCAGGACTGGTTCTGCCCTGAAGGACGCTGCGAGCCAGTCATCGGCGGAGTCATCACCTACTTCGATACCGCCCATATCACCGCGACCTATGCGCAGACTCTCGCGCCGCAGCTCAGTTCGAGGCTCAGCCGATCAGGCTTGGACACCTTTGACTGAGAACCGAAGGGATCCCAGGTCACCGGTTCATCGAACTGACAGTCAAGTTCGATATCGTGTGCCTGATTGATCCCGAACGACACACCTAAGCCCACGACCGTCCACCGAAGCCTCTGCAAAGGACCAAACGAGTGACCACTGGACGAAATGCCGCAGACCGATACCTCAACAAGGGAAGAGAACTGGTGAAACCAGTTGTTCACGGGATCGCCCGTCGAGCTCTGCCCGTGGTCGAACGGGCCTCCGGGACGAGATACGTGCGCGAACGCACGGAGGGCGGAAAAGGATCCGGGAAGGCGTCCGGCAAGCCCAAGAAGATCGCGACCGAGACCGCTCGGGCCTATCGGAAACTGGCAGCAGGCTTGCTCGGTGCGACAGCAGAGAACACCGACGGGTGGACCGTCGCTCCCTCCGCACGCGAGGTCGACGGTAAGGCTCGTCAGCTGGCGCGTCTCAAGGCGCACTCCGCTCTGTCTGAGGCGCTGACCCAGGGATCGTCGCTCGGAACCGCGGTTGTGGAAGCAGGACGGTCGCTCGTCGCCGGCGGACATATGGCCGATGTAGTGTCGATCGGGCTCAACCTCCGCAACAAGCCATCCACCGAGGATGCCGGCAGAGTTCTCTTGGGCATGGCCTACCAGCGGACATCTGATCCCGAAGTGGCGTGGGCGCAATTCGAGAAGATCGATGACCGAGACATCATCGTCTCCGCCGCCGAAGAGTACTACCCGACCGCGATCGACACCCTCGGAGATGACGCTCTGCCGCTCCTGGACTCGGCACACGAGACAGGCGAGATCGACAGCTGGAATGCGAAGGCCGTGCTGCGCACCGCCGAGTCGGCTTTCTGCATCGACGCTTTCGACAATGTCCGGACTCTGATCGAAACGCGCCTCGACCAGATGGATGACGACGCGGATTCGGCCGTGCGCTACGAGCTCAATCGCATGCGCGACTGGCTCCCGGGAGGAAAGCACCTCGACCCGCTTCCGACGACTGCCGGCAAACGCAACTTCGGTGTCCTCAGCTACGACCAGCCGGGAATCCGCTCGCGCAACATCGGCGACTACATCCAGACGATCGCATCGATCGGGCACCTGCTCCGCTACGAGAACCTCAGCTTCACCGGCGACACCGGACTGACCGAACTCTTCGCAAAACTGCGCCAGTCGGTCAAGGAGGAGCGGAAGTACGCGGGACCTGAGGGCGAACTCAACCTGGTCGAGGTCTATCGAGACGGCAACGTCTACCAGGACATCCCGGAGGACACCTGGTACATCGCCTTCGGCTGGTACATGCACGACATCTTTGGTAAGTCGTTCAATATTCCGTTCCACCCGAATCTGCGCCCGATCCTGCTGTCTGTGTTCGTGCGCTATCCCGAGATGCTCACGCCCGATGCCATCGCTTACCTGAAGAAGTACGGACCGGTCGGTTGCCGTGACTGGCAGTCCGTCGCCGTGCTGCGCGCAGTCGGTGTGCCCGCGTTCTTCTCTGGCTGCCTGACGACGACAGTCGATACTCTCTTCCCTGCAGCCTCACCTGATCGTCGCTCGGGGACGTTGCGCGTCGACTGGACGAAGGACAGCAAGGGGCCGAAGAAGAAGCAGACCGTCACCGCGATTCGTGACAAGTCGTTCCCGGAGAACCTCGAACTCGCACGCAATTGGGTCGCTGATTACGCCTATAAGTACAAGCACGTCCTCACTTCCCGCCTGCACGCGAATCTGCCGGCCAGGTCTGTCGGTGCCGACGTCGACTTCGAACCCAAGAACAAGTCCGATTCGCGGTTCGGCGGACTCATCGGCATCGACGCGGCCGAGTTCGACGCCATTCGCAATGGAATCCTCGACAAGCTCTCCGAGCTGCTGCCCCTCATCGCCACAGGTGCGCACGAAGACGAGATCTACGCGAAGTGGGTCGAGATCACCGCGGACGAGATGGCCTTCGCCGACGAGTACCTGGCTGCGGCAACACTGCCCGTTGCTGACAACCGAGCCGTGGCCTCAGCGCTGATCGGATTTGAACGCCCAGCGCCCGATGCGCAGACCACCGATATCGTCATGACCGTTGAAAAGGGTGAGGCTCCTCTGGTCGGGCAGGCGCTCCGATCCATCGACGCTCACGCCGGGTCTGCCTACCGTGTGTGGTTGCCGAACGGCTCGTTGACGTCAGCCGAGGTCGACGCGATCCGAGGCAAGCTCGCTCAGGGAAGCATCCACGTCCTCCCGACTGTGGAATTCGATGGGACACAGAATGCGCCTGGCGTGCTGTCTGCGTTGCTGCCGAGGCTCTTTGCAGACCACGAGCGACTCATCGTCGTGCCTGCGACCGCCGAGGTGTCTGCAGACATCACCGAGCTCTCGACCGTCGACTTCAAGGACACGCTGCTGGCCGCGAAACATGACGTCAGGAAGAGCCGATCCAGCGGTCTCACACTGATGCGACGTATCGCGAGCTCGTTCGGTGACGATCACACGGGCGCCCTCGATTTCGTCTTCGCCAGCCACGCAGGGATGAACGAAGACTTCGTGCCGTTCGACCCGCAGATCGCCGTGCTCAATCTGGCCGGCCTGCGCAGCGAAGGCATCGTGGAACGAGTCCTCGGTCTCGTGCAGCAGAACGGCCTCAGCTATATCGACGCGATGCAGATGACCGTGAAAGGCCGGTACGCCGACCTCGACGGTGACTGGAACATCCACGCTCAGTGGGAGGCATCGGATGTTCCCAAGATCGTCAATTGGCGTCGTCAGGCTCGCCACTTCGGCCACATGGCGCTGACGCGCTGATTGCCCGTTCGCCGTCGATGAGCGCTGAGGAAAGGTACCACTTGTGAGATTGCGACCCCGAACGAACCCAAACGGCAACGGCCGGGACGCTGAACCAGACGGTCCCGCATTTGGGACCGACGCAGTCCACGTATACAACGTGCTGTGGGGCATTCCGGAGTCCATGGGCGGCATGACGACGGCTGCGCTGCGTCGGATTCGGAGCTTCCAGGACTTCGGCAACCCGCTGTCACAGACCATTCTGACGTTCAGTCCGCGCATGGACACAGATGAGATCAGGGACCGTCTGATCGCACAGGGGAAGATGCGAGAGAACGTTGAACTGGTCAATATCTGGCAGGATCTGCGAGGACGAAGCGAAGCCGAACTGGCCAGCCTTGAGGGTGAGCCCCCGAGGATGCCGATCCCCGACGAAGACGGCGAACTCGAGAACATCACCGCTTTCTACGACGTGTTCCGAAACTCGCGGACCGGTCGGGTCATCCGGCGCAACTACCTGCGGGGCGACGGAAGTCTGCTGCTTGCTGACATCGAGGATCCGAAACTGGGCAGACGGTTCATCCTGCATTCCCCGGCCGGGGAGCCGATGGCCGAGTGGCGACGCCCGCGGGACTTCTACAATGCGTGGATCACGGCGACCGTGACGAAGTCGCCGGCGGTCGTCATCGTCGATGACAAGAAGGTCAGCGAATTCATCCACGAGATCCCTGACCGCGGCTTCGCACTCATCCTCTTTCTCCACGGGAGTCATCTCCGCCACCCGTGGAACGGCGATCACGGGCAGCCTCTGAAGGCCCGTACAGATACGATGCGCAACTTCGACCGATTCGACATCGTCGGAGTGCAGACACAGCAGCAGGCCGAAGCAATTCGAGCGATGGGCTTCTCAGGCGAGAACATCAGACTGCTGACAGGGGAACTGCCGCAAGGATCGGTCGTCTCTGATCCGCCGATGCTGCGAGACACGGGGAATGCCGTAATGGTCGCGAACCTCATCGACCTCAAACGCATCGATCACCCGATTCGCGCGGTCGCGAAGCTGCGCCACCGTGGAATCGCAGTCTCCCTGACTGTGCTCGGAGAGGGACCCGCGAGACCAAAGCTGGAAGCTCTCATCGATGAGCTCGACCTCAGCGATCGTGTCGAATTGCCGGGGTACGTCAATAATGTGCACGAACGACTGACATCGGCGTCGTTCTCCACACTGACCAGCACGAGTGAGGGGTTGCCGCTGTCCCTGCTGGAGGCGATGGGAGCAGGGTGCGTGCCCATCGTCTACGACATCACCTACGGTCCGCGAGACCTCATCGATCAGGGCGACAACGGCTTCATTACGCCGTGGAGCGACATCGACGCACTGGCCGACCAGATCGAAAGGTTCCTCTCTCTGGAATCCAGCGAAGTCGAGCCCATGCGTCGAGCAGCGGTGAAGTCCGTCGAAAGGTATCTCCCCGAAGCCGGATACCGGCGTTGGCAGGAGGCGCTCGGTGAGATGCGGTTGACGAACTTGCCGGACCGCGTTGACACGAAGTCGGCTCGTTCGATCGAAGCGAAGAAGCTCACCTGCACCCCGATTGCGGGCGGCAGCAGAGTTGAAATCGAAATCGACGGTATTCTTCAGTCGATTGCAGAGACGCTGCAGCTGGTCGTGGCCGGCAGGAAACTCAGTACGTTCTTCCTCTGCGACCAGTCCGAGACCTCATTCCGCTGGTTCGGACACCGAACGGTGCTTACTTTCGACGTGGACGATGAGAGCTTTTCCGAGTCCGCTGGTGAGACATTCGACGTCTTTCTTCGCCGACCCCATGATCTGTGGTCATCGAAGCGGAGAATCAGCACTCCGAAGCGATTCCGCGTCACGACTGCGACAGCCAGCGAATGGTATGCCACGAAGCACGGGAACCTCTCGGTCAGACCTCGGAAGTAATTCGAGCTTCAGGCGTCCGCATGTTCCGGTGACGCGCTGACCGCGGCGATGACCCGCTGGCGGAGTCCGATCACGGCTATTCGTCGTCGGCCTCGGCGTTGACGCTCTCGGTGTGGTAGGTCTGCAGCGCAGCCGTACGATCAGCGATCAGCCTGGACACCGCCTCGGTGAACAGAACGGTCGATGATCCGGGTTCGCCGTCGCCGAAATAGTGGCGGCGGAGTTCATGCCTGATCTCTGCTGAAGAATCGCGCACGAGCATCTCTTTGAGCAGCGATTCGACACTTCCGATCGACTCATCGTTGATGAGGGGCGCGGCGCGGCTGATCGGCGCCTCGGCATTGAGTGATTCGGTGTCACCGCGACGGTCGGTGAGAACGAGCGGCTTATCCGGGTGGAGATAGAGGAAGTCGAGTCCGACGCTGGAGATATCGGTGATGAGCAGGTCGACCGTGTCGAACATGCCGAGGATGTCTCCCTGCATGAGCACCTGGTGCTGCTGAGTCTCGTTGGCGATCGACACATTTGCCGCCTCGATGAGGTCGAGAATTCGAGCATTCGCCTCGACCACGTCCGGGTCTTTGGACGTTTCGACCCGAGGATGGGGTTTGTAGATCAAACGCGCACCGGGAATCTGGAGGGCGGCTTCGACGATCTGCGGACCAAAGCGATCGACCGAGGTGTAGTTGTTCGCATCATTCTCGCCCTCCCACGTGGGCGCATACATGATCGTCCTGGCAGACGAAGGTTCGAGCTCGAGCGGCCTTTCGATATCCAATTGGGGCCGGCCGACTAGGACGAGCTGGGATTCATCAAAGTCGATGAGAGCCCTGCGGTGTCGTTCCACAGCGGCCTCGCCGGCAATGAAGACCTTGTCATAGGCCTTGGCCTGATTGGAGACCATGCTCAGTTTGTCCGATTCGCCGTGATTGACATGGACGTGGACCATCGGAGCGAAACTGAGCGACTGGAAATTCGTCATTCCGTTGTTGACGTACAGAGCGAGCTTGAAGTCATTGGCGTGGTAGAAGGTCTGCAGGGGATCGAACTTTCGTTTGAACACCACGGGGAGGTGAGTGGTTTCCATCACGCTGGTCAAAGCTGAACCTTTTCGCACGACGATGACGACCCTGTGCACCTTATGGAGTTGCTCGAGGACCGGGATCCACTGTTCGAGTTGGTAGAACTTCGAACTGCGGTCGCCGAAGTAGACGACGACTTCGGCATCGACGTAGCTGCCGTCATATTCGTATTCGAGGCGGTTCCACTTCTCAGCGCCCCTGATCCATTTGCTGGTGCGTTTCCACGCGCTAGAGCGCACTGCGGTGCGTGCGACCCATCGGACCGGGTTAGCCACTGTTCGAACTCCTTGCAGTTGTGAATTCGGATCCGCAACGGCTCAATGCCTTAGATGCAACCGACGACTCGGCCAGAATATCGTTTCATGACAGCCCATGAGAACACGAAGTGATCGACTCGGATGCGGTCCGCGGGCGTGTCGTTAAGTTACCGACTGCCACAGGCAAACTGCTAGGCTATCAACGTTAATCGAGAGTGAACGAGTTGCGTCAGCATTTCAAAATCATGCTGGTGAGGGGAACCTGTGGTAGATGAGCTGACAATTGAAAGAATCTCGTGGGAACGTGTGATTCTGACATTTGTCGTCAGGGTTTCCGGTGATACCCCTGACTCGTTCTTTCTGACACCGAACTCGCGTCCATACGAAGTTGAGCTCCCCGTTCGCTCAGAACCGTTGGGGGAGGGGCGTTTTCAGCTCACAATCAACGTGACTCAATTCAATCGACGAGCCCAGGTACCCAACGGAACGTATTACCTAGTTGCTCGACGTGGGGACGTTAACCTTCCGGCGTCCTACCCCCTGGCGAGAGCCGAAGAGCTCGGGGATGCCTCCCGAGCTTTCGTCTACAACAAGAACTTCTCTGCTTACACCGTGACGTTTGGCATCTCTGACGACGAGGCGGCTCCCTATTTCCTCATGCGCACCTACTCCTTCGGTCGTTCCGGAGGTAAGCCCTCGTCTACGGTGGCACGCCTGAAGTCGAAAGCTCGCAAGAAGTGGACGAAGACCAAGCGGAAGGCTCTTCGGACCGTATTCGCCATCTCTGCTTACAAACGGCCGTCTGACGGAAGCAACATCTTGTTCGCATCCGAGGCCCGTCCGAACATGCAGGGCAACCTCAAAGCTGTACATGACCGCATGCTCGAACGCGGTCTCGATTCGCAATTCAACTTCGGCTATTCGTTCCGTACCGGCCGCACCAGCAGCCGCCAGAGTGCGTTCGCGCTGGCGTGGGAGATGGGCAAAGCGAACACCATCCTCATCGATGACTACTTCGCCATCCTCAAGGACCTGGGCAACCGAGATGAACAGAAGATCATCCAGCTGTGGCACGCAGGAAGCGGATTCAAGTCAGTGGGCTACAGCCGCTTCGGGCAGTACGGTTCACCGAATCTGCGAAACGCCCATCGCCTCTATTCGTATGCCATCTGCGGTTCCCAGCACTTGCGGGATGTCTACAGCGAAGCTTTCGGCATCGAGAGAGACGCAGTCCTCGCGACCGGTCTGCCTCGTATCGACGGTTTCCTTAGAGAAGGACGTGCAGAAGAGGTCCTTGTCGACTTCGAGAAGCAGTTCCCGACGGCGAAAGGCAAGCGGAAGATCCTCTTTGCGCCTACTTTCCGCGGTCGCGGCTCCGGAGACGCCCACTACGACTACGACCAGATCGATTTCCGGGAGCTGTACGAGTCGTGCGGCGACGATTCCGTCGTGCTGTTCCGACAGCATCATTTCGTGCCTGATCCGGCTCCGATCCCACAGGAATTCAGCGACCGACTCATCGACGTCGCGTCTTGCCCGGACACCAACGATCTGATGCTCATCTCGGACGTGCTCATTACTGACTACTCGTCGGTCATCTACGAGTATTCGCTGCTCGAGCGCCCGATGATCTTCTTCGCCTACGATCTCGATACCTATTCCGCGACGCGAGGAATGCACAAAGACTACCGGGAAGCCGCCCCGGGAAGCATCGCTACGACCTTCGACGAACTCGTCGAACTGCTCCGCCGACCCCAGTTGAGCAACGAAGCGACGAAGGAGTTCGTCAAAGAGAACTTCGACTACGTGGACACGAACAACTCCGACCGAGTGATCGACACGCTCATCCTCAGCGAGCCTGCCACGGAACCACAGGTGCCTTCCGAAGACGAAGATCACCGTATGTCCGAACGTGTCGGTGAGGAAGATCCCGGTGCGCCCGGGCAAGAAGACCAGCTCAACGACCCGACGGACAACGATTCCGACGGCAGCTATAAGACCGAAGAAGAGGACGAGGAGAACCAATGGCAAACATCGCAGTAGTCTTCGCAGGAGGCGTCGGCGCTCGAATGGCGCACAGCTCTCGTCCGAAGCAATTCCTGGAGATCCATGGTCGACCCGTGATTGTGCACACGCTCGACATCTTCCAGCAGCACCCGGAGATCGACTCGATCGCAGTCGCCATCCTTCCGCAGTACCGGGAGCACCTGGAACGCCTGATCAAGCGCTATGAACTCGACAAAGTCCAGTGGATCGTCGATGGAGGATCGACCGGTCAGGAATCGCGCCACAACGCTCTCAAAGTCGTCGCTGAACACAACGACCCAGACAGCATCGTGCTAATCCACGACGGTGTCCGTCCCCTCATCGATGCGGACCTCATCTCGAGGAACATCGCGAGCGCCCGTGAGTTCGGTTCGGCAGTCACCTGTACCAAGATGACTGAGACGGTTGTCGTGGAGGAAGGCTCGGGTATTAAGGAAGTCATCCCCCGCGACCCGCTGTGGACTGCGCAGGCCCCACAGACATTCCCGCTCAAGGACGTCCTCGCCGGATACGATCGTGCGGTCGCGGAAGGCGAGAACGACTCAATTGACACCTGCACACTGATGAACGGATTCGGCTACGACGTACACCGTGTGGAAGGGCCGCGCACGAATATTAAGATCACGACTGCCTCGGACTACTACGTCTGCCGGACCTTCCTCACGCTCATCGAGGATAGGGAGGCCTTCGGCGGTGAGTGATGACCGAGCGGTCGTCTCAGCGGCCGAAGCCACCGACGTCGTTCTGTTCGATACTCCTGTCTTCTCTGAAGACGTTGCCCGCATCGCCTCAGCACAGCTGCCGTGGGAGAAATACCGGAACACCGAGATCCTCGTCACTGGTGCCTCCGGAATGATCCCGATGTACATCGTCGGAGCGCTGCTGGCCGCGAACGATGCCCATGACCTCGGGCTTCGTGTCACAGGATTGGTGCGGAACCGAACGAAAGCTGAAGAGCGATTCGGCTCTGCGCTCGAGCGCTCGGATTTCACACTACTCGCGGGCGATGTCATCGATTCGCAGAGCTTTGAACGGAAGTTCTCGACAATCTTCCACGGCGCCTCGCCGGCCCGTCCAAGTCTCCACAAGTCGTCTCCGGTCACGACACTGAAGGCAAACACAGTGGGCACGATCAATCTGCTTGACGCGCTTGTCGAGGCGAGGGGGGAGTCGTTTGTCCTCCTGTCCTCGTCGGAGGTCTACGGTGCGGTCAAGGGTAAAGACCTCATTGGCGAAGATGACGAAGGAACTCTGCAGCATTTCGCCCCGCGGGCCAGCTATTCGGAAGGCAAGCGAATTGCCGAGACCGCACTGGCCGCATATGCCGACGAGTTCGGTATCAGGGGACTCAGCCTGCGTTTCGGGCACATCTATGGACCGGGCATGGCTCTCGATGACGGTCGAGTACAAGCCGATTTCCTCGCCGACGTCATTCGCGGTCGCAACGTGCGAATGATGAGTGCCGGTGCCGCGACTCGGACCTACACGTATGTCGCAGATGCAGTGGAGGGACTGTTCTTCGCTCACCTGCGTGGTGAAGAACAGGTCTACAACATCGCCGATCCTGCCGGGAACATCAGCATCCGTGAACTGGCCGAGACCTTTGCCGCTGCACGGCCGGAGAAGAAGCTCGAGCTGGACTTCGTCAACCCGCGGGACGGGCGATCGTTCTCCCCGGTAGCTTCTCTCGGCTTGGACGCGGCCAAGCTCACCGCGCTCGGGTGGGGCGCGGGAACTTCGCTCACTGACGGCGTCTCCCGGACAGTTCGGACGTTCGAAGACGGTCCGCTCATCGACTGATCGAAAAACACCATACCTCTTTCACTCACCAACCGGTACGACGTGCCACAATTTCGGTAACGACGCTGTTCGTTGCATTGATGAGGAGACCTGAACGTCTATGAGCCCCACCAGAATTCTTCTGCTGACAAACCGTGATTCGGACAATGTCGGAGACCAGATCATCGAGGCCACAGTCCTGTCCATCATCAAAGGCGTGATGAAGAATCTTGGCATCGGCACCGATGACTTCGTCATATCAAGCCGTGCTGCAGGAATCATCTCGAGAAGATACATGGCCACCAAAGACCCAGAGCTGTTGACAGCGGCCCGGGACGAGATTTCGAAAGCTGATCTGATCATCTTCGGTGGGGCCCCGCTCTTCAACTATGCTTATCAGAATTTCTATCGTCGAACGATCGTCACTCTGGAACTGGCGCAGGAGTATGACGTGCCAGTGATCTTCTCGAGCATCGGTGTGGAGAAGTTCGATGCGACGAACAAAAAGAGCCAGGCTCTCAAAAAGGCGCTTGAACTTCCTGTAGTCAAGCAGATCACAACGCGCGATGACATCGAATCACTGCGCAAATATGCTGAAGGCACAGACGTACCGGTTGCTCATGTTGCCGACCCCGCAGTATTGGCCGATATCGTCTATCGGAAGAAGCCTGAACCTGCCCCGGCGCCTAAGCCAGTGCCGTCCGTTCCCGTGCGAGCGAAGCGGAAGCTCAAACGAATTGTCAAAAGCATTGTCGCCAGGTCAGCCGGATCCAGCGTGGCTAAGCCTGAGACAGCCCCGGTTCAACCTGTTGCTAAAGCGCCAGTTGCTACGGAACCGAAGCCTCAACGTATCGGTCTGGTTGTCACCAGAGCGGGAATCTTCGCTGACAACCGAATCGACTTCAGTGAGGATGATCAGCGCAGATTCTGGCTCGAGACGATCGCGCTGCTCGAAGAGAAGGGATACGACTACCGTCTCTTCACCACTGGCCATTTTTCAGATGAAGTTTTCCTCGACACCCTTATCAAGACCTCTGGTATTCCGGCCAAAAAGGCTGCAGTTACGGTGAATTCTCCAGACGAACTCATTCGCGAACTGCGTGGGTGTAGCGGGGTCATCGCCTATCGTTTGCATGCAAGCATCACGTCGTTTGCACTCGGCGTTCCCTCTATCGGACTGTCGTGGAACTTTAAGGTGCCGTATTTCTACGAATCCGTGGGCTATGGGGATCGCGCGCTGAGTCCGGAAGAGTGGCAAGCCGAGAAGGTCGTTACCGCGATCGAGCGCGCAATGCAGGAAGGCATCGCCAAAGACGAAGAATTCCTCAAGTCCGTCTACAACACCCTGTTTACCGGGATCCGAGACGTGCTCGCTCCCGGCAATCCTGCAACCCCCTACGAATTCTCGGAGCTATGGGAAGGGATGCCCCGGCAGTTGGCTACTGGTCCCAAGGGCTACCGCGATAAGGTCAACCGGAAGCTGCGTCGTACTTACGAGAACTACCAGAAGCTATATGACAAAGCACAGTCAACGGATTGATTGTGGACGCTAGAGAAAGAGTCAATCGTGGCACGCACTGAAGTTCTGCTGCTGACTAACCGAGATTCTGACAATATCGGTGATCAGATTATTGAAGCCTCTGTAATCAGCCTGCTGAAAGCGGCTGCAGAGAACCTCGGAATTGCATCACAGTCGTTTATCGTTCGCAGCCGAGCAGCCAGCATCATCAGCAAGAAATACATGAGCACGGGTGACGAGTCTCTGCTCGAGTCGGCTCGACGTGCCATTTCCAGGGCTGACGTAGTAGTCTTCGGCGGAGCGCCATTATTCAACTACGTCTACCAAGTCTTCTACCGGCGAACTATCCGGACGGTCGAACTTGCCGAGGAGTACGGGGTCCCTGTGCTCTTCTCCAGTATCGGCGTGGAGCCCTTCAATGACGCAGACGAACGTTCGCTGGCGCTGCAGAGTGCGCTGAGGAAATCCGTCGTTCGCCAGATCACCACCAGAGACGATCTGGAATCGACACAGAAATATGTTGAGGGGACAGGGATTCCTACAGCGCTCGTGTCTGACCCCGCGGTCTTCGCTGATTCGGTGTTTGAGAAGGTGCGTCCAATTGACGATCCGCGTGGACGCAGCCGGAAACGTATCGGCCTCGTCGTCACAAGGTCCGGTGTGTTCCCCGACAACGGAATTCCTTTCAGTGAAGCAGATCAGCGCAATTTCTGGCTTGGAGTGATCGACGAGCTGACAGCGAGAGGCGACGACTATCGACTGTTCACCACTGGTCATTTCGACGATGAGATCTTCCTCGATTCTCTGGTTCGACACCACGGGGTGCAGGGGAAGAAAGCTGCCGTCACTCTCAACTCGCCAGAAGAGCTCATCGAACAGCTTCGCAGCTGTGATGGTGTCATCGCATATCGTCTTCACGCGTCGATCACCTCGTTCGCCTTCGACATCCCTTCAATCGGGCTGACGTGGAATTTCAAGGTTCCGGATTTCTATCGTTCTGTCGATTATCCGGAACGAGCGCTGGAGTCGGCAGATTGGAAGCCTTCGACAGTTCTCAGCGCCCTCGACAGAGCTATGAGCGAGGGCGTGGAGAAGGACGACGATTTCATGATCTCGGTCTATCGAACCCTGTTCTCAGGATTGAAAGGCATCCTCAAACCCAGCGAACAGATCGAACCCTACTCACTTGAGGAGCTCCGAGAGAAGTTGCCACGCTATGCGGGTACATCACGAAAGCAATACCAAGAGAAGATGCGACGTAAGCTTCGTCGATCGTATGGCTTCTACCAGGACAAGATTGCCGCAAACGCAGTGGAACCGTCCGTTGGACAGTCCGGTCGCACACAGCCGCAGTCGCTACTGCGAAGTGTGAGGACTCGGCTGAAGCGTGGATTGAAGCGATAGTGCGTCCCGAGATTCGGCAGACAGCGGAGATGACGGCCGATGCGTAAACGGGTGGTTGCGGCCAGTTCTGTTCAGGAGCTGATTCGTCCTCAGAAGATTGCGTTCTCAGTCTCTGAGCTCAGTCAGTGCTATTTCGACTGAGTTCCCTTCTGCATCTTTCAACTCGATCGCGCAGCCCTGCTTTTTTGCAGCTGAACGAGGGATGACTATTGACGCTTGATCAGTTGAATGGACGATGAATCTGGCAGATTTTGACTTGGACTTGTCGTCTGCTTGATAGGACGCGGCCTTCATGTTCGAAACCGGGCCGCTGATCACGAAGACCATTGAACGTCCGACTTCGAACTGATCAACGACGTGCAGCTCATGTCTCTTGACGGGATCGAGATGCTTCTCAGTGGGTCCCAAGTCGACGGAAAGTCCGTCAGATTGATCGAAGAATACGACGCCTTCGACCGGGTCGCCGATTATGATCGGAGCAGTATCCATCCCTGCTGCCCGGGCTATCCCGAGACGTTCACGGACCACCATTGATGACCACTTCGCTTTGATAAATAGTTCCCAAATGCCGGAATCGGCCAACTTCGAAATCTGAACATCGGTCGAAAATCTCACGCGAGTACCGAAGCTCCGAGTGTACGTCCGAGAAATGTCAATCTTGGACGTGATCTTTGTTCCTAGCTTACGGTGGCGAAGGATGATGTGGGCGCTGTCAGGAGCGCGGCCTAAGCCGGCGACTCCGAACTCGCCCCGGATAATGATCCCGTCTGCCGTCGAAGTAATCGACTCGAGTGATTGGTGGAGCCTGACTCGCAGGTCGCCCACACTGTCACCCGCGCGGGGTTCGTAGACCATTTGTGCGTGTTCCTCATCGAAACTGAGAGGGACGGGCTTCTTCTGCGCCAAAAGACGACTGACGGTCTCAATTTCGTCGATGTCGCCGCGAACGGCAAGATCCACCAGGATCTGTGACTCGGGCACGCCGTGGTCACGGATGTTTGAGTTCCAAAGGGGCGCGACTACTTCGCGGAATTCCTTCACCATGGCTTCACGTTCAGCTCGGTCGTGAGCGGCAAGCATCTTCTTGCCGAACACAGACTTGACCCCTGCTGCTCCGACGATCGGACGCCGGAGCAGATGGTCACGACGCTCGCCTGGCTCGGTATTGTCGACGATCGTCTTAATGAGCGTGAGGATTCGGCAGAGATGCTTACGCGGAGGTTGACCAGTTGCGGTGATATTAGTTCCGTCGTCTCTGCCTCGGAGCCAATAATAGACCTGGTCAGCCAATATCGAAATGTGCGGGCTGTGAAGATAGGCCTTCATCGTGAACGGTTGATCTTCGCCTATCTTGTAGCCGAGCGGGAATCGGATGTCATTATCCAGCAAGATCGACCTGCGAAAAAGTTTCCATGCTCCGAGCGTCGAATGTGCCTTGGAATCGATGAAATCGACGGCGAACAGTGTCTTACCGAAAGCAGTCGAAGGTACGTTGCCGGCCCTCTTCTCCCCGAACAGTCCCATCTTGCCGAGTACGACCCCTGAGCCTGTGCTGTCCGCGACCTCGGTCAGCCGGGAGAGTGCGTTTGGGGAGAATTTGTCATCCCCGTCGAGGAAGAAAACGTAGCGGCCACGGGCTCGTTCGAGTCCAAAGTTACGAGGCGCAGCAGCAGACCCGCTGTTGGGGGTCGAGTGGACGTGAAGGTCGATGCAGTCCGCGGCCAGTTTGTTGAGGATGTTCAGTGAATCGTCTGTCGACCCGTCGTCAACAGCAATAATTTCTAGTGCTCCGGCGTGCATGTCCTGGGCTCTTACGGATTCGACCGTTTCCTGGATGTACTTTTCGCAGTTGTACACAGGGATGACCACGCTGACATCAATCCCGGTTGGGTTGGGGCCTGTCTTTGCGGGCAATTCAGTCATCTTGGCTCCATAGCAGTGTTCACATGTCGCGGGGGAACTCGCGCAAGCTACTATGCTACATCTGCTGTTGCGTGAATCCGTGGAGGCGCGTGGATCATGAAAATGTTCGGGCCCTGGTCGATGGCCCAAATCGAACGTTCGCTTCTGGCTGCCCCTGTGGCTGAGCCACTCGAAGCTATTAAAGCTGCCAGTGTCTATTGCCAAAATCGCAACTTATGTGCAGACTGTAGTGGTGGTCACGACAGGCAATAGTGCTGAAAGCACAGAGACGTCCCTGGTCAGCCGTGTCCGAACCGCCATCAGAGACGCAGGAGTCAACCACAGCGAAGTCGCCCGACGGATCGGGCTCGACGCCAGCAAGCTCTCGAAGTCCCTCGCCGGAGTGCGGAAGTTCCGGGTCGAAGAGGTCTCTCGCATCGCTGAACTCACCGGGGTCACCACCGATTGGCTGACGACCGGCCGGAAGGCACAGCTGCCTCGGCGAGCTATGGTCACCGACATCCCCGCTGCACTCATCGAATCGTCTGCCCGCCATGCCGCAGGTGATGGACGGATTGAGGATGTCGATGGGGAAGCGGCATCCGGAGCTGCTGCTGAGCAGGACTGGATGTCGAAAGGCACCCGCAACCGGCTGAAGATCATCGCCGCGGCCTGGAAACTATTCGCCGACCTCGGCATCGACAAGGTTCGCACCGAAGACGTTGCGGACGTCGCCGGGGTGAGTCCCTCGGCTGTGAACTACCATTTCCGAACGAAAGACCAACTGCTGCAGGCGGCCCTTCGCTACTCCCTCGACATCATCGCTGAGGCGCGCCACCTCAACGCCGACGACCCGATCTCCGTGCTCCGGCACTTTGCCCGCATCCACGCCGGGGTCAACGTCAAGATCCGGCGGGTGTGGTCGATCTGGCTGCAGTGCTGGGCCCGCGCCGCCACGGACGACAACGCACGTGAGAACCTCATGGCCGTCTACGGCGAATGGCTGAGCATGATCGCCAGCCTCGTCGACAGCGGCCAACGCTTGGGACTGATCCGCACCGGCGACACTGCGCTTATGGTCAAATCTCTGGCGATCTTCATCGACGGACTCGGCGTCGCCCGCAGCACAGGTCAGGTGCCTATCGCCGAGGATGAAGCGCTGACCATGCTCGAGAACTACCTCGCCGCTCACGTCCTCCTCGAACCATCCGACGACACCCGACACCCGAAGTCAGACCGGGTCGCCACTGCTGGCCGACTCGACCCGACGTCCTAGGAAGAAGGCACATGAACACACCGAACCGAAGACAAGCGCTGGGCGCGGGCCTTGCCGTGGCCGGCGTGGCGGGCTTGAGCGCCTGCGGCGGAGGGGCCGTCGGCGCCGCCGACGCCGGCGAACCCGTCAAGGGTGGATCTCTGCGTGTCGGCGTCACCGGCGGAAACTCCGCGGACACCGTCGACGCCCACATCCCCGTCAACAGCGGCGACATAGCTCGCACAGTCAATCTCTACAACTGCCTGCTGTCGCGAACCGACGACTACAAGATCCAGCCGGAGCTGGCGGAGTCGTTCGAGCCGAACTCGGATTCGACTGTGTGGACGGCCACCCTGCGCAAGGGCGTCAAGTTCTCGGACGGGCGCGACATCACCCCCGACGACGTCGTCTTCAGCTTTGAACGGATCAACGACCCTGACGATCCGAAGACCGCCTCGTCGAGCTTCACGATGCTCGACAAGGTCGTTGCAACCGGTGAGCGGACCGTCGAATTCAGGCTGTCCGAACCGAACGGTCTGCTCAATGACTCGGTGTCCGAGTACACGACAGGAATCGTCCCGTCCGACTACGATCCGAAGAACCCGGTGTGCTCGGGGCCGTTCAAACTCAAGTCCCACACCCCAGGGCAGTCGACGGTGATCGAACGCAACGAGTACTACTGGCGGGACTCGACCTACCTTAAAGACGTCTCGATCCTCAACTTCAACGACTCTGATGCTCTCATCAACGCCCTTCTGTCCTCGCAGGTCGATGCGATCGCGCAGATACCGCTGGCTCTCGTCGAGGTCATCGATGCCGACGAACGCATGGCCATCCTCAACTCGAAGACAGGTATGTGGCTGCCCTTCACCATGCGCGTGGACAAGAAGCCCTTCGACGACGTCAGGGTCCGGCAGGCCTTCCGCCTCGTCGTCGATCGCGAACAGATGATCGAACAGGTGCTCTCGGGCTTCGGCACGATCGGCAACGACATGTTCGGCCCGCTGAGCGAGAACTATCCGGACTTCCCGCAGCGGAAACGCGACATTCCGAAAGCCAAGAAACTCCTCGCCGAGGCGGGCTATCCAGACGGCCTCGAGGTCGAACTCGTCACCGCACCCATCCAATCCGGCGTCGTCGAAGCCGCTCAGGTCTTCGCCCAGCAGGCCGCCGACGCCGGGATCCGGGTCAAGATCCGCAAGGTCGATGCGACGACGTTCTTCGGGGACGAGTACCTCAAGTGGGACTTCGCCCAGGACTTCTGGTACACCCGCGACTTCCTTCCGCAGTGCGTGTCATGTGCGATGGAAATCTCCCCGTTCAATGAAACCCACTGGGTCGACAAGGAGTTCTCGTCCATCGTGCAGAAAGCACGGGGGATTCCGGAGAGCGACAAACGGAAGAATCTCGAACACGAAGCGCAGAAGATGCTCTACGACGAGGGCGGCTACATCATCTGGGGCTTCGCCAACCAGGTCGACGCCTATCAGAAGTACGTCGGGGGTTTGAAGGAGAACGCCACCGGCAGACCGTTGGGCGGTTGGAGACTTGACCGCGTATGGATCGGAGAGGTCTGACATGTTCGGAAAAGTCATCGGTAAGCGGCTGCTCTTCTCCGCATTCATCCTCCTCGCCGTCTCTCTGCTCGTCTTCGGCGCTACTCTGCTGCTGCCCGGCGATGCCGCCCGGGCGATCCTCGGCCAACAGGCCACCCCGGAACGCATTGCGGCCTTGAACGAACAGCTGGGGCTCAACGACCCCGCTTGGCTGCGCTACCTCCACTGGCTGGGCGGGCTGTTCGTCGGCGATTTCGGAACCTCCTCGGCGTCGGGTGGACCTGTCTCCGAACTGCTCGGCGACCGCCTCGGGGCGTCCTTCATCCTCATGGCACTTGCCGCGGTCATCTCCGTGCCTTTGGGCATCGGCCTCGGTGTCTATCAGGCTCTGCACCGTGGGAAGCGCCGTGACCAGACGATGACCGGCATCTCCCTGGTGCTGGCCTCCATGCCCGAGTTCGTCATCGGCATCGGCCTCGTCGCGCTCTTCGCGACCTCGGTGTTCCAGATCTTGCCGGCCGTGACCCTGGCTCCGCCGGGAGACCCGGTGTGGAAACGCCCCGAACAGCTGATCCTGCCGACGCTGACCCTCGTCCTCGTCGTCACTCCCTACATCGTGCGGATGATGCGAGCGACGATGATCGAAGTCCTCGACTCCGGATTCGTGGAGATGGCGCGTCTCAAGGGTGTCCCTGAGAAGCGCGTGATCATGCGTCACGCTGTGCCCCACGCCCTCGGACCGGTCGCTCAGGTCGTCGCGATCCAGCTGGCCTGGCTGGCCGGCGGAGTGGTCGTCGTCGAGTTCCTCTTCCGCTACCCGGGACTCGGCCAAGCACTCATCGATGCGGTGACCTACCGCGACGTGCAGGTCGTCCAAGCGATCTCCATGCTCGTCGCCGCCGTCTACGTCGTGGTGAACCTGGCGGCCGACGTCGTCGGCATCCTCACCAACCCGAAACTCAGGAGCGCAGCATGAGCACCGACGCCAACAGTCTTGACGACCTCAAGTCCGCGGCCACCGATGCCGCTGAGGTGCCCAAAGAGTCCGCCACCACCTACGTTCCCTTCTACAAACGGGTGCTCGCTCAGAAACAGGGCAAGATCGGTCTGATCATCACTGTGGTCGTCGTGGCGCTCGCCCTGTGCGGACCGCTGCTGCTGCCCTGGGCCACCGGCAACACCGCCACCGAGTTCGTCACGAAGCCATTCAGCCCCTACGGGCTCTTCGGCTCGGACAACCTCGGCCGCGATGTCTTCTCCCGGTTCCTGGCCGGAGGACTGACCCTCATCGTCTATGCGGTGCTCGCCACGGCGCTCGGCATGATCGTCGGTGCCCTCGTCGGCATGCTCGCCGCATACATCGGTGGGACCTTCGACGCTGTGATCATGCGCATCAACGACGTCTTCCTCGCCATCCCGCAGCTCGTGTTCGCCCTCCTGGCCATCACAGTGTTGGGACCTCAAGGATGGGTGCTCGTGACCGTCATCGGCCTCACCCACGCCCCGCGCATCGCCCGCGTCGCGAGGTCCGCGACGCTGGGTGTCATCACCGAGGACTACATCAAGGCGGCCGAGATGTACGCGATGCCCAGGTGGAAGGTGCTCATCCGTGAGCTGCTTCCCAACATCACCGGACCGCTGAGCGTGGAGGCGGGACTGCGTCTGACCTACTCGATCGGCTACATCGCGTCGCTGTCGTTCCTCGGACTCGGTCTGCAGCCGCCCGCGGCCGACTGGGGCCTGATGATCAACGAGAACCGCATCGCCCTGTCCATCCAGCCCTGGGGTGTGCTGCTGCCGGTCGTTGCGATCGCGCTGCTGACCATCGGCACCAACCTGCTCGCGGACTCCTTCGCCCGAGCCACCGCATCAACATCCGTGGAGGCATGATGAGCCCGAAGACAGAGACCGTTCGCCACGATGATGCGAACGAGCCGAACGAGAAGATCGTCCTGCGCGTCAGCGACCTGCGCGTCCTGACCAATGCCGGGGACGAGATCCTTCACGGAGTCGACTTCGCCCTGTCCCGAGGAGAGATCCTCGGACTCGTCGGCGAGTCCGGTTCCGGTAAGACCACGGCCGGCCTGGCCTGCATGGGACACTTCCGGGAGGGCCTGAAATTCGGGTCCGGGTCCGTGAGCATCTGGCCGCGCGGTGACGCCACCCACCTTGAGGTCGGCGACCTCGACGAGGTGGCTCGGCGCGATCTGCGCGGATCCCGCATCGCGTACATCCCTCAGGATCCTGCGCTCTCGCTCAACCCGGCCATGCGTGTCGGCGAGCAGATCCGGGAAGTCCTCGACATCCACGACTTCGGATCCTCGGATCGTGAGCGAGCTGATCGCGTTGCAGAGGTGCTCGTTGACGTCGGCTTGCCCGGGGATCGTGCCTATCAGCGACGCTGGCCCCATCAGCTCTCCGGCGGTCAGCAGCAGCGCATCGGCATCGCCATGGCCTTCGCCATGTACCCCGATGTGCTCATCCTCGACGAACCGACGACCGGCCTGGACGTGTCCACGCAGTCGGTCGTGCTCGACACGATCCGGCAGATGACGGTGGCGAACAACGTCGCCGGTCTCTACATCACCCACGACCTCGCGGTGATCAAGGACATCTCCGACCGAGTGGCTGTGATGCTGCGCGGCGACCTCGTCGAAGAGGGCCCGGTGTCGGCGGTGCTCGAACGTCCGCAGCACGACTACACAAAGATGCTCATGGCAGCGGTGCCGGACTTGGCCGGGCGGAAGACGATCGGTGACGGGGCCGCGGAAGCGAAAGCCGTCGCCGAGGCTGATGAGAAGACACATATCCTCGTGTCGGCGGGGGAGAAGTCCGGCGATTCGGAAACGGAACGGACCGATGCTGACGGGGCGGCTGCCTCGGTGAGGGATGGGGGCGGTGAGGCCCCCTCGGTGACTGCGCCTCTGCTCGAGGTCAAAGATGTGGCGCTCGCCTACGGGAAGACGCAGATCCTCGACGGGATCAACCTGACGCTCGAGCCGGGGGAGTGCACGATGCTGCTCGGAGAATCCGGGTCGGGTAAGACAACTCTGTCGCAGTGTGTGGCCGGGCTCAACGACGACTACAAGGGCTCGGTGAAGCTGCGCGGAACGGAGCTGGCACGTTCGACGCGCAAACGCACGAACGAACAGCGTGTGGGCATCCAGTACGTGTTCCAGTCGCCCTTCTCATCGCTCAACCCGCGACGATCCATCGGTCAGTCGCTGACGGTGCCATTGGAGATGAGCGGTCAGGGAACGGCCGCGAGCCGGAAGGCCGCTGTCGAGGAGGCGCTGGATTCGGTGCGTCTGGGACGGACGTTCTACCACCGGCGCCCCGGTGACCTCTCCGGTGGTGAGCGGCAGAGGGCGGCGATCGCCCGTGCGCTGGTCAACGCACCGTCGGTCATGGTCTGTGATGAGATCACCTCGGCGCTCGACGTCAGCGTGCAGGCATCGATCGTTGCCCTGCTGCGGAGCTTGCGGGAGGAACGTCAGCTGGCGATGCTCTTCGTCACGCACAATATTGCGCTGTCGCGGCATATCGCGGACAATCTTGCCGTGCTCAACAAGGGCAAGATCGTCGACTACGGGCCGACCGCCTCGGTGCTCGAGGATCCGTCGCACGAATACACGCGGGAGCTGATCGCCGACGTGCCGAAGTTCTGAGGGCTTGTGGCACAGTTTGGGGCGGATAGCACCTGTTCAAACCTGTGCTACCCGCCCCAAACTGTGTTGTGAGCCGACGATGCTCTGAAGGTCGTCAGCGATCAGTCGAGGTAGAACCGTTCGCCGATGCGTTATCGTCGGAGGCGGCATCCTCGTCGCGGTCCTCATCCTCGCCGGTTTCATCGTTGCGGCCGAATTCGTCGGGATCGACCTTATCGAGGTACTCGGATGACGGTGCACCTCCGGCCTCGTGATCGAGGTTCTCCGCAGCCTTGCGCATGCTGTCTGATGTGTTGCCTTCGGTGCTGTTGTCGTCGGTTGACATTCTGGTCACCTTTCGCTGGAGAGCGCGGATAGGTGATCAGTCTACGTGGGGCCTCTGCCGAGCGGCACCCCCGTAATGCCTCATGCCAATATGCCCGCACCCCCCTATCCAGTTGGACCAAAGAGTGTCAGCATAGATTCGTACACTCGATAGAGAAGGGATGATCGTGATGAGCGATTTCAGCGAAGACGAGAAGGATCCGAAAGTGGCCCCCGAGGGAGCCAAGGATGACGTTGCGGAAATGCCCGGCACGGATTCCGCGTCGAAGGAGAAAGAGGACGAATTGGTCGATGAGTGGGAGGAAGAGTCCTTCCCCGCGAGCGATCCGCCAGCACACTACTGACTTCCGTGATCGCAGGGCCCGGCACCGATGCACAGGTGCCGGGCCCTGCGTCGCGGCAGTGAGCATAGTGCCGCTTCGAGTGAGGAACTGACCAGATTGCGCTTGGCCTACTCGTCCATTGTGAGTACGAGTTTGCCGGTGGTGCGGTTGGTCTCGCCCTCTCGATGGGCTTCTGCTGCCTTCGAGAGCGGGAAAGTGCCCGCGATGGTGGCACGCAGTGCACCATCGTCGACGAGTCCGGAGACGATTTCCAGTGTACTGCGCGAGGAGTCCACGAGCATTCGAAGAGCTCGCACTCCGAGCTGATCTGCTTCGCGAAGGAGATCAGCGGAGCCGACAGGGATGAGCGACACTAGAGAGCCGCCTTTTCGAAGCGTGTGCAGGGAGCGCATTGCCGTGTCACCGCCGATCGTGTCGAGCACCGCGTCGACGTCTTGCACTCGCTCGGTTAGGTCCTCTGTACGGTAGTCGACGACTTCATCGACGCCGAGCTCGCGCAGGAAGCCGTGCTTCGCCGAACTCGCGGTTCCGATCACGTATGCGCCCAGCGATTTCGCGATCTGTACGGCTATGTGCCCGACGCCGCCTGCGGCCGCGTGAATCAGCACACGCTGTCCGGGCTGTAAGCCGGCGTTGTCGACGAGCGCCTGCCAAGCGGTCAGAGAGGCGAGGGGGAGTGCTCCCGCCTGCACATGGTCGACCGATCGGGGTTTCGACGCGAAGAATCTGGCCGGGGCGGCGACGTATTCGGCGTGGGAGCCGAGCCCAAACGGATACGACAGCATGCCGAACACCTCGTCTCCGGGCGCGAACGTCGCGACGCCGATGCCGACGGCTTCGACCACTCCGGAGACGTCCCAGCCGAGCACCAATGGCAGATCGTCGACGAAGCCGTGGCCGGAACGGTGTTTCCAATCGGTCGGGTTGAGACCCGCAGCGTGGACTTTCACAAGGATTTCGTTGGGGCGGGGCTTCGGTCGTGGGATCTCGGTGATTTCGAGGACGTCCGCGCTTCCGAAAGTCTGCTGACTGACGGCGCGCATCATCGTTTCGGTGTTTTCATCGGTGTTCATGGTCCCATTGTGACACTTCAGAAGCCGAAGCTGGCCTGACTTTTTGGTAAACGCCCGGCCCCGGTTTGTCAAGACTGTTTACAGGGGTCTCCGCACAATGCCACGCTGAGAACACCGCGCGCAGCGCGGCGAGCCCCGCGGGGGCAGGTCAGACAGCCACAGACGCTGAGGAGGAACAGGGGATGAAACACAATCACTTGCGCACGGTCGTCGAGAGCGGCGGGCCATATGCCACGGTCTACCTTGAAGGACGAACCCCATCAGCCGATGCCGATACGCAGCTGCGCCTGCGGTGGTCGGAGCTGCGAGACCAGCTGTCCGAAAGCGGGGCAGAGGAGTCTCTCCTCGAGTCCATCGATGCGATCATCCTCGCCGACGAACCCACCGAGGTGCACAGAGACGGTCGGACCATCGTCGCGAACTCACAGGGAGTTCTGCTGGACGAACACTGGGACGCGGCGCTGGGAGAAGGAGATTCGGCCCACTACGGCGAGGCGCCGGAGCTTGGAGCCTTTCTCCGACAGGAGTGCAGACAGTTCGATGTCGTCCTCGTCATCGCCGGCCAGGACGGAGCGGCCATTCGTGAGCTGAGCGTAACCCCGGATCGCGAACGCACCGAGAAAGAGTCGGTCCACGTCACCGGCGACAACGACGAAGATATCAACAAGCCGCGGCGAGGAGCATACTCGCACAACCAGATCCGGCGCCGTGTCGACGAGATCATCAAGGACAATGCACGCAGTGTCGCCGACTTCGTCGACGGTCTCATCACCGACCACGCGTCGGACGCACTCGTTCTGGCCGGAGAGGTGCAGGGCAGAACCGCCGTCAAGGCTGAGCTGTCGGCACGAGCCGAGGAGATGCTTCATGAGATCTCCGAGGGCGGCGATGGAGACGAAGGTGCCGAAGAGGCGATTGACGTGGCCATCAGGACGTTGGTGACGAGGCTCGCCGAAGAACGAGAGGCTGAGAACTCGGAGCGTCTGGGCGAAAGCAAAGCACACGGCCGTGCGGTCGAAGGGCGAGCAGAAGTCGAAAAGGCAGTGGAACGCGGAGCAGCGGCGGTCCTTCTGCTCGATGATGCCGAGGCCTCAGCAGGAGAAGCGGAGATCGTCTCCGCGGCTATCCTGTCCTCAGCTGAGATCGGACTCAGCCACGATCCGATGAGCGACGGCATTGCTGCGATCCTCCGCTACGACGTCGGCGCTGCGCTGGCGGACTGAGCAGCAGCTATACGATGGTCGGCAGTAGTCAATGGGTTACATGTGTATGGTTGGTCCGTGACAGCCGATCTCGGCAGGCCGAAAGGATCCCCCGATGAATCGCCCGACGGAACGCTCGACCCCGCCCGACCCGAAGTCGCTCGGCGACGAAGTCATCCGCCAAACCCGCACCCCGCGGCGCGTGCTCGTGCTCGGGGCGACCGGTTACATCGGCGGTCGCCTTGTGCCCCGACTGCTGCAGGCCGGACACCAGGTTCGGGTCGGTGTGCGGCGACCGGAGAAGCTCAAGCAGGTTCCATGGGCAGCCGACGTCGACGTGAGAACCGTCGACCTCGACACCGGTGGCGGTCTCGATGACAGCCTCGGCGGCATCGATACCGTCTATTACCTTGTGCATTCCATGGGCTCCGGCGGGGACTTCGAGGCAGCCGAAGCCGAGGCGGCCAGGCGCTTCGCCAGCGCGGCCGCATCTGCCAGCGTGCGCCGCATAGTCTACCTCGGAGGGCTCCATCCTGAGGGACGTGAACTCTCAAAGCACATGCGTTCACGAGCGAACGTCGGACGGATTCTGCTCGACTCCGAGGTCGACGCGATCGTCTTCAACGCCGGCATCATCATCGGCTCCGGATCGGCTTCGTTCGAGATGATCCGCCACCTCGCCACGACCCTGCGCTGGATGCCGGCACCAGACTGGGTGTCCAACCGCGTCGAGCCGCTCTCGGTTCGTGACGCTCTCTACTATCTTCTCTCCGCGGCCGATGTGCAGGAGGCGGTCAACCGGTCCTTCGACATCGGTTCACGTCAGATCCTCACTTATGCGAACGTGATGCGTACCTTTGCTGCCGTCGCAGGGCTCAAGCCCCGCCACGTCATCGCTTTGCCTCTTCCCGCACCGACGCTGTCAGGCATCTGGGTCGGGTTGGTCACCCCGCTGCCGTTCAGCCTCACCTTGCCGCTCGTCCAATCCTTGCAGGAGGATGCTGTGGCCTCGGACCAGGACGTCGACGCGGTCATCCCGCCGCCCGAGTCCGGGCTCATCGGGTTCGCCGACGCCGTCCGACTCGCCCTGCGCCGTGAAATCGAAGGTGCCGTGGATACGAACTGGGACGCCGACGCCGGAGAGCTCGACGAGGCGGCCCAGCCGTCGCCCAGTGATCCGAAGTGGTCCGGCCGGCGCATCTATACCGATGAACGGTCGACGACGATCAGCGGTGTCAGCGCCGCCGAGGTGTGGCCTGTGATCGAGGGGATCGGTGGGACCAACGGCTGGTACTCGTGGCCGCTGGCATGGAAGATTCGTGGGATCTGGGACAAAGCAGTCGGAGGCGCTGGCCTCAACCGGGGCCGACGGCTGCCCGACAGCCTGCGCATCGGCGATCCCGTCGACTGGTGGCGAGTCGAACAGCTGGAGCCGAACTCTCGTCTTCTGCTGCGCGCCGAGATGAAGGTCTCCGGTCACGCGTGGCTCGAATTCGCTCTGACAGACTCAGTCGAAGGCTGTGAGTATCACCAGACGGCGACCTTTATCCCCACTGGAGTGCGAGGCCGCATCTACTGGGCCCTCGTCGCCCCGTTTCATCGCTTCATCTTTCCCGCCATGGCGAAGAACATCGCAGCCGAGGCGCGGCGCCGAGCCTGAACGTTCCCGGTTTTGTTGATGATCAGGGGGCTGTCGTCAGCATCGAAGCGAAGCCGTGCCTGTACGTGGGGTAGCCGAGTTCGCCCATGAGCGAGCCGAAGCGAGTTCCGTCGATCCGTTTGCCGCTCGGCTTCTCGTCGTCGGCATGGCCGGGGACGGGCACGCCGAGGCGGCCGGCGATGAAGGCGGCGACGTCGCCCATCTGAGCAGGAAGCGAATCGACAGCGTGGACCAGGTCCGGCGGTTCCGAGGCAAGTGCCAAGTGCTCGAGGCCGCGAACGAGGTCGTCTCGGTGGATGCGGTTCGTCCACCGCTGATGGTTGAACCGCTGGCCGCGTCGCACGGAGTCGATGAGGCGGGTGCGGCCAGGTCCGTAGATACCAGCCGGGCGGACGATCGTGAGGTGGTCGAAGAGTTCGGCCGCCTCGGACTCGGCCGCAGCGAGGACCTCACCCGGCCCGGACCCTGGGGCGAGTGGAGCGTCTTCGGTGATCACACGCGTCGGGTCCTCCGCAAGGACACGCGTGGAAGAGACCAGGACGACTCGGCCTGGCTGTGACCCGAGCACGCGGGCGAGACCTCTCAGCCCGTGGAGGTAGGCCCGTTCGTATCCGTCCCGAGTCGGTTCGTCAGGAGTGAGAGTGATGATGGCCGCGTCGAGTGCGTCCAGTCGCGGATCGCTGCGGACCGGGTCGTCGGCCCCGCCGCGCTCGGGCGCTCCGAGGCGGGAGAGATCCATGGCGATGGTCTCGAAGGCGTCGGGCAGTTCGGCGACGCGTCGGCGCAGTCCGATCACCCGGTGCCCCTGGTCGACCAGTCGCAGGCCCAGCCGTGTGCCCAGGTCTCCGCACCCGGCCATGAGAATCCTGCGACCGTTCGTCGTGCTCATTTCGCCTCACTCTTCATCCGGTCATAGGCGGCCAATGCCGCCTGGCGCGATGCCTTGAGATCGACGATCGGCTCGCGATCACCCTGCGAGCGTTCCGCCCGAGTGAGACCGCCCGGACCGCGGCCCAACCACCTGCCCACGTACTCGCAGTCGGGATCGAAACGCTCACGTTGGCGTTCGGGATTGAAGATCCGAAAATATGGAGCCGCATCGGCTCCGCACCCGGCCACCCATTGCCACGAGACCGGGTTGTTGGCTTCATCGGCGTCGACTAGCGTGTCCCAGAACCACTGCTCGCCGTGCCACCAGTGGATGAGCAGATTCTTCGTCAGAAAGCTCGCCGTGGCCATCCGCACTCGATTGTGCATCCATCCGGTCTGCCACAGCTGAGCCATGCCGGCGTCGACGAGGTCGATCCCGGTCGTGCCGCTGCACCAGTGGTCGAGTGCCTCGGGGTCGTCCTCATAGGGGAAGGACGCGAATTCAGGTCGCATCGGTTCGGATTCGACGGCCGGCAGATGATAGGTCAGGTGCCAGGAGAACTCCCGCCAGTAGAGCTGCCGGATCCATGCCTGCCGATCATCGTCCCTCACCTCCGGTATGTCCAGGGCCGCTGCCAGCAGCTGGCGGGGGGAGAGTTCGCCGAAGCGCAGTCGCGGCGACAGGCCTGACGTGCTGTCAGGGTCTGCGGGGACATCGTGAGAATCTGCGTAGCCGTCGAGCCCGTCGCTCAAGCAGTCGAGCTCACGGGCCGCTTCCCTGCACCCGGGGTTCCAATGCCCGGCCACGGTCGTCCGCCACCACTGTGGAGTCCTCGCCGAGGCGAAGCTGCCCGAGCCCGAGTCGGTCCCGTCGAGAAGACCGAGATCGTCGAGGTCGCGCACCCAGGAGTGCCCGGCAAAAGCCTGTCGCTGGGCCTTCGTCGGGGAACTCTGTGTGCGCGGCGCCGGGAGGCTGTCGCCGACGCTGCGATCGCGCACAGCGTTGAAGAACGGCGTGAAGACCTTGTAGAACTCACCGCCCTGAGGGCTGACCGTCCAAGGCTCGACGAGCAGCGCGCCGGTATGGGAGTGCACGGCACGACCGGCATCAGCCAGGTCCGTCTTGATCTGCGCGTCGAGGCGACGTGCAGCCGGCGCATAACGGCGCGACCAGCGCACAGCATCGACTTTCAGGTCCGCAGCCGCCTGCGGGACGATGTCGGCGGCCGAGCCTGCTGCGAAGAGCAGCGGGATGCCGAGCTGTGCGAGTTCGGTCTCCAGGACGCGCAGCGATTCGTGCGCCCACCACCGGGCCGCCCCGCCTAACGGGCGTGGGCCCAGGCCGTCGTCGCTGCGGCACTCTCTGATCCAGAGGCCGATCACCTGCCCGTCGCCGCAGGCCGCTGTCAGGGCCTCGTGGTCCTCGACGCGCAGGTCATCGCGGAACCAGACGAGGGTGAGGGAATCGCGGTCGTGGCTCATCGGCAGACTCCTCTCACAGCTGGTTCGCCCAGTCGGCATTTACACCAAAGTGTAGTAGCCAAGCAGGGTTATTGGATTGTGAGGACGTCAGCTGCTGGTCGAGTAGACCTGCTGCGAGCCTCCGGCACGGGTGCGGTTGCGGCGACGAGTCTCGGGGCTGGTGCCGCGGGATTCGGACGCGCGGTGGCTGCTCGGCTGACGACCCGAAGATTCCGCGCGCTGACCGCCCGAGCGGCCATTGCCGGAGCGGCCGCCGCGGGAGTTCTCGCGACGACGATTTCTCTCGCCGGTGTGCCCGGCGCCCCGGCCGCGGCCGCCGCTCTCGCTGCGACGCGATTCGCCGCTGCGACCGCCACCGGTGGCGCCCGAGTTCTCACGGCCGCGGTCGCTGCCGGCGTCACCGCGACCCGAGCTTCCGCCGCGTCCGCCACGGCCACCTCGGCGACGGCGGGATGAACGACCATTCGACGTGGAAGGTTCGGTCTTCCTGCGCGGCTGGACGGGTTCCTTCGGCTGCGGGGCGACGAACTCGGCGATCTCACCGACGAGCTCGGTCACCTCGGGGGACTCTGCGTTAACCTTCTGCGGGGTCGCCTTGATGGCGGCCTTGCGCAGGAGGATCTGAGTGTCCTTGCGCTCTTCGGCGGTCATCACCGTGACGACGTCACCGGCGCTGCCGGCACGTGCGGTGCGACCGGAGCGGTGCAGGTACGCCTTGTGCTCGGTCGGGGGATCGACGTGGACGACGAGCTCGACGGAGTCGACGTGGACGCCGCGGGCGGCGATGTCTGTGGCCACGAGCACCTTCGCCGCACCATCGGTGAACGCGGCGAGGTTGCGGTCGCGCGCACCCTGCGACAGATTGCCGTGCAGGTCGACCGCGGGGATACCGGCTGCCGTGAGTTGGCGGGCGAAGCGTTTGGCCCGGTGCTTCGTGCGGGTGAAGAGGATGCGGCGGCCCGTGCCGGAAGCGAGCTTGTGCACGAGTTCGTTCTTGTCGTCGACCGACACCTCGAACACGTGGTGGGTCATGGCCGATACGTGGGAGGTCGCCTCGTCGACGGAGTGGAGGACCTCGTTGTGGAGGAAACGACGGACGAGTTTGTCGACGTCGTTGTCCAAGGTGGCGGAGAAGAACATCCGCTGTCCCTCAGCCGGGGTCTGGTTGAGGATTCGGGTGACTCCGGGCAGGAACCCGAGGTCAGCCATGTGGTCGGCCTCGTCGAGGATGGTGACCTCGATGTTCTCGAGCGTGAGGATGTCCTGCTGGAGCAGGTCCTCGAGGCGACCCGGGCAGGCCACGACGATATCGACTCCGGCCTTGAGTGCGACCTCCTGGCGACGCTGCTTGACGCCGCCGAAGATCGTCGTCGTCCGCAGGCCCACGGCCTTGGCCAACGGATCGATGACCTCGGTGATCTGCGTGGCGAGCTCACGGGTGGGAGCCAGGACGAGCCCGCGCGGATGGCGGAACTTCTGCGAACCCTCGCCGGATTCGGCCAGGCGGGCGACGAGCGGAATGGAGAACGCCAGGGTCTTGCCGGACCCGGTCTTTCCGCGGCCGAGCACATCACGGCCGGCCAGCGTGTCGGGCAGAGTGTCCTGCTGAATGGGGAAGGCCTGGGTCTTGCCTTCACGGTCGAGGGAGTCGACGAGCTTGGCGGGAACACCGAGGTCGGCGAACGAGGTGGGCGCCGAGGTGGCTTTCTTCGCGCGATTGCCGGTGCTGCCTGCGGTGGTGTTGCGTGTGCTGCCTCCGCGGGTGCGGGTGCTGCGGAGATTGGTGCGTGTCTGTGAAGTAGTGATGGGGTGGCCCTTCGACGTGCCGGAGGGCGTGCCGGTGCCGTGAATAGTTGGCAGGCAGCCGCTTCCGGTCATGGAATGAGCGCTGTCGGCGCTCTCGATCGCCGAGAGAAAACGGCTTCGGAAATGCGCGGGTGCTATCACCCAGCTGCAGAGACGAGGCGTCCTGACGACGCAGGGAACCCGAAATCGGGTTCGCAGGTAATTACAGTATAGCCCCGGCGGCGCGTGAGACAGAATCCGCGGGCTTCGCGGCGGGCACGGAATCAGGCTCGGAGACTGCGGCGACCGGCCGTCGGCGAACTCGGCGGTGCCCGGTCACCCATGCGGAGAGCGCCACCGAAGCCCAGCCGATGCCGATGCCCGCGATGTCGTCGAGGATGTAGTGCCATCCGAAGTAGAGCGTGGCGACGACCGTCACACCGAAGAAGATCCAGGTGAACACCTGGACGGCGCGATGCTGTTTCGTCAGCGTCATGAACAGTGCTGCGGCGAAGGTGACGGAGACGTGAAGCGAAGCGAATGCGGCGACACCCTGGATGGAATCGCTTCCGATCGGGTTGCTGAGGTAGTCGAGGCGAGTGTCGATGAGGGATTCCTGGAGCTCGCTGACTCCGGTGTCGGGCAGCGCCCGGAAGACCTCCGGGTGGCTGAACACGGGACCGACCGACGGCAGGAGATAGTAGCTGACTGTGCCGAGTACCCAATTGAGGCTCAGCATCGTCGTATACCAAGCGCCGACGGCGAGTCTGCGATTGAGCACGAGGACCGCGCCGAGGCTGATCGGAATGAGCGGCAGGTAAGCGAGGTAGGCGATCGACAGCAGGTTCGCCGCGATGCCGGTGCCCAGGAGTTCGTGCAGGAGCACGGCCGGAGTGTTCCCGCCGGCGAGCCAATGGTCGAGGCGGAACAGCTGCTGATCGAAGAGGGTGCCCTCGCGGTACACCGGCAGCACGCTCTTGAGATTGCGGTAGGCGACGTAGCAGACGTAGAAGCTCATCAGTCCGGCGCCGATGCACAGCAGCCGGTGGGTGTCCCACTCCTTCTTTGCGATGTCGACGACCGACGTCGGCAGATTTCGCCACCCGTTTCGCCTCACCGTTTCCACGACTAGCCCGGCGCCGATGAATCCGAGAACCAGCAGAGGCAGACGGATGTATGAGGGGCCGAGGAATCCGTCGGGGTCCCGCAGCGGGAGATCGAGGAAGAGGGAGGAGAACACGGCGGCCGCTCCGACGAGGAGAGCGAGCACCATGGCAAAGGTGTAGGGCCAACGTCGCAATCTGGTCATCGGAACACCGTAGTGATTCACTTTTAGTACATCTTCGGATTTTCCTCGGAGGCGGCTGACCGGAGCCCCGTTCTCGCCCGCGCCGGCGGGGCAGAACAGAATGGTCCACCCACTGTGCGGCTCGCGGCATTAGTGTTGGTTCATGACAGAAGGTCCATTGAACGCGCCTCCGAATCGCGATGACCCGATACCCGAGGGACTCAGACTCGGTGCCCGCTTCACCGGATACCTGCTGGTGATCATCGCGGGAATCACAGTCGCGATCTTCGTAGCACTGCAGGTCGCACAGATCGTCGTTCCATTCCTGGCTGGGCTCGTCCTCTCTGCCCTCCTGGTCCCCATGTCGACGTTCCTGCAGCGGCATCGGTGGCCGAAGTGGTTGGCGGTGGTTACAGTCTGGGTCGTCGTCCTCGGCCTGTTGGCCGGACTCGTTCTCCTCATCACCTTTCAGATCAGAAGTGAGATACCTGAGATCCAGAAGCAGGTGGCGACGACCCTGGACGCGGCGAAGCAGCTCTTGGCCACGCAGCCGTTCGGAATCACCGAAGCCAAACTCAATGACCTCGTCGATTCCTCGGGGAAGTGGCTGCAGGACAACGCCGCCGGTCTCGGCTCCGGTGCCGCCGAGGTGGGCACGACGGCGGCGCATGTCATCGAAGGCGTCATCATCATCCTGTTCGTCACCCTCTTCGCGCTCATCGACGGACGCGGCATCTGGACCTGGGTCGTCAACATCTGGCCGAAGAAGGCGCATGCGCGGATCTCCGCGGCCGGTGAGGCCGGTTGGAAGACGCTGACGAACTTCATTCGGATCCAGCTCGTCGTCGCGGCCAGCGATGCGATCGGAATCGGAGTCGGTGCACTGATCCTCGGCGTCCCCTTGGCGGTGCCGATCGCCATGGTGGTCTTCCTCGGTGCCTTCGTGCCGTTCGTCGGAGCGATCGTGGGCGGAGCGGTCGCAGTGGGCTTGGCACTGCTCTTCAACGGCTGGGTGCACGGCCTGATCATGCTCGGGGTCGTCATCGTCGTCCAGCAGCTCGAAAGCCACGTCCTGCAGCCGTGGCTGACAGGACCCACAGTGAAGATCCACCCCTTGGCGGTGATCCTCGGGGTGACAGCGGGAGCAGCGGTGGCGGGCATCGCCGGGGCCTTCTTCTCCGTGCCGGTCATCGCGACTCTCAATGCGATGATCCACGCGGCCAAAGACTACAGAGTGGGACAGCGTTGAGACGGGCCGGGCCACGGTTGAATCGAGTGCGAATCGTCAAGGGCGCTCTTCGGCGTCTGCTCGACGACGAGTGCCTCGACAGAGCAGCCGGGCTGAGCTTCTACGCTCTGCTCTCTGCTGCCCCGGCGATCCTCGCCATGGTGTCGCTGCTCGGCGTGGTCGGGGAAGCCGAGTCGACTACGAAGGCGGTGCTCTCCCTGGTCCACGGAGTCTCGGCTGAGGCGGCCACGGCGATCCGCCCGTTCATCGTCGAACTCACCGAGTCGTCTTCGGCCGGAGCCACCCTCATCGGCAGCCTGCTGCTGGCGATCTGGTCGTCGTCGAAATACATCGGCGCATTCGGCCGTGCCCTGAACGCTGTCTACCGGGTCGAGGAGACTCGGCCGTACTGGAAGTTCAAGCCGCTCATGCTCCTGATGACCGTGATCACGCTCATCGTCCTGGCCGCTCTGGGGCTGCTGCTCGTGCTGTCCGGGCCCATCGCCGAAACGCTCGGCGAGTTCATCGGAATGGGCGCGGTTGCCCTGCTGATCTGGAACGTGGTCAGATGGCCGGTCTTCGTCTTCTTCGTCATGCTGCTCATCGCCCTGCTCTACTACGTGACCCCGAACGTCAGGCAGCCGAAGTTCCGGTGGGTCAGCCTCGGTGCGTTCGTCGCGCTGCTCGTGCTGCTTGCCGTGTCGGCCTGCTTCGTTCTCTACATCAACAACTTCAGCAGCTACAACGTCACCTATGGGTCGATCGGGGGAGTGATCGTCGGGCTCGCCTGGGTGTGGATGGTCAACCTCTCGCTGCTCCTCGGCGCCGAGTTCGACGCTGAGATCGAACGCGAGCGGCAACGGCAGTCCGACGGTGACGCAGACCGCAGGAATCAGTTCAGACGACGTGCGGCGAACTCGGCGGCATTGTGAAGCACGGTGTTCGTGTCGTCGAGCACCCGCCCGAAATGGAGGAACGAATGGAGCACATGCGGATACTCCTCGAAGCGGACGTCGTTGCCTGCCCGCTGCAGGGTCCTGGCCAATGCCCGGCTGTCATCGCGCAGCGGATCGAGCCCGGCGGCGGCGACGAACACCGGCGGCAGACCGGACAGATCGGCGGTCAGATGCGCGACGAACGGTGAATGTTCGTCCTCCGGGGTCGGCAAGTAGTCGTCGAGGAGGTTGCTGAGGTCGTGGATGCCCATGCCGTCCCAGTCGCCGCCGTAGAGCCTGCGACTGGCCGAGTCGATGAGACCGTGGCTGCCGTAGATGGGCAGAAGGGCGCGCAAAGCCGAGAAGCTCGCGGGACTCGCCCCGATGGTCTCCGGTTCATCGCGCAGAAGCAGACCTGCGCCGAGGGTGAGAACCGCCCCCGCCGAATCCCCGGAGATGGCCAGACGTGTGCCGTCGATGCCGAAATCCTCACCGTGGCCGGCGAGGTGGTCGACGACCCCGGCACATTCGTGCAGCGCCTGCGGGAACTTCACCTCCGGCGACAGCGAATAGTCGACTCCGATCACGGCGAAGCCGCCGGCAGAGGCGAGCACGCGCATGATCCGGTCATGTGTATCGAGGTCGCCGAGGCTGAACCCACCGCCGTGGAGGAACAGGAGACCGGGCAGGACCGCCTCGGTGGTGGGGCGATGGATGCGGATCGGAACGTCGACCCCGGCGGTGCGGATGTGGTGATCATCGGTGCGGGCCATGGTCGGCCCACCCTCATTCCACAGCGCGCGTTCGGCCCGGTATTCGGCGCGTTTGGCGGCCAAGGATCGAGCGGCAGGGGAGAGGTCACCGGAGGCAGCGGCGAAGTCCTCGCCGGCTCGGCGGCACGCGTCGGCCCGAGTGGCCTGGACGGCCATGATCTCGCGCATCTGCGGCGACATCGATGCCACGATGTCGGCAGGAATGGTGGCCAGCAGCGCTTCGGTGAGCGCGGGGTCGACGGTCACGCCGGGAATCATCAGCCTCATTCTTGGTCGGCGGCAATGATTCCCAGCTTAGCGAGGCCAGCGTCGGCGGCCGCGGTAGGACTCACCTGAGAAGATCCGGAATATCTGCCGATCGTCGCTGTTATGACAAGGGGACTGTGACACCAGTCCTTCACCGCCGAAGACACTGCAGGAGCCAACCATTGACCGAACATATGCGCAGGCACGAGACCGACCACGAAATCCCTTGGTCACTGCCGATCGTCGTGCGCCGGTCCAAGACCGCTATCGCTCGCCACATAGATGTTCTCGAAGCCACTGCTCGCGCGGTCGTGACCTTCCTCGACGATCCGCGTTCGCAGCCCGGTGGGGAGTGGAATGAGGTCGTCGAATACTGGCGTGACGGAGCGATCCGCAAGGTCGTGCGCCGCGGTGACGGGAAGAAACTTGAGGACGCACGGGCACTCGGGTGCGTGAGCGTGACCTTCGGCGGCACCGACGATTTCGCCCCCGCCGAGGCGTTCGTCTTCGCACCCGGCCCCGTCGAACCCCTGCCGCATGAGCTGAAAAAGCTGCAGGTCGGCGGCACCGAATTCCCGGATGAGGGCGAATCCTCGATCCCCGCCGCCGAGGCGGTCGTGACCATCGAACTCTCACCCGAGCTGACGCTGACGACCGGGAAGGCCGCCGCGCAATGCGGACACGCCGCGCAGCTGGCGTTCGAGCAGATGCCCGACGACGTGCGAGAGCGCTGGCGGGAATCGAGTTTCAGCTTGCGCGTGATCACGGCGAGCCGGGAATCGTGGGCCGCGAACGACCAGCAGATTAGCGTCGTCGACGCGGGCTTCACCGAAGTCGACGGCCCCACGGAAACCGTCCGCGCTCGTTGGTGAACCAGCCCGCTCGCCGGGCGGCTCACCCTGCCCTGCACCACACGAATCGGCGGTGGGACGGGAAGTGGGGGAGCCGCCTCGGCGAGGGGTGACTCAGACGTTGTCGAGGTCTTTGAGCTCGTCCTCGGTCAGCGGTCGCGTCTTCGTGCCATTGCCGAACTCGTCGAGGTAGATGATGTGTTTGACCATCTCACCGGTCTCTTCGTCCTTGACTTCGATGATGTCACCAGGTTGGGTCGCTGGCTGGTAGAAATCTTCATTGACTCCGGTCATCGTGACCACCTCCTATAAGTATCTTCACCATACGATGCTGTGATCTGAGTCTCAAGGGCCCCTATTGCTACCTGACGGCGGCCCAGCAACCTGGCGCCAGGTTGCTGCGCCGCCGTCAGGTAGCAATAGAGGGTCTTCAGGGTGCGGAATCGGTAGTCTGAGTTCATGGAACGCCAGAGATTTCACACCGCCGGAGGTCGCGACCGCAATGTCACCGAGGAGGCCCGTCCCGGAGAGGACGAGTTCCGCGTCGATATCGAACGGATCCGGTTCTCCCCGTTCTTCTCCCGCCTGGCCTCGGTCACCCAGGTCATTCCGCAGGCCGGGTCCGGCACGGTCATCCACAACCGGCTGACGCATTCGCTCAAGGTCTCCGCGGTGGCCCGATCGATCGCGATCACATTGAATAACGCGAACGAGGCGACCAGGGAAACGGTCAACCGCCTCGGCGGATGTGATCCGGTTGTCGTCCAGGCGGCCGCAGCCGCCCACGATCTGGGGCACCCGCCGTTCGGCCACCTCGGCGAGAAGGAACTCGACCGGGTGTCACGGCAGGTGCTGCGCCTCGATGACGGGTTCGAGGGGAATGCGCAGACGTTTCGGATTCTCACCGCTCTCGACAGTTGCGAGGCCACGGCGCGCGGTCTCAACCTCACGCGCGCGATTCGGGCTGCGGTGCTCAAGTATCCGTGGGAGCGCGGGGAGTGGACAGACGATCGGGCGTCGTCGGCGGCGCGGATGCCGCGTGGGGTCGGTGACGATGTCAGCGAGGGGGCGATGAAGTTCTCCGCCTACGCCACCGAGGTCGAGGAGATGGCGGACGTGCTCTCGGCGTTCCCGGCGATCGGGAAGTATCAGCAGACTCTTGAGTGCGCGGTCATGGATGTCGCCGACGATATTGCGTATGCGGTGCACGACCTGGACGACTTCTACCGGTCGAACGTGCTGCAGTACACGGCTGTGTCCGCCGAGCTCGGGCGGTGGCTGCGCGACTGGAGGGAACTGGCGGCCCTGGACTCTGCGGAGTTGGATCGGCGCCGTCCCGGCCATGCGCTCGAAGCAATCCGGCGACACATCGGGGAGAAGGATCCGTGGATCGCCTCGGAGGAGGCGTTCCGGGAGTCGGTGGAGCGGGTCAACCGGGATCTCGTCGAGGGACTCCTCGGCGTCCCCTACGACGGGGGACTGGAGGCGGATCGGGCGGTCACTGGGTTCACCCGGCGGTGGATCGATCGGTTGCAGGCCTCGATCGTCGTCGACCCGGATCCGCATATCCGCAGCGGTCATGTGCGGCTGAGCCAGGAGGCTTGGCACGATGTCGTGGTGCTCAAGTTCGTCCATGCGCGGTTCGTGCTCGAGCGCTCTGACCTGGCCGTGTATCAGCGTGGGCAGACGCGGATCATCGCGTCCCTGGTCGAGGGATTCCATGAGTGGCTGCTCGACCCGGATGAAGCCACGCGGATTCCCCGGCGTCTGGTCGATTCCGTCGAGGCGGCCACGCAGGAGTATTCGGATCTGTACGCGCGCAACCCTGCTGCTTTGGGGAAAGAGGGTGCGGCCGGGATCGTGCGGCGGGGCCGTGCTCGGGCGGTCGTGGACTATATCGCCTCGTTCACCGATGCGCAGGCGATGTCGGTCAACGCTCTGATCACCGGGGCCTCCGACGAGCCGTGGGAGGCCGGGCGCGGGCTGTAGGGAATGCCGGCAGAGCCGCGCTGGTGAAAGCTGAACTGCGGGAACAGCGAAACGGCGGGATCGAAGAGAAATCTTCGACCCCGCCGTTCGCGGTTTCAGCTCAGTGGCTGAGCTGGGTCACCTTCAGTGCTTACCGGCCGAGGCGCGGTAGCGGCGGGTTGCCCACACCGCGGCGACACCACCGGCGATGAGCAGTGCAGCCCAGCCGACCATGGCCGAGATGCCTTCGGCGCCCGTCCGCGGCAGGTCGCCACCGGCATTGCCCGAGGCGTTCGTGCTCGAACCGGCCGAGGTGCTCGAGCCGGCATGCGATCCGCTGTCGGACGACGATCCGGCGTCCGACGAAGCCGAGGAGTTCGCCGAGGCGGCCTTCTCGGAATCACTCGCAGCGCTGGCTTCTGCTTCGTCTCCGTCCGCCGAGGCGTTGGTCTCGTCAGAGGTCGAAGCTTCCGCCTCGTCACCATCAGCGGCTGCTGCTGCGTTTGCCTCAGCACCGTCGGCTGCGGCGGTAGCCGACGCCTCGGATGAAGAATCAGCAGTCGAAGCAGCCGAAGCGGCCGCGCCGGCATCCGCATTTGCGGCAGCCGATGCCTGTGCGTTCGTCGAATCCGAATTGTCGGCGTTTGCGGCTGCGTTGGCAGCTTGCTGCGCCGAGGCATTCGGATCCGAGCTCACATCAGCGGTGGTGTCCGAGGAAGCTTCCTCGGTGGCCGCGGATTCTGCCGCTGCCTCAGCGCTGGTGTCAGCTGCTGCCGATGCGGTGGAGGTTGCATCGTCATTAGCTGCTGCCTGTGCGGCGGCCTGAGCGGATGCAGTCGCATCATCGTCGGCTTCGGCCTGGGCTGAGGCCGAAGCAGAGGCGGCTGCATTCACATTGGCATTGGCATCGGAACCGTCAGCATCCGCCGTGGCTTCGGCGGCAGCTGCAGTGGAAGAGTCCGCAGCGGCAGTCGCCGAGGCGGCCGATGAGGAGTCTGCGGTAGAAGCGGCTTCGGCCGCGGCTGCGGCGTTCGCATCGGCTGCTGCCGAGGTATCGGCGTTTGTCGAATCCGAATTGTCGGCGTTGGCTGCTGCCTGTGCCGCGGTTTCGGCTGAGGCATTCGGATCCGAGCTCGCATCTGCAGATGTATCCGAGGTGGCTTCCTCGGTCGCGGCCGATTCCGCGGCTGCTTCGGCCGAGACGTCGGCAGCGGCCGAGGCCGTTGTCGTCGCGTCCGCCAGAGCCGCTTCCTGTGCTGCGGCTTCGGCGACGGCGTTGCCGTCTTCGTCAGCACGCGCGGAAGCGGTAGCGGATGCTGCGGCGTTGACGTTGGCATCCGCCTCCGCGGCCGTATCAGCCGTCGCTTCGGCTGTCGGATCAGCGTCGGCATCTGCAGCGGCGTTCTCAGATGCTGCCGCCGAAGAATCAGCCGTCGAAGCGGCTGATGCCGCAGCAGCAGGGTCTGCATCCGCGGCGGATGAGGCCTCAGCATTCGTGTCATCAGAATTGTCCGCGTTGGCAGCAGCCTGAGCGGCGGCCGTTGCCGAAGCATCGGTTTCGGTAGTCGCGTCGGATGAAGCGGTTGTCGACGCGTCGGCCGTCGCTGCTGATTCGGCGGCTGCGGTCGCGTCGACATCTGCGGCAGCGGACGCCGTCGTTGTTGCGTCGGCCAGCGCAGCTTCATCTGCGGCGGCTACGGCGACGGCGTTTCCATTGTCATCGGCGGTTGCCGACGCTGCAGCCGAGGCCGAAGCGTTGGTGTTGACTTCAGCATCGCCTGGTTCCTCTGGGGCGTCCGCTGTTGCGCGGACCGAGGACGACGCGAGGTTGATGTCGATGGCATTTGCGGCCGGAAGCAGTTCCAGGCTGACGGCGTTCACCGTAAAGCCGGTTCCGTTGTCGCCGTCGACATAACTCTTGTCGAGAGCCGACTGTGCACTCGCGCCGGACTGTTTGGGGGTCGGCTTCGGCGACTGCTCGTTGATCGTGAGATCGACGACTTGATTGAGTGCCTCAAATACCGGGCTGAGATCCTCCAGGATCGGATCGATGACGCCTGTGACTCCCTTTGCGACCTCGTCGGCAGTAGCTGTGAGGATTCCACCGACCAGCGGTTGAGTGATGGAAAGAAGCGACTTCACGAGTGGCTCGGTCACAGCGTTGACGATCGCGCCTGCGTCGACGCCCAAGATCGAGAGCTTGGTCGTGATGGTCGGTTCTGACTTGTCAGTTCCCGCTAGCTGTCCAAGGGTGGCGTCAACTGTGATCGTGCCGTTCACACCGGAAACGAGGCCCGACAGGAGCTCGATGGACGCCGGCAGGTCGATCTTGAGATGTACCTTGTTCAGAGCATCTTCCAGCGTGTCCGTGACTCTGTCGGTCAAAGACCCGAGGGCATCCGCTACAGCGGTCGTGATCTTCGAGATCGTGTCAGCGGTCAGGACCTGGGTATTGGGGTCCAATCCGTTGAGGTTTTCACCGTTTCCGCCTTCGACCACTTTGGCAAGGTCGATGGCAATATCGCCCTCGGCCAGGTCGATGGAGACGATGCCAGATTTGTCCTCGAGCTTCTCCTTGACAGCGTTTTCAACGACGCTGTTGAGAGCGTCGCGGACTTCGACACTGACGGTCGTGTCGCTGCCGCCGACATTCAGTTCGGCAAGGCCCAGAACATTGAGATCGTTGACTCCCACCTTCGCGAGGTCGTCGACCAAGCCTTTGTCGCCGATGACCTCTTCGAGAGTGCCACCTGTTTCGTCGATGACGGTGTCGAGCGAATCGGAGATTCCCTTGACCGCCGGGCTCGAAACCGTCAGCGTGCCGTCAGCGACGACGTAGTCAGGGGTGGTGGTCTGTCCGTCACTGTCCGCAGTCGACGCGATGGCGCCGAGCTCGAGGCTGAGATCATCGACGACCTGATCGGTGACTCCGTCCAAACCGAGCTGGTTGAGAACCGCGGTCAGATCGACGTTCGCATTGGCGTACTCCCCTGCGTTGATGTCGTCGATGTTGAGGGCGCCGTCGGCTCCCACCGCGCCGGCACTTGCCAGCGCGTCGTTGTAATCGGCGGCCTCTCCGTATGCGTTGAGAACTCCGGTGTTGCCGAGATGGAGCAGGCCATCTCCATCAGGGTCGCTGGCCAAGGGGAGGGACACTCCGTCGCCGAGGTCGATCCTCAAAGCATTGAGAGCCTCGATGTCGAGCGGGGTCGAGACGGCCTCAGGGCTACCAGGCGAACTGCTGTAGGCAGAAGCAACGTCGGCGAGCTGTCCGCCAAGAAGCTCAGATTGGATCAGCTGGCCCCACGCCTCGGCATCTTGTTGGGGTCCGTTGTCGGGTCGGCCGGCAGCGGCCGCGGGGGATACGGTCATTGCAGTCAGGGCCAGCGCCGAGGCGGCGGCGACTGTGCCCACTGCAACCTTTCGACCGGTTCCGGGCCGGCCTCTCAGTATTCTCATGGTTCTCCAGATCGTTCAGACCCTGATCAGGTCCAGGCGCCGCCTGGACGGAAACAGGCAGTTTCCTGACAGGACGCTCACAACGTTACGGAGTCATGCCGAAGTAATCACGCAATAACGACAAATGTTATCCGCTCGTTATAGACCGTCCATTGGTGATTTCCGGTGGATCTCGCGAAGCGGCAGCCGAGGTTCGACGAGCTGGTGATCTGCTGCAAAACTGCAGGTCAGAGTGTTGCGCTGAGTGTCATTTCGCGAACATGCTCAGACCCCTTCGAGTCATAGGTCAGTCACTCTATTCTGAGTGCACAGTCACGTGCTGCACCACAGAATTGATACATAGGCATCTAACCGTGACCAGCCTATATAACGACCCGATGACCAGGCATGTTGCGTTTTACGCGCCGAAGCCAACCTCGAATCTCGGACACCTCACCCCTTCCCAAGAGCTCCCGAATAGAGTCGAGCCAACCGGAAACACCGACGCAGCCGGGCGCGCACAGGAGAATCGACGAAGGAGTTGAAGCATGGCGAAGAAGACCCGGTGGGCTGTCATCGGCGCAGGAATCATCGGAGCCGCGGTCGCCCGCGAGATCCTCAACCGTCACGACTCCGCCGACGTCACCCTCTTCGAAAAGGAAGACCACCCTGCCGCCCACCAGACCGGCCACAACTCCGGAGTAGTCCACGCCGGTCTCTACTACGAGCCGGGCAGCCTCAAAGCCACCCTGTGCCGCCGAGGCGTCTCCCTCCTGACCGACTTCGCTGCCGAACACAAAGTCGCCTTCGACGAATGCGGCAAGGTCGTCGTCGCCACTGACGACACAGAAGTCGAACGCCTCCACGCCATCCACGACCGCGCCCTCGCCAACGGAGTCCCCGACATCGCCCTGATCGACCGCGACGGCCTGCGCGACGTCGAACCGAACGCCGATGGCCTCGCCGCCCTCCACTCACCCCACACCGCGATCATCGACTACCCCGGACTCACCGACGCCCTCGTTGCCGACTTCCGCGCCCACGGCGGCCGCGTCCGCTTCTCCACTCCGGTCAAGAGCATCGATCGCCGAGGCGGCTCCACCTCCCAAGACACCGCCATCGTCCGCACCCCGGTCGACGCTCAAGAATTCGACCACGTCATCGTCTGCGCCGGCCTGCAATCCGACCGCCTCGCCGGCCGCTCCGGAGAAAGCCGTACCCCGACCGTGGTGCCCTTCTTCGGCCAGTACTTCATCCTCGACGAGGAATACAGCAGCGCGGTCAACGGCCTCATCTACCCCGTCCCGGACCCGAAGTACCCCTTCCTCGGCGTCCACGTCACCCGCCGCATCGACGGCGGCCTAATGATCGGACCCAACGCTTTCCTCTCCTTTTCCCGCGAAGGCTACCGAGGACTCGGCCTCAATATCCCCGACTCCCTGGCCGTGGCCGCCGACCCCGGATTTTGGCGCTTCGCCGCCGCCAATATGGCCACCGCTGCCCGTGAGCTGCCCGGGGTGCTCTCAATCGAGAAGTTCGTCGCCGAGGCGGCCCGCTATGTCCCCTCGCTCGCCGGAGCTGACGGCCACCGCGCCACCCGTGGAATCCGCGCGCAGGCTATGAATCGGGACGGAACACTCGTTGATGACTTCGTCATCGATCGGGCGGGAGCCACGATGTTCGTCAGGAACGCGCCCTCCCCGGGAGCCACCTCGGCGCTGGCCATTGCCGAACACCTCGTCGGCATCATCGACGGGCGATGATGCCGGTGGCGGGGGTCGACGACGAAGGGCCGCCTGCCCGACCGTGAGGAAGGGGAGGCGGCCCGAAGACCAGAGCGGCTGCTCAGTCGCACCGACTCACTTGGGAGTGCGGGTCTCTGCGCTGATGAACCAGGCCTGCTGCTCGAGCTGAGCGATGTAGCTGTGGAAGATGTCGGCGGTTGTCGGATCCGCCGAGTCGACCTCGTCATGGCAGTCACGCATGGACGCCACGGTCGCCTCGATCGACGCGACCATGTGGTCGATGGCGTCGTGGGTGCTGATCTCTCCGTTCGGGAACTCCGGCAGCCCTGTCTGTTCGGCGATCACCGCGGGGCGACCGTCCGGAGTGGAGTGGAGGGCACGCATGCGTTCAGCGATCTCATCGCTGCCTGCACGGGCGATGTCCGTGACTTCGTCGAGGTTGAGGTGGAGGTCTCGGAAGTTCGTGCCCACGATATTCCAATGCGCCTGCTTGGCGGTCAGGCTCAGAGCGATGAAGTCGACCAGAACCGTTTGGAGGTTCTTGGTCAGGGCGTCGGAGGCGATGAAGCCGCGTTCGGCGTTCTCGCGAGTGGTCTTCTCTGAGCCATGGGGGTCGGGAACTGTCACTGACTGTGTCATGATTTCTGCTCCTGTTCTCTCCGGTTTCGCGTTGACCCGGAGTCTATGAACACCATAACGCTGCCGCAGATGACGCGTAACCCCCGTCAGGATGTGCCTGACTCATCGTCCTGGGCGATATAGACGCGGGAACGCAGCCGCTGGGCGTGCGTGAGACTTTTGAGGTCGATGTCGCTGTCGAAGCTTGAGCCGAGTGCGCCGGCGACGACGCCCATCGCTGCGCTCAACCGATGTCGAGGTAGTTCGTCAGCCGGGCTTCGGGCCGGTGGATCGTCAGGGCCATGAACTCGGGGTCGATGACGATGAGCCCTCCGGCGAGGATGCCGATGACCAGCAAAGCGTAGAGGCCCGTCACGCAGATGATGAGTGTGAGTACGGTGGACAGGTTGTAGTAGAAGACGACCTGAGCCAGGCGTTCATTGACCGGGCGATCCCAGAGGCGATTGATCGTGATCAGCCTGCCGACCATGACTGCGATGGCGATGGCGCCGATCGAGGTGAGGCGGGCGATAGACAGATGATGGGGCATTTGCCAGATGGAGCTGTAGAAGATGCCGAATGCTCCTGTGGCAGCGGCTGCGGCCATGGCTCGTGAGAGCCTGCGGGCCATCCGCAGCGGCTCATTGGCCATGGTCATGCCAGGACCAGGCGGGGCCCGCCGGTGAACGTGTGAGCGTGAAGGGTGCGGCGGCCGGACTCGGAGCGGCTCGACCATCTGCCCCAGCGCGGCAGGCGATGCGTCTTCGCCGGCAGGTGACCGTCGGGCAGGAGCTGATTGACACAGCTCATATAGATCTTCAGCAGACGACGCTTCGTCGTCAGTGCGCCGAGGGTGGGGTAGGAGATCACGGCGACTTTTCGGGCGGGCAGCACCTCGGCGATCAGGGGTTTGCCTTGGGTGTGGCGGGGAATGTCGGTGAGCATGATGACGAGATCGGCATCGGGATATTGGGCGACGATCGCATCGAGAGTCGACAGGTCCAGCCGATGGTCGGCTTGGACGCGGAGCGCCTCAGTGCACACGTCGACAGTCACCTCCGACTCGAAATCGTGGTGGAGGAGTTCAGTGAACTCATCCTTGAACGCGGTCACGCGGCGGCTCGGATGCCCGGGATCGCAGATGAGGAGGATGTGCATTTTCCCACTGTGACAGTGCCGGTTTCGGTCTGGCCAGGGCGAAGGCGAATTCCGACGCTTTGTCCACTGGGTTTTCAGGCCGAATCTGATCTCGGACCCCTGAACGCGTATTCTGATACCGACGTGTCGACGAGACGAAGGAGGACGCGGTCAATGGCAGTTCTGGTGACCGGAGGGGCAGGCTACATCGGGTCGCACGTGGTGCGGCTGCTCACCGAACGCGGCGACGAGGTGCTCGTCGTCGACGACTTCTCCACCGGCATCGACGCGCGCGTCGACGGACTGCCCGTGGTCAACCTCGACCTGGCCGCCGCTGATGCCGAAGAGCGCCTCGTGTCCGCCATCAAGGAGCACGGCGTGGACTCGATCATTCACTTCGCCGCGAAGAAGCAGGTCGGCGAGTCCGTCGAGGAGCCGGTCATGTACTACCGGCAGAACATCGGGGCACTGACGAACATCCTCGCCGCCGTCGAGGCGACCGGCATCGAATCGCTCGTCTTCTCCTCCTCAGCCGCGACCTACGGCATGCCCGATGTCGACATGGTGCCTGAGGATCTCGACTGCCGCCCCATCAACCCGTACGGCCAGACGAAGCTCATCGGCGAGTGGATGATCGACAACCAGATCACCGCCTCGCAGATGCGGGGCACCACGTTCAACGCCGTGAAGCTGCGCTACTTCAACGTCGCCGGTGCCGGCTGGAGCGAACTCGCCGACACCGCCGTCATGAACCTCATCCCGATCGTGCTCGGGCGGCTGAAGGACGGCAAGGCGCCGATCATCTTCGGCGACGACTACGACACCCCTGACGGCACGTGCATCCGCGATTACGTCCACGTCAAGGACCTCGCCGAGGCGCATATCGCCGCCCTCGACTACATGAAGGCCGGCGGCACCACGGAGACCGTGTTCAACGTCGGCACCGGGACCGGCGCCTCGGTGAAGGAAGTCATCGACACCATCGCCGAGGTGACCGGCCGTGACATCGTCCCCGAAATGGGCGAGCGTCGCGCCGGTGACCCGCCGGCGCTGGTCGCCGACGTCACCCGGATCTCCGCCCTGCTCAGTTGGAAGGCCGAGTTCGGTCTCGAGGAGATCGTCCGCAGCGCTGTCGAGGCCGCGGGGATGTTGCCGAACCAAGAACGATGACGCAATCGGACCCAGCCGCAACAGCACTTCACTGGGTCCGAGCACGTTCCGCGCCAGGGCACGAGCTGCCGGTCGGGGCGCGGGTGGCACTGCATTTCCATCCCGGTGATGACGCCTCTGAGGCTGGGGTGCTCGAGTCGATTCTCGAGCTGGGACAGTATCTTTCCCAGTTCGCCACAGGCACGAGCAATGGCGGTCTGACGGCCTTCCCCGGCGGCGACCGGTGGCTCTGGGAGCAGAGAATCTTCGGTGGAGCCTATGACCATGTGGAGGTGCACCACCGACCGGTCTATGGGGCACTTGACCTCGACGGCGACCCCTTCGGGCCGGCACCGCGGTTCGGGTCGGCCTACCTGCGTCTCCGTCCGGAGGTCTTAGCGCGAGCGACGTTCGCTTACCCGGACAGCACCTTTGAGCCGGAGCTCTTCGGGGTTGCTGACCGGATGAGGCTCATTGCCGACTATCGTCGTGACGAGCGGGCTGCCGACCAGGCTGCTGCCCAGGGATGCGGCATCGTCGACCGTCTCGATCACTACATCGAGGCCCATATCCACGGAGGGGTGAAGGTGCCCGATGATGTTGAAGCATTGGTGGTCGATCCAAGCTTCGCCGATCATGCGGTCGTGGAGAGAGCCGGCCGCTGCGGCCTCGTTGTCGAGACTCACCCCGGCTATGTCGCCGAGGTTGCCGAAATTGCGGCGCACCCGGAATATCGGGGCCAGGATGTGGTCGAGCTCGCGCAGCGGATCGTCGAGAGGCTGGCGAACTCAACCCAGTTGCTCCCCATTCATGTCGCACGTGCCAGGCGGGTGTGGGACCTCGACGGGCAGCAGAGCAAGAAGCTTTGGCACTGCCTCGCACGATTTGGTCGGACCTGGTGAACCACTCCGTTACTTCGCGGGTTTCATCTCGCTTTCGACGACCCATTTGTGGTTCGTCATCTCCATCTCATCGGTCTTGATGTCGACCATGTAGACGGTCTCGTCCGTCGCTGAGTCGATCGTCGCCTCGGCACCCTTCATTCCGGGCATATGATCGGCGTTGACGGTGGCCTTGTCGCCCTTCTTCAGCGGTGCCTTGCCCGGGTCCTTGAGCTCTTCGTGGACGACCCACTTGTGATCCTTGACCGGGTCGCCGCCGTCGGTCGGCGTGTAGCTGATTGAGTAGGTCGTGGTGTCGAAGGCGCCGGAGACTGTTGCCTCGGCGCCCTTCATTCCCGGCATGTGGTCGGCGGAGAGGACGACTGTGTCGCCGACATCGAACTTCGGGTCGGCGGCTTTCTTGATGCCCTCCGGTGGGTCGCCGCCGTCGGCGGCGTGCCCTTTATGGCCACCCGATTCGTGTCCGGATTCGCTGTGGTCCATGTCGTCGTGTTCGGAGCCGCCAGTTTCGCTCGAGGCGGACTCGTGGCTGCCGTGGGGGTCTTCTCCGCCCGATCCGCGGCCCTCGTCATTCGCAGTTGAGCAGCCTGCCAGAGCCAGTCCGAGTGCTGCGGTGACCGCAGTGAGGCGGGCGGCTGGATTGAGCTTCTTCATGAGTGGTCTCCTGGTTCGGTGAGACGGTCGCGTCGGATTCGCTCGGCGGCAGATGGGAACCTTTCAGGGCATCCCATCTCGTGGACCCGCCACGGTCACCTTATACCCCTTATGGGTATGATTGCCAAGACGGCATACGTGCTCTGCATCCGTAGTGACATGGGGATATATATGAAGACGACGCAATTCGTGTTGGGGGCTGCGGCCTTCGTTCTTGCCCTGACCGGGTGTTCTGCTTCTGGAACGGGAAGCGAAGCATCCACAGAATCAGGAGAGTCTGCAGCAGTGCAGCCGGGTTCGGCTGAAACGCTGCTAGCTGACCTCGATCTGGCCGACGAGGACGTCACAGGAGTCATCGATCAACTGGATCGCCTGCCTGTCGACGAGAGGCCCACCGACCTCATGGCCTCGGTCCAGCCTGACGAACTTGTTCTCACCGATGGACAGCAAGAGGCGACGATGGCACTGCCGGAGGGGAAGAGCTACGTCTCCATCGCTCCTTTCGTCGATGAGACGCACGACTGCTTCTACCACAGCCTCACGACCTGTCGGGGCGAGTTGAGCGAGAAGGACGTCGATGTGGTGATCACAGACTCAGAGACGGGCGAAGCAGTGGTGGATGAGTCGACGACGACCTTCGATAACGGGTTCGTCGGCTTCTGGGTGCCGTCCGGCATCACCGGTACCATCGAGGTCAACGCCGAGGGCAAGACCGGTACGACCGATTTCTCCACGAGAAGCGATGGGCCTACCTGCGTGACCGACCTCAAGTTGAAGTAGTTACGAGGAAGCCGGGCCGACCGTCGTCACCCACTCGACAGGAGCACTGCTATGACCCACCATATCGTCATCGGAGCGGGCTTGGCCGGTGCCGCAGCCGCGTATTCCATGACCGCGCGCGGCGAGGATGTCACCGTACTCGAACGGCATACGCCGGCCAACGACCGAGGCAGCTCCCATGGCTCAGCGCGGATCTTCCGGTATGCCTATCCGGATCGCCTCTACACCAAGCTCGTCGTGCGTGCGCGTGAGCTGTGGGACGACCTCGAAGCGAAATCGGGGACGGAGCTGATCACTCGCACGGGAGCGCTCGACTTCGGCGACACCCGGCACACCGATCTGCTCGCCGAAATCTTCGATGAAGTCGGCGTTGAGTACGAGGTCCTCGACCCTGAGAGTGCCGCAGAACGGTGGCCGCAGTTCGCCTTCGACACCGACGTGCTGTGGCACCCCGACGCCGGCGTCATCGACGCCGAGACCACGGTGACCACCATGCTCGACCGTGCGGTGGACACCGGGCGTGCCCGGATCCTCACAGATTGGACGGTCACCGAGGTGGCCCGACGATACGAGGGCGGCTTCAGTGTCACCTCGGCGACGGGGGACGTTGTCGAAGGTGACCGCGTCATCGTCGCGGCGGGCGGGTGGTTGCCCGACCTCCTCGGCGATCTTGGTTTTCCGCCAGCGTTCCTTGAGGCGCTGCCGACTTTCGAAGTGCGGCAGGAGCAGGCGTTCCACATGCCCTACCGCGATGCCGATGCGGACGGTCGGCCGTGCACCCCCTGGCCGACGTTCATCCACAAATCCGGGGAGATGTTCACCTACGGACTGCCCGGTGGGCGGGACGCCGGTTTCGCGGGACAGAAGTTCGCGCAGTTCAACGGCGGGAAGGTGATCGGTTCGGCCCTTGACCAGGACGGACAGATCACCGAGGAGATGCGGTCTCGGATGATCGACTATGCGAAGCGGAACCTGCCGGGACTCATTCCGGAACCGTATGCGGAGACGACGTGCCTGTTCACGAACACCCCGAACGAGGATTTCGTTATCGACGAGGTCGACGGTCTCGTCATCGTCTCGGCCTGTTCGGGGCACGGGGCGAAATTCGCGCCGCTGCTCGGCGAGTTCGCGGCCGACCTCGCGACGGGTTCAGGTGAGGTGCCGGAACGATTCCGGGTAGGCGCTGCGACTGAGTGATCGGGCGGCGGGTGACTCAGCGCTTTGACGCGATGACGAGATGCCTCGTCGAATGGGCGACGAAGGGCTGACCCTGGCGCATCCGGGTGTCGAGCTCGCGCAGCTGCGGAAGGTAGTCGGCGACCGCGAAGTCGGGCACCCACCACGGGCATTTGCGCAGGATCCACACGATCGCGCCGACGTCGTAGAGCTCCATGCGGCAGCGCGCGGTGCGCAGCGTTTCGACGGTGAGTCCGGCCGCCTCGGCGGCTTCTGATTCTGTCTGCGGATGCCGTGCCCGGCGGTTCTCGGGCAGTGGGCCGAGGAAGAATTCGATGAGTTCGAACGCCGAGGCCGGACCGACGTGCTGTGCGAGGTAAGTGCCGCCGGGGACGAGCACACGGCTGATCTCTGACCACGCAGGACTCACGGGATGCCGCGAAGTGACGAGGTCGAAGCTGCCATTGGCAAACGGCAATCGGCGCGGGTCGGCTTCGACGACATCGACTCCTCGCGGACCGAGCCGGTGACGGGCCACAGCGATATTGGGGCGGTACGATTCGGTCACCGCCATGCGCGGCGGCAGAACCGGTGCCTCATCGACGACCTCACCGCCGCCGGTGTCGATGTCGAGGGCCGCGGTCGCCGTCGACAGCCGCCTGGCCAGCAGAGACGAGTACCGCCACGGAGGCCGCTCCTCAGTGGCGCGCCCATCGAGCCAGCCGAACCCCCACCCGGTGACATCGGCGGACTGTGCTTCGGTGACGAGCTCGTCGAATGCGCGCATGTGTCCATCCTCGCGCACACGACTCTCACCCGTCGAGCCACGCGGTCACGTCGGTGAGGAGATCGTGAGGTGCTTCGAGCGGGACGAGGTGGCCCGAGTGCAGAAATCGGGTCACGTGCGGACGGCGGGGAAGCGCCTCGGCGAGACGGTCGGCCTGGTCGAGGGGAATCCATGGGTCGTCCTCACCCCACCCGATGCGGACCGGGCCACGTACCTCGCCGAGGCGGTCGACAATGGGTGCCGTGTGCTCGGGACGCAGCGCGGCGATTTGCTTGTAGAACGCAGACTGACCAGCGATAGTGCACCAGGGTGCGCTGAGTGCGGCGATCCATTCTTCGCTGAGACTCGAGCGGTCTTCGCCTGTCGGAGAATCGTCGGCTCTCGCGGCTGCCGCACCCGCGATGTATTCGCGGACCAGTGCACGATGGAGTCGAGGCGGGAGGGCCGCAAAGACACTTTCGTTCTCGGCGACGAGGCGGAAGAACGGCGAACCCCACGGATCGAGAGTGACGATGTCGAGCAGATACAGCGACGCGAAATCGCAGCCCTCGAGCAAGTGCGCACCGAGCGCCACAGCACCGCCGATGTCATGGGCGATGACGTGGGGACTCGAGACTTCCCAATGGTCCATGAGCTCGGCCAGACGACGACGTTGGGTGATGAGATCAACGGCGGGGGCCGCCTCGGCGAGGGGATTGCCCGTCGGCTGTGCCGACGAGTCGGAAGGGGCGGGGAAGGACGTGTCCGACGGGTCGAGAATCGACTCGCCGTATCCGGGCATGTCCCAGAGGCGGACGCGGTTCGTCTGCGCGAGGTCCCGGGCGAGTGGCAGCCACATGCGGGATGACCACGGGGTTCCGTGGCAGATGATCACCTCGCCGAGGCGGTCATGGACGTTGTCGTGGGAGGTCGGTGAGATGGTAGTGGTGGCCACCTCGGTGCCGTCGTTCAAGGTGATGCGGTCGGTGGATGTGCGGATCGCGGAACTGTGGTCGGTTGGAGTCGTCATGAAACGACGATAGAACTTTAGGTCAACCTGAAGTCAAGGTGTCATCATGGAGTCATGAAGATCGGGGATGCGGCCGCGCAACTGGGGACGGCAGCGCATGTACTCAGGCACTGGGAGGACGAAGGTGTCGTCGTGCCGGACCGGACAGCGGCCGGGCACCGTGACTATTCGGACGAGCATCTGAGTCGGTGTCGGATCGTGCTGTCGTGTCAGAGCGTGGGCATGAGCCTTGCCGAGATCAGGGCGATCCTGCACCGCGGTGAGGTGGGGCGTGCCTCGGTGATTGCGGCTCGCTTGTCGGCGATTCGGGCGCAGCGGACCTCGCTCGACTCTGCGGAGAAGTTCCTCCTGCACGTTCGCGGCTGCCGGCACAACCTCATGACTCGGTGTCCGGAGTGCTCGGAATATGCGGGGTGAGTGGGCCGTGCTGGGGCTGCGCGTGGAGTGATGGGGCGGGGCCGCCTCGGCGAGGGAATGTTGCGGTGGGCGGAACTCAGTGCACATTGCGCGAATTCTCGGGTCGGTGATGGTCACAAAATCTCGCAGAACGGGCATGATGGCCTTATGACCACAGATATGGATATTGCGCTCAGCGCCGAGCTCGATCCCATCGTCGACATCGCCGCTGGGCTGGGTCTCGACGCGAAGGACATCATTCCCCACGGATGGACGAAGGCGAAGGTGCCGATCGACATCCTCGATCAGGCGGCAGCCGACGCTACGGACGGGCGGCTCATCCTCGTCACCGCTATGAGCCCGACCCCTGCCGGCGAGGGAAAGACCACGACGAGCATCGGCCTGGCCGACGGACTCAACGAACTCGCGCGGTCGAAGCCCGAGGTTGGCAAGGCCGTGCTCGCGCTGCGGGAGCCGAGCATGGGTCCGGTCTTCGGAATGAAGGGCGGGGCGGCCGGCGGCGGATACGCGCAGGTCGTGCCGATGGAAGATATCAACCTCCACTTCACCGGCGACTTCGCGGCCATCGCGGCGGCGAACAACCTCGCCGCGACCATGCTCGATAACCACATCCACTTCGGCAACGACCTCGACGTCGACCCGCGGCGCATCCATCTCCGCCGCGTCGTCGACCTCAACGATCGAGCACTGCGGGGAGTTGTCGTCGGACTCGGCGGACTCAACGGGGGAGTGCCCCGCGAGGATGCCTTCGACATCGTCGTCGCCAGCGAGGTCATGGCGGTGTTCTGCCTGGCCACCTCGTTGGCCGACCTCAAGGAACGGCTGGGACGGATCGTGCTCGCCCACAGTAGAGGGCGGGAGCCGATCACGGTCGCGGATATCGGGGCGGCGGGGGCGATGACTGCGCTGCTGCGCAATGCTCTGGCGCCGAACCTCGTGCAGTCCTTGGAACATTCGCCGGCGTTCATCCACGGCGGACCGTTCGCGAACATCGCCCACGGCTGCAACAGTCTCTTGGCTACCAAGGCCGGACTGGCGCTGGGGGACTGGGTGGTCACGGAGGCCGGTTTCGGTGCCGACCTCGGAGCCGAGAAGTTCCTCGACATCAAGTGCCGCACCGCCGGGATCTGGCCCTCCGCCGTGGTCGTCGTCGCGACCCTGAGGGCCCTGAAGTACCACGGTGGGGTCGACGTCGCCGACGTCAACTCTCCCGATGTGGCGGCAGTTTTGGAGGGGATGAGCAATCTCGAGCTGCACTGTCGGAACCTGCGTGAGATCTACGGACTGACGCCGGTCGTGTGCTTCAACCGGTTCCCCACGGACACCGACGAGGAGATGGCTGCGGCGATCTCGCACTTGGACGGTCTTGGGGTTGCGGCGGTGGAGTCCACACACTGGGCCGACGGCGGCAAGGGTGCTTTGGCACTGGCGGAGGCGGTTGTCGAGGCTGCGGGCGGGGCACCGGAGGATCCGGCCGCCTCGGCGAGGTATTCGTACGAGCTCGGGGCACCGCTGGAGGACAAGATCCGCACGATCGCGCAGCGGATCTACCAGGCCAAAGATGTCGACTTGCCGGCCAAGGTGAACCGGAAGCTGCGTCAGTTCACGGACGAAGGATACGGTGACGCGCCCGTGTGCATCGCGAAGACCCAGTACTCGCTGTCGACGGATGCGAGTCTGCGCGGGGCGCCGACCGACCACGTCATCGAGATCAAGGATGTGCGGCTGTCGGCCGGAGCCGGGTTCATCGTCGTCATCGCCGGCGACATCATGACGATGCCGGGCCTGCCGCGCGAACCCTCAGCGCTGAAGATCGACGTCACCGAGGACGGCAACATCACCGGCCTCTTCTAAGAGCTAATTACTACCCGACGGC